>NC_019684.1:1200000-1510833 GCF_000316645.1 Nostoc sp. PCC 7524
GAGGAAGTAGTATATCAAAATCATGACAAGGGCTATCTTCATTTGGCTGTAAAACAGAAATTTGCCAGCGTTTGAGTTGAGATAATTTTGTCGTAACTTTTTTTTCTAATACAGGTTTGGATGACTGTTGATTGCTACACACTCTCAAAGTTAGGTCATAATCTCCAGCAGTTTGGGGGTTAGATTTTTGCTCTGAAACTTCTAAAAAGGTATTGGAGGGTAACTTTTGCTGATTAGTCAAAATAATTTCGCTATTGGTTTTAATCACCCATCCAGGCGCAAGGTTATTGAGTGATCTTGTCTGCTGAGGTGTGGGGGTATTCGCTGGTACTAAAGTTGTAGGCGGAGTTACAACTGACAATTGAGATCTAAACCAATATCCTAGTAGCCCAGCTGCGCCCACCAATATTACAGGCACGATTCTGAAAAGCTGGGTGTGAATTACTTGAGTTTTATTGCCCTTTATAGCTTTAGAAATTATATTTTCCTGAGTTAGATCTTGCCTTTGCCCTTTTTGCCGAACAACTTTTTCTTCAATTGGAGCTACTTCTTCATCGCCAAGTTCTAAAATTTGCTGAAGTCGCCTTAATTCCTCACGCACTTCTTCTGTTAGTGGATACTCATATTGAATTGCTTGAGTCACGGCTTGCCGATACTGCTGTAACTTTTGTCGGTACGCTTCAATATCAGCTATAATTCGGGTTTCAATAGCAGCAATATCTTCAGTTGTTAAACCTAAATTTTGTTGCTGCTGTCGCAATTCATTTCGCTTCGCTGTACTCAAAGGATATTCTTGCTGTGTTGATGTAGTAAATATCTGTTCATACTGCCGTAAATTTTGCCGATATACTTCTATTGCAGCAGCCACGCGCCTATCAATTTTAGTTAAATCATCATTAGTAAGTTGCCATTGCTGCTGCATCTGCTGCAACCGATAGCGAGTCTCTTGGCTGAGAGGAAACTCCTGTCGCATAGCTTGTGTTAACGCCTGTTCGTATTGTTGTAGGTGCTGCTTGTAAGCTTCAAGCTTTGTTTTAATTTGTGCCTCAATTGGCATGGTATCTTCATTTCTCAATCCCAAAATTTGCTGAATATTTTGTCGTAACTCATTAATCTCTTCTTCACTAGGGGCTACTTCTTGCCGCATTGCATTGGTAAAAGCTTGCTCGTATTGCTGTAATTTCTCTCGAAATTCTAGGCGAGCAACTGCCAAAATTTCATCTTCTATTTTAGTTGCTTCTAGTTCAGAAAGTCCCAAACGACTTTTCAATATATCTAATGTTTGGCGACCGATAAAAGAAATTGCACCACGCTTAATATATCGCGCCACTTCTTTGCGATACTTTTGTGTGGGATCACCAGGAGGCACTTTTGCCAGCCGAATCTTAAAGCCTTCTCTAATGGCATAGATTTCTGGTTTCATTGCTGGCTGGATTTCTCTGACTTTGTTGCTAGCGTAATCATGCAACTCATCGATGGAAATAAACTCATCCCCATCATTGTCTGCTGCGCCAGTTGTAATTCCCTCAAGTAGATAACGGGTGTAAATGGAGATGTCTGATCCTTGCTGCTCAAAGGAATATTGAGTTGAACTAGATGAAGTCAGAATAGCCCGTCCTTCACCGCCTAACTGTTCCCGGATATTTAAAGTACCATCATCCTTAGCTGATAAACCCTCAGCAAAAGCACCACTAAAACAACTGTCTAAAATCACTATTTGCCGCTTAGAACGGCTGCGGCTCATACTTTCATGGACAAAACTAGCTGCAACTGCGGATGAACGAATTAGGTCTCCTTTGGGCGTTTTGCGTGTAGTGCGGGTTGCTAAATACAGCCTACCTGTGTCGTCTTTAATACCGTGACCAGAGAAAAAGAATAGTAACAGGTCATCTTTTTGACGACCTGCAAATAAATGCTCAATGGCTTCTTCCATTTCCTGGCGCTGGGGATTTTTTAGCACTGTGATATTGGCCTCATCAAAGCCACCAATTTCTGAGTGTGCTAGGACTTGCCGTATTGCCTCAGTATCGTTAACAGCAGCCGGCAGTGGATTCAGCCCAGGCTCATATTCACTCACCCCAATTAGCAGTGCTATCTTTGCCATGTGTGATTCTCTATCCTGCTATAAACTTTTGTGCTGCTGCAATTGCAGCTTTCAACTCTGCTTGTGTTTAATACTTAAAATATCACGAGTATCTTATACAAGTTAGGTAGTAAGAATTTCGGCTTAATGCTGGTGTTTACGAAAGTATAGCTAGATGAAATATGCAACCAAAAAACTGCGATCGCTTTATTGTTGAGCTAGCTAAAATAGCAAAATCAAGTCGTCTATGGTCAAACAAGTGCGAAAGAAATCACTAAAATCACGATTTTTGCTCTTATTTGCACTGAGCTTAGTGAGTATTCTGGGTATGTCGTATTTCTTAGATCAAGTCGAGCGATCGCCTATTGTACTTTGTCAGTCTTCTTGGGGTTTTCCTAAAATCCAAGGAGTTAAATATTATACTAAACCAGAAAAAATAGTAGTTAAGCCTTGGCTGGGTCAACATCATGTTTATGCTGTATTTATGATTCCTCAAGAATATAGACATGATTATCTATTTACGCTCAATTTACCAGGAGAAAATACTCGCTGTGGAGCAATAAAACGTACTAATCAGTCTGTTATCGCTGGTGTTACTGCTAAACCAGAACATTATTTACTCAAAGGTTATTTAAATACTAGGATTGCTTTGAATCTGATTATTCAAGGCAAGTTAAATGAATTAAAGCAATCGCAAAATTGGCAATTAGGCTATGCCAAGAAAAATTCGTAATTAAGCTGCAAAATAATAAAAATATACTCAGGCGATCGCCTCTACCACTAAGCGTCACTTAAGCATTATGAAAAACTTGGGGGGGTTCACCTATGTTCTCACCTTCCCTATTCAGTTCTTTCAGCCACTTCTGAATGCGCTTTCTCTGTAATTCGCAAACTTGCACACTTGCTACTGTCAATGCTTGACGCGGAAAGATTTCCCTCAGATCAGCAACCATATCCGCAGCACTACAAGCTTCTAAGCACTCTGCAATATATGCAATTGAATCTAAACACAACCATTCCTGAGTCGCCTCTAGCTGACAAATTTTGCGCTTTGTGGTTTCCATAAGATTTGGTTATGCTATATACCAAAATTCCCCCAATTAATTCTACTTCATCTGTCTTGAAAATAGGGACAGGGGACAGGGAAGATTTAGCAAGAAAGGCAGAGGGCAGGAGGCAGTTCGCGGAAGCGTTGCCGCAAGGCTAGGCAGAAGGGAATTCTGATTCCTGCCCTCTGCCACGACCCTTCGCGGAGCGTCTCGAAGAGAAGGGAGTAAGGGTTGAAGCCCCACCCCTTGTGGGTGGCTTTTTCCTCCTCCTGCCTCCTGCCTTCGATTGACTAAAATATTAAAATTATTCGCTACTATTGTTTGGGATTTAGTGGTGGTGGAGTGTTAATCACTGTGTGGCGTAAATATACTGTTATTGCTCCTGTTAGTTTGAGCATTGTTTTGTTGGCTACTGGTTGTACGGAAGATAGAGCTTCTCAGTGTCAGCGACTAATTCAAGTAGTGAATGAAGGCAATGCTCTCATTGAGCAAAATAAAGGACAGCAGGTGATCACAACCTGGCAACTGTCTAAAGATTTGGAAGCGATTACTATATCTTTAGGGCAACTCAACTTATCTGATCCTAATTTGCAGGATTTGCAAGACGGTTTTAAGCGGGTGTTCCAAAATTTAAGTCAGGCGATCGCAAAAGCGTCTAATGCTTTAGCAGCAGCTAAAGCAGCTGACGCATCACCATCTGGCAGAGAAAAACTACAAAAAGCTAGAAAAGAAATTGATACCGTACTGACAAAAACTGCTACAACTGTCGGTAAAGAGTCGGATGTACTTGTCAAGCGACTGAATCAGTATTGCACTCAGCCTTATTAATATTTACCGGTGACAACAAAAAATAAGGGCTTGTAGCACATAGCATATATTAAGTTATCAGTGTTGCCTTGCTTCCATTCTGAATACCATTCATACTGGCAACAATTGACGGTTGCTCAGAACTCAGATTTGGTGAATTCCCTCGCAGTCCCTTGCGGCGCTGGTTTTTTGGAACTCCTCCCGCCATGCCGTATTCTACACTGCTTTTGCCATATCGAGTCGCAACTCCCAACAGCATATGCTCTGCCATATCTGCTAACTCGCGCTCTGTGTCTAGCATTTCTCGGTACAACTTATCCAGGTGAGAAAGCGCACTATTGTATGCGTTCTCCTTAGTTCGCATCTGTTCTATGAGAGTTGAGAAGGCAGGTATAGTCAGTCCATTACCTAAATCTAAATTTGGGTTAATTGAGTTCATCCCAGCCACACGGCGCACTGCTTTTTGTAACACTGGAGAAGTTCTTTTCCTACGAGCCATGATATACACCTTGTAATAGAATACGGTTAACATTCTTTACCTTAAAAAACTTCCGTATTGATCGGCTTGAGAGGATTTTGGCAAATTTGCAATGGTTTTTGCTACACTGCGATATTTTTCATGAATGGGCAATCTACTGAAAAGAGAAAGCATTTAACCCAAATGACAAAACAAACTGCCGTTTGTTTGCTAAATCTACTGAAATTAGAAAGCATTTAAGCAAAATGAGCCAACAAACTGCCGTTTGCTTGCTGAATTTACTGAAATGAATACGGGATTTACTGAAATTAGAAAGCATTTAAGCAAAATGAGAAAGCAATATACCTTTTTGCTGATTAAAATCACCTTGAGCTATTTTCCCAATGCAGTGCTGAAAGCGATCGCACCCTTGTATATTGAGAGAAGTCTGGGAAGAGGTGATGAATTGCGTCTCTACTGAAAGTGTTTTCTTTTTGCGCGTACTCTGCGAGAACGCAAGGCGGCGAATGCGTGAAACAAAATTTATTTAACATTCCGCAAAACCGCATACTCAAGATGTATCTAACATCAATCCTCGTTGTCACAACAGCTATTAGTGTTTCGTGAATGTTCAAAAATTATTTAAGATTTTTATATCCCAGCAAATTAGCGCCGAATTATTACAAAAATGATGATATGAATTTATTACCAACAACAACCCCAAAAACTTTTAGTCTGTTAAGTATTGGTCAACGAGGAGTAGGCAAAACGGTTTTTCTCGCTGGTAGCTATGCAGAATTAAATTCTGATAGTAACTCAGACAATACTCAGCAGTTGTGGTTCGATTGCCAAGATAGTGATGTGCAAGCCAACCTGGAAAAGATTAAAAACCATGTGGCGCGTACTGGTTCATATCCACCCCCCACGATTAAAATCACTAACTTTAACTTTAGTTTAAAACGTCAAACCCTATCGAGCAGCGAAACAGTATGTCATTTTCGCTGGTGGGATATTCCCGGCGAGTTCTGTAATATTCACAATCCGGAATTTCAAGACATGATCTTCAATTCCAATGGTTGCTGTGTATTTATTAATGCCTATGCTTTAATTAATGATCAAGATTATCCACGGGTAATTGAAGACATTTACAACCAAGTAGCGGCGATCGCCTCTGTGAGTTACAAGTATAATTTGCAATATAGTTTTGCCTTGATTTTGACTAAATGCGATTTACTGGAACTAAATCCAGCTACCCGGCTACAAATTGAGCAAAAGTTGCAGCCTTTAACTGCCTATCTTGATACTGTAAAAACTACGCAGCAAATCTTCTATTCTGCTATACCAATTGTTTCTCTAGAAGGTGTTTCCCGTCTCAGGGCTAAAGGTGCGGCTAATCCACTTCTCTGGCTGCTGTCACAAATCAATAATTCGCAAAATTCCTCAGCACCAGCAAGTTTGGCGAGTCAATCAAGCCAGAACTTACCTCATAGTCAGGGATTTCCTCTAACAACTCACAGGTCTATTTTAATCATGTATTTAGTCAGTGTGAGTTTACTAGGGGCGATCGCTTCACTGTTCTTTGCCTTCAATATATTTAAACCTGTTCCCCAACAAACGCCGACAACAGAACAAACACTAAACTTTACTGCTGAAAATGATGTTGCTAACTAATACCCCATAGGTTTTTCCAGATTAGTATGGACTCTTTGCTCATAGCCCAACTTGTACATACCAGCTTTCCTGTCGTGGGATTTAGAACCGTGGTGAGTAAAGATGTTCCCCCGGAAATTCAGCAAGCCTTCATCGAACAGATCGTTTATCAGTATTGGGATTCCTATAATCCACCCAGTGCTGGGTACAGAGCTGCTTATCTCTATCAGCTCACGCCACAACAGAGTTTGTTTGGTTGGTTATACAACGACGGACTAGATGACTTTGGTCGCAGTGATGTTCCCTACTTCCTTTGTTATTATTTAGCAGGTAAACTCCAGCCGTTTCAACTAGAAAATATTTGTATTTGCTTATGCACCGGGCCAGTCAGGCTGATAGACAGGCAAAACCCCCCAGCGTCTTTAGAAAGCATCGTTATGCCTGACTTGTGGAGTTATCAACCTGCTCGGACTGGGGTGAAGATTCCTCAAGAGATGATTGAGCAAAGCCAGATTGCCCTTCAGCAAGGAGAATTGCTGAATTTGTTTGTCTTTGCGGTTGAGGAGAAAATACAAGACAGGGCAATTTCTGATCGGGATTTCTTTTCTGCTAGCAGAGATGACAAATTCCACCCACAAGGAAATGGAGTTTTGGGGCATGGGAAAGAGTTAGTCAAGCCATCGATACAGGCTTTTTCTGTGTCTACCATGCCGTCAGCAGAAGATTATCAACAGATACTCTTAGCTAAAACTCGCTTCAGAGCTAGCCAAAAAGCTATGATTTCCTTACCTGGGAAATTGGCTTTTATATTGGGGATGATCTTAAGCAATGCTTTGATATTCGCTGCCATATTTGTGAGCTACTATGTTTTGAAAGTCGCACCTTTTGCGCCTACAGCCCCACAAGTTACCAATCCTATCCCTCGCCAAAATCCTGCTTCATATACTAAAAATCTCACTCTTACCAAAACGCTAGCTGCTCATACAGATTCTGTGTGGTCTGTTGTTCTCAGCAACAACGGACAAACTTTGGTTAGTGCTAGTGCAGATAAAACTATTAAGGTGTGGAATCTCAAGACTAGCCAGGTTATACGCACACTTGAGGGACATACAGATATTGTGAGGACAATAGCTCTCAGCGCCGATGGGCAGACTCTGGTCAGTGGGAGTGGGGATAAAACGATTAAAATTTGGAATTTTCAGACTGGTGAGCTGATGACAACACTCACTACTGATTCTGGCCCTGTTTGGTCAGTTGCTATCAGCCATGATGGACAGATAATGGTTAGCGGTAGTGAAGATGGCAGCATTAAAGTTTGGAACTTATACACAGGCAAAATCCTCCACACAATTAAAGCCCATGCAGGTCGGGTGTTTTCTGTAGCTATCAGTCCTGATGGCAAAACTGTTGCTACTGGAGGCATTGACAAAACTATCAAAATTTGGGACTTGCAGACAGGTAAACTGCTGTGTGCGATCGCACAACATCAGGATGCGGTCAGATCGGTGATTTTTAGCCGCGACGGTAAGACACTTGTCAGTGCTAGTTGGGATCAGACAATTAAAATCTGGAATCCAGACACAGGCGAACTCCGCCGCACTTTAACCGGACATACCTCACGGGTGGTAACTCTGAGTTTGGGTATTGATGGAAAAACCCTAGCCAGTGGCAGTCTTGACAATCATGTGAAAATTTGGGATATGCAAACGGGTAAATTGCTGCATACCCTTTCTGGTCATTCTGACTGGGTGTTAGCGATCGCTACTAACCCATCAAAGCCAATCTTAGTCAGTAGTAGTAAAGACAAAACCATTAAAATTTGGCAGCCGCAAATCAAATTTTAAGTCGTTTCGATGAAGACTGTAACAGATGCGATCGCCACTAACATTTCATCATTTTTATCGTTGAGGGAAGCTATAGCCCGTCCTTGGACTACCATCCCCCCAGATTCTACAGTTAAACTTTTGCGACCAAAAGGTAATACAGCTAAGACTTCTGCTTCTCTGACTTGTTCAGGATAGGGTACTGCTACCTGGACTTCTACAATCATCTCATTGGGATCGCTTAAACCTGCAACCTCCCACACCCCAGGTAAAGCATTATGAGCGATCGCATTCCGTACAGCTCTAGCTGCGGCTACTGTCGGCTCTTGTCCATGCTGATCTACTCCCATCCCCATTTCAATAATCAAGCGTTTACGCGCCACTGTTCACTCCCAAAAACTTCATTTTTCACTATATACGGGAGTAGTGTAATTGATATCTGTGATGGGAATAGATTTTATCAAGAGAGGCAGGAGGCAGAGGGCAGGAGGCAGGAGGGAAACTGCCCTCCCTACGGGACGCTGCGCGAACTGACTCCTGCCGCGACGGTCGGGAGCAAGGGAAAAGTGCGGTCTTGGGTTTTACCCAAGAGGAGCAACTTTTCAAGACAGGGTTTAAGACCCCCACTGAATCAGAATTCAGTGGCTTCAATTCAGGAGGGGTCGAATCCTATAGCTGAATTGCTCCTTCTGCCTCCTGCCTCCTGCCTCCTGCCTTCTTCAAGAAATCGGTTCAAACACCATCTGGGGAATTAATACACCCTCTTGTAATTCCCCAATTCCCAAAAAACGGGTTTCGGCTTGGTAAACTCGCACTTTGCCAGAGATTTCGGGAGTTAGAGGAATACGCTGTCCTTGACACCATTTCTCGGCAGATATGTCTGGTAAATTCACTGATGGCAAATGTTGTAAAGCAGCATCAGGGGGTATGGGTTGAAAAGTGCCAGATTGCAGTTGTGTATCTAAATCACTCAGGGTAAGACTATCAATTAAATTAAAGCCACTGCTATGAGTGCGGGTTAAAGCGGCGAGAGTACCACCAGTATTTAAAACAGTACCTAAATCACGGGCGATCGCTCTAATATATGTACCACTACCACAGGCGATCGCCACATCTAATTCGGGAAATTCCCCTGTGCGCCAATCTAAAATTTCTATACTAAAAATTTCTACCGTTCTAGCTGGAACTTCTACTGTTTCCCCTTGACGCGCCAAATCATACAGGCGTTTTCCCTCTACTTGAATGGCGCTGTAACTTGGTGGTATTTGCTCAATTTTGCCGACAAATTGACTTAATGCCGTTTTTACCTCTATCAAGTCTAATTCTGGGCTAGGTTGGGAAGTGATGATTTCACCTTGCAAATCATCCGTTGTAGTCCGCACTCCTAAGCGGATAGTGGCGTTATAAGCTTTCTCTCCTGGTAGGTATTGTAATAATCTGGTAGCCTTACCAACAGCGATAGGTAACACACCGATAGCGGCGGGATCTAAAGTGCCGGCGTGTCCTATACGTTTCAGGCGTAACAGTTTCCGCACCTTGGCAACACAATCATGGGAAGTCCAGCCAAAGGGCTTGTTTAAATTAATAAAACCTTGCATTCAAAATTCAAAATTAAGTAAATAATTAAAGATTTGTAGTCAGGACTTTAGTCCTAAAAAATCAAAAAGGCTGATTCCCTACTCCCTACCTAAACCAGTCAGTTCCACAATCAATGCAAATGACCATATTTAATTATTTTCTCGTCGTCTCGGCACATCATAAGTCATGAAATCATAAGCCATGTCTGTACGAGGAAAGATAGCACGGGCTTCTTTGAGTAAATCTTTTAAATCTAATATATTACCGGGAGCATAACGAGGGCTGAAATGGGTCATGATTAATTTACGCGTCCCAGCAGCTAAAGCTGTTTGTGCTGCCATTGTAGTTGTTGAGTGCAACCTCTGAAACGCCATATCTGCATCTTGATGGGCAAAAGTTGCTTCGTGAATTAGCACATCCGCATCTTGGGCTAGTTCTACTGCACCATCACAATAAATTGTGTCTGTACAATAGGCAATCTTACGTCCAATTTCCGTAGGGCCGCATAGTTCCTGACCATTGATGACTCGGCCATCCGCCAGGGTGACAGTTTCACCACGCTTAAGTTGACCGTAAATCCGACCTGGGGGAATTTGTAAGGCTTGAGCTTTTTCCACGTCAAAGCGTCCGGTGCGGTCTTTTTCCGCTACGCGATAGCCAAAAGCTGTGATGCGGTGATGCAAAAGACCACAGCTAACAGTAAATTCTTCATCTTCGTAGATCACTCCCGGACGAATGGCATGGACTTTAATAGGATAGGAAAAATGTGTATGGGAGTAACGTGAGGCTGCTTGGATATAGTCATTTAATCCGGCTGGGCCATAGATATCAACTCTGTCTACATTCCCAGCCAAACCACAACTAGCCAGAAGCCCCATTAAGCCAAAAATGTGGTCGCCGTGCATATGAGTGATAAAAATCCGGGATAGTTGGCTCATTTTTAGTTCACTCCGCAACAGTTGATGCTGAGTGCCTTCACCACAGTCGAACAACCACAATTCAGCCCTTTGGGGTAATCTTAGGGCAACACTGGAAACATTACGCGATCTTGTGGGTACACCGGAACTTGTCCCTAAAAATGTGATCTGCACAGAGTTTTCTAGCCTTTGTTCTGCTAAATTTCAAGCTCTGTCTTATCTTATCGCCGAGAAGACCTTTCTTTGCTACTTCCTTGTCTCCCCCAGTCTAGGGTGTTGACTTTGTACCTTTTCAGGGGTTAAAAATTCATGCCTAATCCTTTCCTTCTTTAAGTAATGAGTAATGAGTAATGAGTAATAAGTAATGGGTATTTACTCATTACTCATTTAATTCGGTTCATCAATGATGACACCAAAACTGTATGAATAAAAAATGGGTAAATCTCATCAAAGTCAACAGCCTATCCCCAATACCCAGTCCCCAATCCCCAGTCCCTACTCGCAAATCATTGGTTTTTCATCATCCTCACCCCTGATGAATCGGAAGAATCTTTGGGGGGTTTTTGATCATCGGGTGGCTGATATCCTGCCAATGCAACTTGAGATATGCTGACGATGGTACTCAAAATACAACTAATCAAAAGTTGGTGCAAGAGGCATTTGTTTTGACTCACTGTCTTTTCTCCTGTGGCATTGCACTGTTTAAACATTTAGCTACTTCCAAATCAAAAAATATCTCATCTAATATGTAGGGTGCTTCAGTGCGAGAAAACCTAGCTGTACCAAGAAATTATTCATACTGACGCACCCTACTAACCTGTCTTTAATTTTGAATTTTGAAATTTGAATTGTTAATTTCCCCATAACTTGGCTAAAGGCCAGGATAATTCACAAATTGTCCCGTGGGGAGCAAGGGGCGATCGCCTAAATTTTCCTTGCAATTGTTGCGCTAGATTTATAAACTGTTGTGTGCCTCGACCGTCTTTATGAGACATCATTCCTAAGCCATTATCAATAATTCTCAATATGTACCAACCGTTAGATAAATAACAAGTGACTTGTAAACGAGTTGCGCCTGTAGCGTGTTTACCAACGTTACACAAAGCTTCTTCTAAAAATCGACAAATACCCCGCTTTTGTTCAATACTTAAGCAGCGTTCATCTATAGGTTCAAAGCTCCGAATTTTGACTCTAATACTTTGAAAGCAGGGAAATTCCCGTTCTAAAGTATAGCTATAAACTTGATAAAGAATATCATGGAGAGGTTCTTGCAAATCTAACACCAGATTATTACCTAAATATAAACTCATATTTTGTTCTGATGATTCTTGTTGCAAAAATTCGTAAATCCCTCTTAATTCATGGTTTAATTTCTCCAGTTCTTTTTCTATCTGTGGTAAGACTTCTGGTGTTGATGTGTTTTGACATTGCAGCAGTCTTAAAACTTTCGCTAGACTTTGCAAAGGGCCATTATGAATTGTTTCAAATGTGCTTTCTATGATGGCTTGGCGGGCTTTCATCCCTGACTTTAAAGCAAAGTCATATTGATATAAAGCGGTGAGTTCCATACCATTTAATAGCAAAACTAAAATTGCTGGTATGAAGGGAACCCACAAACCCCAAACCAAGCACAAATAACTAATAATGACTAAACTACAAGTAGCAAAAGCAACTACTATGATATTAGTGAAGGGGGATTTAGTTAACCTCGCAATAGTAATTCCTAAGAAACCCCAGGCAAAAATCCAGGTATATTCCCATTGCTCATCCCAAGTTTTTAATAATGGTCTATTATCCAACACGGCGCTAATAATTTGGCTGACGGCATGGGCTTGAATTTCTACCCCATATACTCGTCCTTTGGCTGGTTTAATTGATTGAGTAGCAGCAGTAGTAATAAAATCTTTACGACTAGGTGCAGTGATACCAATAATGACGATGCGATCGCGTAACCACTCAGGATTAATTTTACCGCTTTTGATATCGCTCCCAGACACCATGCGAAATCTTTCGCGACCACTGCGAAAATTTAGCAATACCTGCACCCCACCCGCATCAGTGCGAATATATCCGCCAGAGTTGGGTAAGAACCTTGGTAATTCTGTTTTACCGAATCTCATGTTAGCGCGATCGCGAATGCCATTTTCTAAGTGAATATGATGATGCTCTAAATAAGCGGCTGCCAATCTCACAGATAAAGAGAACTTGTAACCATCAGATGTCGGTGTACCTAATAAAATCCTTCTTAATTTACCGTCATTATCTGTGATTTGGTCAGCAAAACCAATGCGTTCTGGGGGAAAATTTGGCGGTGGAGAAATTGCTTCTGGTAATACCTTTTCTATAGCAATTATATTGGGATATTTTTGAAAAACTTGGACTAATTCACTATGGCCAGGATTGACTGGTAAATCTCTATAAATATCAAGCCCAATGACTCTGGGCTGATATTTTTGTAATTTTAATAATAATGCTGCTAAGTCGCGATCCAGGATAAAAGAATCAATGCCATAATTTTGACGATTGCGGATATCATCTTCATTAATTCCCACAATTAAAATTCTCTCATCAATAGTTTCTTCTGGACGTAAGCGGAGAAAACTATCAAAAGCTAACCACTCCAAAGACTGTATTAATCCCATGAGACGAGCAAATATTACCAGCCCAATCACAGTAAATCCTGGTAAAATACCTACTCGCCAAATATTAATTTCTGATTTAATAATTTTCCAAAGTCCAGGAGGCATAAGCTAATTCCCCAGTCTTTAGTGGTAGGTAGTTATAGTGCTGTTAGCGGTAGCACGGCGTTTAGCCGGTAGTGAGTAGCTAGGGGACTTCCAGATAAAAAAATATCAAAAATGTAGGGTGCGTCAGTGCGAGAAAACTTAGCTGTACCAAGAAATTATTCATACTGACGCACCCCACTAACCGTCAAGTCGCTTTACTCCAATTCAAAATTAAACCCTACTGGATTACTGGACTTTTCAGTATGGGGATTGAATGTTGAAATTTGTAGCGTAAGTCGTGCCGTAGGCTATTTTGAATTTCCCAAAGGGGCTGACTAATCAATTAGTCCCTCTGCCCTTGCCCGCATTTCAGTTTGTATGCGAATATTTTTACCCTCTTCTGGATATATTCCTAAAGCATCTTGCAGTTTACTCCAGTAATGGCGTACCATCCTTTCGGATATACACATTTTTTCGGCAATTGTTTTATCTTGTAAACCTTCATCAAAGGCTAAATTTAATACTTTCAACCACTCTGGTTTAATTTCTAACCCCCCATGAATGCCTTTGATATCTTTTGTATGAGTTAATCCCTGCAATGCCCAGTCAACTCTGGTTAACATTTCCTGAGTAGAAAGACTTTTATCAGCAACTGTAAAACCTCCTTTATGATTATCAATATCAGGTTTAATTCTGACTAATGTTCTGACATGGGCGCTTTGAACAACAATGTTTAAGTGGGGATAATTTTTCATGAAATTTCTCAAAAGTTGTACACCCGTATCAGGTCGTGCTGTCACTCCGGAATTTTTGGGAATCGATAGATCCATAATTACTAAATCGGGCTGCAAAATACTAACTTGATCGAGCGCATCATGGGAATTTAAAGCAGTAATTAATTCAGCATCTTCATAATGTTTTTTTAGTAAGTTTAATGTGCCACTTAAAACTGATTCATGGTCATCTATTACTAAAATCTTTAGGAGTGTGTTTGCAGATAATGTTTGTTTCATAATTAACACCCTGCCAATTAATTACACAATTATCAACTTTTTCGGATTTGAATAGTGATATTTTCTCTGATGAGATTATTGTACTGATAAAATACTTATGCAACAGCTATTTTAGTTGAGATACTAAAATTTTTAGGACAATATTTACCAACAAAAATACCAAATCACTTTACGATTGTTAGTTCGATAAAAGCATCTACCTGAAGTTAATATTTGGACAGTATCGCAAAGATAATCTAATTCTGGTAAGCTAGAGCGACAGATAAATGTAGTTACATCAGGATAGTGAATCTGTACGTTTAATTGTCCAAAATTTTTCTGTGGCTTGAGGCTAATATAAATTGTGATTGGTGTTAAGATATGTGGCAAACTAATTGTCAATAACTCATCTAAGGCTGATAAGACAATTAAACTATGCTCCGCTTGCTCATGTCGCCAAGATACTGGCAAATCAAGATGAAAATATAGATGAGGATGTGCCGCTAGCCAAGGTTCTAATAAGCACTCAATAGCCAGAGGAAAGTTATCTTGAAGTGAATCTGGAAATAAGCGGTTGCTCAATTGTACTAAAGAGTGATGAAATTGATCAATCTGTTTGAGGTAATCTTGAGTTTGGTTACTTGAGAAATTCAAATTCTCTACTGCGACTAAATCTAAGTTGCGGCGGATAGTAAAGGTTTCTTGTAATAAACCATCACGAATTTTCTCAGCTTCCAGAAAAAGCTTCATTGACTGTCTAGAAGACCACCATTGTAATGCTTGTTGAATTCTATGATAAGCAGGCAGAAATCTAACAAGGGTCATAACTTAGACATTTGAAAGTATAATTTGTGGCTAGAGGTGGGGGAGTGGGGGAAATGGGGGAGATGAGGGAGATGGGGAAGATTTTTTTACCTAGTCCTTAATCTCTAGTCTTTTTCGCCTATATATCTGTAATTAATCTTGCTTTTCTCAGGATGAATTGTAGTGCTGTTTCTTGTTGAGAAATAATGTTAGCATCGGCATTCATACCTGATTGAATGTGACATGATTTATTACCATGACCAAATGTCAGATTTTTGGGTTGAATTGTCGCTTCAAAATAACTACCATTGGGAGTGATAGCGCCTGGTGTGGCTGTACTTGTATCCTGGCGTTGGGGTGCGATCGCATCGGGAGAAATGGCACTGACTACAGCCTGGAGTGTTCCATAATCAGGGTAAGGACAAGCCGCAACTCGCAGTTGTACGTTCTGCCCAACGGCAACTTTTTTAATGTCTGCGGTGGGAATTATGGCTTTAACTACTAAAGGCGTATTTTGGGGTACAATCTCTGCAATTGGCTCACTAGCGCGTACAACTTGTCCAGGGTTGCGTAAATTTAGTTTGAGAATTACACCGTCACTGGTAGCGCGAATTACACTACTTTGGAGTTGTTTTTCTACTTGTTGTAATTCTTTGTGATATTGATTGAGTTGGGCTTGCATTTCCACTCGGCGCTGCTGGAGGGCTTGTTTTTCTTTGTTGAGTGTAGCGATGCTAGCTTCACCTCTAGCCTGTTCTTGGGCGATGCGTTCAGTAGCGATCGCAACCGTTGCTGCGCTGGGATTCACCACAGCTTTGGCTGATTGCAATTGGGCTTCGGCAATTTTCACGGCTTGTTGTTCGGCTGCTAGTAAGGATTTAGTTTGTTCTACCACCAGTTTTTTCTGTTCATATTCTCGTTTACCAATAGCACCGATTTCTGCTAATTGTTGATAGCGATCGCGATCTACTTTGGCAAAGTCTAAATCGGCTTGAGCTTTTCGCAAGCTGGCTATGGCTTTTTGTAAGCCAGCCGCCGCCGCTAGATATTCACTATCAGTAGTAATTTTTCTTTCTTGGTAATCTCGTTGGTTTCTACTTAAATCTGCTTGGGCAGATGCAATTGTCCGCTCAATTAATCGTGTTTCAGCTAGTATTTGCGTATCTAATGTACTGATTTGAGCATCAATTTGGATCAGTTGTAATCTACCTTGTTGGATATTGCTTTGTAATAGACTTTTTTTAATTTGTAATTGAGCTGTATTCAAACGCGCGATCGCATCACCCCGTTGCACAAGTTGATTTTCTGTCACCAGAACACTCTCAACAGTCCCTTCCATTTCTGGTTGTACTAGGCGCACATCACCTACAGGGCGTACAGTCGCAGCCGCTTTAACAACGACATCGTATTTAATCCAAGAAGAGAGTGCGATCGCAGTCCCAACAGTTCCTATTAGTAATAATCCTAAAAGAGATGTCCATGTACTAATAGGGGGTAAAAACTCCTCATTGGGATCTGCTGCCAGGATTTTCTGATTCTGAATATACAGCATATTTCACCACAGATTTATCAATATTTAAGGCAGGAGAAAATCTATATGCTCTCCTGTTGTTGATTGCAATTCCTCTAGAGAACCTTGCAGCTTTAACCTACCTTGCTCTAGTAACACAATCCAATCAGCCCGATTAATAACTTTAGGACGATGGCTAATTAAAATTGTAGTTTTACCTTGACGATGACGTAATAATTGATCCAAAACCTGTGTTTCACTAGCTGGATCAAGCCCACCAGTCGATTCATCCAAAATCAAAATTGGTGGTTCTGTAATTATGGCTCTGGCTATTGCTAACCGTTGACGTTGCCCACCAGAAATATTAGCTCCAAATTCCCCTAAAACTGTTTGATATTTATCAGGCAGTTTACTAATAAACTCATCAGCACCAGCGATTTGACAAGCTCTGACAATTTGCTCAAAGGTAACGAAGGGTGTACCTAAACGAAAGTTTTCGACAATCGAACGACTCCAAAAATGAGCATCTTGGGGAACTAACGCCACTTGCTGACGTAAACAATCTAAAGATAAGTCTTCTAGATTATATAAGCCAATCCGAATGTTACCAGATTGTAGAGGATACAAGCCTGCAATTAGTTTAGCTAAAGTGCTTTTACCACAACCAGATTTACCAATCAAAGCAGTAACTTTACCGCCAGGAATTGTTAAAGTAAAGTCTTCTAATAAATCAACTCGCCCAGCATAGTGGAAGTTGACATTTGTACAAATAATATCAGCATCTCCTAGTAGTTTGGCAAAAGGTTTTTTACCATCCCCTGCATTTTCTGGGGTAGTATCTATCACTTCTGTGAGACGTTGCACCGCAGTCTTTGCAGTAGTAAACTCATCAACAAAACTAATGACAGTAGAAATTAAGATGACAAAATTACCATTCATTGAGTTAAAGGCTAGTAACTGCCCAATACTCAAATTTTCGGCTGGGTTAATGACTAAATTACCACCATACCAAAGTAAAACGATACTACCGACACTAGAAATGAAATTGGAGAATGTACCATTGATAATTCCTATTTGGAGGGTGCGTAATGTCAGATTAGCTATATGACTAAAGCGAATTTGTAGTTCATCTAAAAATTGTGAATCAGAGGTAGTAGTTTTGAGTGTGAGAGCGCCTTTAAATGTTTCTACTAAAACACCTTGTGCTTCTGCATCTTTAACTAAAAGCTCACGGGTTTTTTGCTGTAAGGTTGGCTGGAATACGATTGTCGATATAGTCATAAATCCAGAAACCAGCATAGCTACACCAGTTAACTTCCAGCTATAAAAAGTCATTAACGCCAAAGAGATGACAGCAATAAAAGTTTTGCTGGGTAAGCTGATCACAACCTGAGCAACCAACTGATTAATTTGGTTGATATCTCGGAGGCGACTAACAATTTCTCCACTGCGACGAGCTTCGTAATAACTCAGAGGTAATCGGAGAATCTGCCGACAGAAATCTAAAACCAGTCCTAATTGTAAGCGTTGGGCAAAGTGAGCAATTAAGTTAGATTGTACCCACGATAAGCTACTAGAAATAATATTCATTACTACTACAGCGATCGCCATCGTTGTGAGTAGCTTAGTGTCACCACGAACTAAAACATCATCAGTTAAGATTTGCAGCAGAAAAGGAGAAGCTAAAGATAAGATTCCTAATAGTAAATTTAGCGGTAAAGCCTGGGCTAAAATAGTCCGAAAATTCCAGATACGTTTAAAGAAACGCCAAAAACCAGCAATATTATCGTCTTCTTCTTGATAAAATAATTCTGGATCTGGCTCTAGTAATAACATTAACCAATCAGTCCAACCTGCAACTAAATCTTTTGGAGATAGATAACGTATACCTACAGCCGGATCAGAAATTACACATTTTTTGCCTTTTTTACCATATAAAACTACCCAATGATTCCCTTGCCAGTGGATAATTGCTGGTAAGGGTGCTTTATCAATGTGGTTTAATAACTCTGGGGAAGTTTTAACGGTACTAGCCTTAAAACCTAATGTTTCTGCGCCTCGTTTTAGCCCTAATAAAGTTGTGCCGAATTGCCCTGTACCGACGGCTTCACGAATGCGACTGAGGGTAAAGTTGCGTCCGTAATGTTTGGCGATCGCGGCTAGGCAAGCCGCCCCACAATCTTCTTCACTATGTTGTAAAACATGAGCGTATTTCATAATTCAAACATTTATATTTGTTTATTGATTTAAAACCTTAATTAAAATAACAAAAAAATACATAAGTCAAATTGGATAGATTTAACTTATGTGCATAACATATATTGCGATGCTCAAGAAATCTATAATCGATAAGAAGAGTTATTAGAACTGAATATACGAGTTATGATATCGTTATCTCCAAAAAGTTGACGGCTAACTCTAGCGATATCATTTTCTCTTTGTGGCAGGAAAGGTAAATTTGGTTGTGTCCTATTAATCATAAATCCTCCACTAATATAAGCAGATATGTCAGCACTAACCTCTATAAAAAACATTTGTATTTCAACAGTATTCATGTTTCCTCCATCTAGCATTTCATTTGTATATTAATTCATAGCCAAGGTTCTACGTTATACATCAATTGTGTTACGAAAAGTGATGCTCCACTACTAGCTCTATGAGAGCGGAATGGTGTACTTTGTCTTCCCAAAGATGGAATAAAACTATCACTTAAAAATCCAGGTACTGCTAGTGCATTAATTAGAAATAGAAGTGCCGTAGTTTGTGTTAACTCAGGGGAAATATTAAACGCATTTGCTACTGTGATATACGCCGCAGCCGTCAGCAGTCCACCACCACTAACATCAGCAGCATCTTCAGCAGATATTTCCGTAAATAGGCTATTTTTCTCCATATGTTTGATAATGAAATAACATAATTAAATTGGCATTTATAATAATAAAAACTAATCAAAAAGACCGGGTAAAGAACCAGGTACCGACAGCACACCCATTAAAAATAACAAGCCTATATTGCGTTCTAAATCACCTGCTGGATTACCTGTCAAAGCAGTAATTACGGTAAAATAAGCAGAAGCCGTCAGAAGTTCTCTTAACCCTCCGCCACTAACAGCAGCAGCATTTTTAGCTGATATTTCTGTAAACAGGTGATTTTTTTCGATAACTTGCATAATTTTTTACTCCACTTTTCTACTTTTTGTAGAATAATTTTCGTGCAGAAACCATTGAAAATATCGAATTGCTATATGTTGTTGTTTGTAAGTCTGTAGGAAAAAACACAACTATATTAAAATCCTCTGCCTTCCTGCCTCCTGCTCCCTGCCTTATCCCAATTACAAATATTTACGCCGTTCTACTTATGTCCAAGGAAATTATTTTGAATGCGCTCAATCCGTTCATAGTAAGGGACAAATATGTAAGCTTATATGAAACGGTGAGCGCATTCTTTACCTCAGCTTATGAGAAGAAAATATTTGTTGAGGAAGTTGGTGATCTAAACTTTTATTTATCATCAGTAAAAAGGTTTCGATTTTCCTTACTACTTATATGATATTTACTAGGTTTCTAACACCAACTTGGCTCAAGATACTGAAACTGAGGAAGGAGAAAGTTAACTTACCTCATGTTATTAGAATGAGAATCCACCAGCAAGGGTGAAGAGGATGAAGGTTTGTCCGATCTCAGTTTCATCCAAATTAAAAGCGTCTAAAACTGAAGACACAGCACCAGCACTTAGAAGATTCATGATAGAACTAGTATTACCACCGTTAACATTAGCAGATTCTTCAGTAGAGATTTGGGTAAACAGGTTGTTTTCGATAAATTGCATGGTCAGTAACTCCATTAATCAGATAGTTTTGGTTGGTTTCAGCTAGTAGTTGTTTGCCGCTTGTTGGCTCCTCAACTGCTTGCTTGATAACTACAATAGCTGGGAGTAACTAGATGAGTCACTTACAATTTCTGTAAACTTAATTGCTGATTTTTGGGGACTAAACTACTCAATTCAGGTGATAGAATTTCTGAAAAATACAATCTCAAATTAGGCTGGCATTAGAATGCAAAAATGCCCCCCATAATACCAATTCATCAAAATCATGAAACAGATTTATCACAGGTGACAGGTGATAGGTGATAGGTGATAGGTGACAGGTGACAGGTGACAGGTGACAGGTTTAAAAGCCTCTGATGGTAATGGTTTTATGATTTCCTGATGTCCTAATCTCATTGGCTACAGCTATAAATCCTGAAACCCTGATAATGAACAAAAAAATACTGTGGTTTCGCGAATAGAAACCACAGTAGATGTATTGCATATTGATCAGTTATTAACTAGCTGAAGTAAGCTTTCCTAAAAGCTGATCGCGGATTAATTTCAATTGTTCTTCGTTATTAATGGGGCATCTGGGACTGGGTAACTCAGTATTAGGCCAGTTTGGCAAATCATTACATGGACAAAGTGCGGCGGGCATCCCCACATTTCGCATAGGTACTGGCATGGAACAGCGACTACAAGGCCACATTTCCCATACTGGTGTGAGTAATTCAGCAATAGTCTCTTCAGTACCTTCTAAGTAGCATTTACCTGCTGATGATGAAATTTTTTGCCAACATTCTTCAAATTCTTTGCTGTAGCGATCGCCTTGGAATATAGGTTGAGGTAGCAATTTTGTTGCCTCATTACCGATCACTACTTTCTTACCTAACTGAAACCAGTAGGAAAGATATCTTTTGACTTCTTCTGTGTTTGCCATACCTTTATACTACATTCGGTATGAGGACAATTTGGATGCTAACTGTTTAATTTTCTATTAAGAATCACACTAAAATTACAGCAATGAAGAATAATATATGTCTCTTAAAATTTCTTAAATTATCCTTCATTATTCATAATGTATAAGTAAGTCGGTGCAATAAAACCAAACTATGTGAAGAAAAGTAAATAAGGCTCAAACTCTTTCTCCCCCTGCCCCCTGCCCCCTGCCCCCTGCCCCCTGCCCCCTGCCTTATTCCAACAATAATTATTTACGCCGACCTACTTAGATTTTGGTAATGGTGTACCAAGTATGCTGAGATTGAGAACATGACCACCAGTCACTAAATAAACAGCTTCGCAAATTGTGCCTAACTGACGCACTAAAGAACCCAGGCGATCGCGGAATGTTCGCCCTAAAGGATAAGCTGGAACTATTCCCCAGCCCGTTTCTTCCGCCACAAACACCATATCAGCAGCAACTAACTGTACTGTTTCTAAAAATTCCGCCAGAGTATTTTCCCAACTGAGATCATCTTGTTCCAAAAGATTCGCTACCCAAGTCCCTAGAGAATCCACTAAAACACAAGTATCTGGTTTAGTATCAGCCAGCGTTACAGATAGGGTTACTGGTACTTCCAGCGTTATCCAATCTGGAGGACGGCGGTTTTGGTGTATTTGAATACGTTGGTGCCATTCTTGATCGTCTAGGTTATCGTTAGCTGTAGCTATATAAACTACCGTTTTCCCAGACTCTATGGCTAAACTTTCTGCCCATTCACTTTTACCAGACCTAGCAGGCCCCGTGACTAAAATGACTTTACCCAAATTTATGTCCTAAGTATGTTTGCTTGATTGATCTAAAGCAATATTTTTCACTTTGTTGATAACATTGGTGAAAGCAAATAAGTTTTATCGAGATAAAATTAGCACCAACATTGTTTATGCCAAAATGGGCGAAAGACATAAATCTTAATCACCCCATTTTTAAATATTAAACACCGAACAGTAGATTTTAGGGTATGGCTATGAAAGCAGGTGTGAAACGCATTGAAGCAACTCTACACGATTTAGGCACTCGCGATACTGTCCCTGTGGAAACAGGCGAGAGTACGAAGCAGCGTCCTGTATCCTTCAGGATTAGCGTGGCGGCTAAAGAAGAGACAGAAGCTGAAAGCAAGCCACAAGAAGAACTCAAAGAGCTATTTACAGACTCCCAGGTTGAACATCCTACTGAGCAAAATTTGTTTCCTCACCATAGTTCTGTACAAACCTTTCCCGTCCAAGAAAATGGAGGTAAGATACCCAGCCTACCAAAATTCAAAACACCCACCTTTAGCAACCATCGTCATGGTGCTAATCCCGCATTAGCCATGAACATCCTGCAAGAAATTCAGGAACACGTAGCAGGTTGGCAAAAAGAGCTACAAACAATCGTGCAACAAATCCAAGATATTTATTTAGAAGGCCCCATTGTCAATGGTTGGCTAGAATCCAATCCTTGGGATGTAGAACATGGAGGAAAAGCAACACTCCGCCATGCCGAAGTTGAACGTTTGATAGATTATGTAGAAGAAATTTGCGACCCTGATAGTAAAACACCTAACCCATCTTTACGCACTGGTTATCGCCTGTGTGGTGTAGATGCCTCTGGAAAAGTTTGGTCACGTCCATGTCCACCGAATCAGTTAGCAACAGTGAGTATGGCGATCGCTCGTTACCAAAAATTACGACAATTATTAGGACGCAAACAATACCTAGAAACTCGCCTCAGCCAACTAGCCGAGACTTTAGTAGTTTTACATAGTCACATTCAGCAAGTTTGAGGCAGGAGGCAGAGGGTTATAAGTATAAAGCAGATATTTAATCTGTCCCAATCCCCAGTCCCCAATCCCCAATCCCCACTCCCCACTCCCTAAACCACCATGTCAGACATCCTAATCTCTGCCATTATCTGTACACATAACAGGGACACCTATCTAGGTGCGGCGATTGATAGCCTGTTGACGCAAGATTTCCCAGGTGAGTTTGAAGTTGTGGTAGTGGATAATGGATCAAGCGATCGCACTTGTGAAGTGGCAAAACAAAGGGCTAGCAACTCCCGATTCAAGTATGTCTTTGAACCCACCATTGGGTTATCAGTAGCCCGCAATACAGGTGCTAAAGTGGCTAGGGCAGAAATATTGGCATATCTAGATGATGATGCCGTGGCGACTCCTCACTGGCTGCAAGTATTGTATGACGCTTATCAAACGAATACACAGCTAGCGATCGCTGGTGGTAAAGTGACTCTGTTATGGCCTGCTGGTGTTGAACCGCCAAAATGGTTATCTCCTGGTTTAGCAGGCAATTTGGGGGCATATGATTTAGGCGACAGCCTAGTTTACATCGAAACACCAGGGCTAACTCCTAGAGGCTTAAATTATTCCCTACGCCGCCGCTTTCTCGAAGACATAGGTGGTTTTGATCCTCAGCTGGGAAGAGTGGGGAAAAACCTCCTTTCCAATGAAGAACTACAAATGACGGAACTAGCACTCCAGGGTGGTTGGCAAGTCGCCTATCTTCCCCAAGCTTTAGTCGCTCACAACGTCGCCCCAGAACGCATCAACCGTGCTTGGTTTTTCAACCGAGGCTGGTGGCAAGGTATCAGCGAATGCTACCGCGAACAACTAGCTGGTAAAGCCGGTATTGCTCAGTTAAGTTTGGGTAGTGAAAGGTTGATACGTGGCTTATATAAAGCCTTGAAATATTTGAATGATCCAGCCCAAAGCTTCGATAACCTCGTTTATGCCTATGGCCAAGTAGGTTATTTAAACGCCGTTATTAAAGGTCTACTGTCCAATAACCGCGAAACAAGCAGGGGAGTAGGGGAGTAGGGGATATTGAATCAATTCAAAATTTAAAATCTAACTTTTTTTCATAAACTAACGCCGTGTGCAACTTTCTCTCAAACCTAACCCCCAACCCCTTCCCTACAAGGGAAGGGGAGCAAGAATCAAAGCCTCTCTCCTTGCAGGGGAGAGGTTTGGAGAGGGGTTTCAAAGATAAGTTGCACATCGCGTAAACTATTGCCTATTGCCTATTGCCTATTGCCTATAAACTAATGACTAATGACCAACCCTTTGTAGATTTACGCAAATATGACCAATCTTGGTTTGATAGAGGCCGGCCTGGTTGGTACATTTTATTATGGTGGTTTGTCCAGGCGATCGCTTTTCCCCTGACTCCCCATCCTTTTAATAGTCTGCGTTGCTGGCTATTGCGCTTATTTGGGGCGCATATCGGCCAAGGCGTAGTTATTCGCCCTACTGCCCGTTTTACCTACCCTTGGAAAGTCACCATTGGCGATTACTGCTGGATTGGCGACGATGTAGTTTTATACAGCTTAGATAAGATTGATATTGGTGAACACTGCGTAGTTTCTCAAAAAAGTTATCTATGTACTGGTAGCCATGATATTTATGACCCTGCTTTTGGCTTGAAAACAGCCAGTATTACCATTGGTAACGGCGTATGGTTAGCGGCGGATTGTTTTGTCGGGCCAGGAGTACAAATTGGTGCTAATGCCGTAATTGGCGCACGTAGTACCGTTTTTACTGGTATGCCAGCAGGACAAGTCTGTTGGGGTAGTCCTTGTCGTCCTCAATATCCCAGGTTGAAAGAATAGGGGATTGGGGATTGGGGATTGGGGATTGGGGATTGGGGAAGTAGGGGGAGCAGGGGAGAAAAACTAATCACTATTGCCTATTGCCTATTGCCCATTGCCTATTGCCTATTGCCTACTTCAACGATAAGACTTTTTCAGCAAGTCGTGAATATAAAAAAGCCTCCCATATCAGGAGGCTTGAAATTAAGCGGAGACAACTTGTTAACCTACACCAGAACTACAGCGATCGCTCCTCCTAATGCAGAGAACAGGGCGGAAACTATCGCTGTGGCAAACAACCACCAAGCGGCTGAAGCGGCGGCTTTGCGGGTTTCTTCCGCTTGCCGTTGGGCTTGATACTTCATTTCTTCTAGGCGGTGTTGTGCTTGCTGTTGTAGGCGTTCGGCACGTTGCAAGACGGTGTTACGTGCGCGTTCAATTTGGTCAACGATCCGGTTGGCATCTGCCTCAGAGATATCCTCACGGGAACTCATAATGGCTACCAGAGTATCACGGTTGAAGGATGAGAGGCGATCGCGTAGAGCATCAAACCCTGCCTGTGGGTCTTCAAACAATGTCCGCACATCATGTTTAATGCCGTCATAGTTCAACTCTGGACGTTCTAAGGAGTTGAGATAGTGGCGAATCCGCTCAAAAATCCCGTCAATCACATCTTGGATGCGGCGTTGTATACCCCGCACTTGTTCGACAAATTGATCCCGAACTGAGATCATGTTATCGGCGATTCTGGCGGCTTCTTGATCACTAATATCTTCCCGAATCTTTAGCAGGGCAATGATTGTAGCACGGTCAAAATGTGCAAGGCGATCGCTAAAACTTTCCATCCCTACCCTAGGATCGTGCAGTAGTAGTTGCACATCGCGCTTGATCCCTTCTGGGTTCAATTCTTCTTTACCAGTTTGTCGCAGATATTCTTCCAAATAAGCTTGGAAAGTTTCTACTCTTTGCTGGGTACGGGTAGCTAGGCGACGCGGGGCGCGGACAATGTTACGAATGGATGTTTGTACAGAGTCAATTACTTGGTTGACTTGTTCTTCGCTCAAATCTTGGCGTTGACTGAGCAATTTCACCAAGGTATCCCGGTCAATTTGAGACAATCGCCGCCGCAGCACCACAATTCCCTGTTGGGGATTTTCAAACAGTCTATTTAAATCCCTTTGAATTCCTTCGGGGTTGAGTTCTTCTTTGCCTGTTCCCCGTAAGTAATCTGCAATTGTTGCAGTTACAGAGTCATATTGCTCCTTGGCTTTATCTGCTAAAGCTTGTGGTGTATGGCGGATGCTGTGCCAAGATTCTTCTACTGTGTGGAGAATTTGATCAGCCTGTTCTGGGGTTAAATCTTGCCGTTGACTGAGCAATTTCACCAAAGTATCCCGGTCAAAGCGAGACAATCGCGCCCGAATTGCAGTCATTCCGGCTTGGGGGTCTTCCAATAGCCGTTTCAAGTCCGCCCGGATGGCATCAGGGTTTAACTCGGCTTTGCCTGTGTTTCGGAGATATGACTCGACATTCAACCACAGGGTTTCAGCTTGATATCTAGCTTGATCAGCTAAGTTTTTCGATTCTACTAAGGCGCGATCGCGTTGTTTTTCTAATTCATCTACAATGGCACCAGCTTCGTATGGCTGAATATCATTGCGTTCTAACAATATATCCAACATTGCTTGACGCTCAACTATCACCAGTCGCCGGGACATGGTTTCATAATCTGCGTCTGGATCTGCCAGTATGGATTTAAAATCCCGTTCAATACCTTCTGGGGTTAAATCACCCTTAGCTGTCACTAGCAAATAACTTTCTACCCGCCGTTGTAAGTCTTGGTCTATCTCTCTTTCTTCTTCCGCAGTCACTAACAAAAGCACTTCCTGACGCACTGCTTCTAATCGGTCGGCGATGTGCTGAATTTGGGCTTGGGTGAGTAGTCCTCGGTTTTGCAGGATATTCACAAAATCACTGCGGGAAATTCGCTCTAGTTCCCGTCGCACTGTACCAGGATCGGCGGCTGGATCGTAGATCACATCCCGAAATTCTTGGGCAATTCTTTCCTCACTCAATTGCCAAGCATAGGTATTAAGTAGGTAGTTTTCCATATCAGCCCGAATCGGACTGTAAGGTTGGGATGGTATGGGTAATCCTAATTTATCTGCTTGTGCTGTGGCTTTATCTTTAGCTGTGGTTAGGGCTTGCCAAATTTTCTCTACGTCTAAATCTGATAAATCAGTCCGTCCCAAAACAATCCCAGTTAAGGCGGATAGCCCTTGCTGGAGTGTACTCTGAATTGGCCCTGGAGCTGCTTTTTGCTCAGTCTCTTTAGTAGTACCTATTTGTGCCATCAACCGATCTAATTTGGCGTTGAGTTCATCGGTTTTGGTTTGTCCGGGTGGCAGTAACTTGAGATAACTAACCAACTCTCCTAAGTTGTCTTGCATGGGTTGTGTTTTACCCATAGTTTGTTGCCAAACACTATATAGTGTGTCAGCTATGCGATTGACATCTCGCCTAGAAAGGTCGGTGCGGCTGCTAACTAAATCCACAAACTTTTGGCGATCGATATGACGCAGGTCAGGACTACCAGCAATTTCTCTGACTCTAGGATCACTCAGTAAGCTTTCAAATTCACCGCGAATATTAGATATATCTAGTTCTGGTGGACGCAGCTTTTCAATATAATCTTCTATGTTTTCCCGGATACTAATGGGGTCGATGGCGCTACCTAATTCCCGACGCACGGCAGAGGCGGCGGCTTCGGCTGTGGCTACTACCTGCTGATTCACGGCTTTAGCACCCAAAGCGGCGGTAGCTGTCCCCATAATTGCTTGGAAGCCGGAGGTGGCTGAGTGGACTACCGAGCCAATTAAGGAACCTACCGTAGTAGAACTCACCCAAACCAGTAACAAAAAGTATGCGCCCCAAATTACTAAACCGAGAATTGCTCCCAGTCTGGGATCTAAAACTAAGAGGCTCAATTTTACTGCCAGAAAACAGGCAATTAATAAGGCGATCGTGACGGTGACTAATGTCCAGATGCCAGCCGCCGTCCCGATTTTACGAATCGTGCCACCGAAACTTCCTCCTTCTCCCATTCCTGAATCAGACGGACGACCTAGGTAGGAAATCCCTGCGGCGACGGAGAGATTGGTTAATACTAACTGGAAAGCAAAAGCTAGGATGACACCAGACAGTAAAGCCACAAAAAAACGCGGCCCAGAAGTAATAACCGATGCTTGCGCTGGTGAAACTGGGGGAGCAAGTGGAACTTGTGCCACCCACAATAGAGGTTTGTCAAGTGCCAGTATGATTTCCGTACTTTGAAACATTGTATTTCCTTGTGCTAGTCATTTTAAACTTTGAGGTACTAAGAATTTTGTGAGCAGCAACTGTACTTTGGCTATGTATCTATGGCAATAACTCAATGTTCTTACTTTTAGAATCCTGGAATTCAAGCTATAAAATCATCTCTCCTAAGTTTGAAACTATATCCTACGGCAGATAGAATTTTTAATTTTAAACAGCAGTGTTTCAATTTGAATTTGCAAAACTTAGGTGGTGTAATGCTTATGAAGTGAGGATTGATAGATTTTATTTTTAATTATGAGCCTGTGAATATTTGATTTTCTTAAATTGTATTGTTAGCTCTGGATTATTGCAGCGAGTTTACATTTATTTACAATTAGCCTTTTTATCACCTCCTCAAGATGGATTTGACGATACCAAAAGGTTTTCGGTAATCGTCCCTAAGAAGTGCCTAGAGATTGTATCTATTGACAGAAAGCAAGTTAGTAAACAATAGCTAAAGTTAAGTTAAGTAACGAATTATTTAGGACAAAAAAATGGAAACTCGCTCTTCCACTGATCTACCAACCATCGCTACAGAATATAACGGCCGCGATCGCAATGCTTTTCTGTTTGGTTGGACTCCTCAAACAGAAATCTGGAATGGTCGTTTTGCCATGATTGGTTTTCTAGCATATTTACTGTGGGATTTAGCAGGCTATAGCGTTCTACGCGATGTATTACATCTAATTGGATACTAGAATTTTGCTTTTTTCAGTCAACTAATCACGGGAGAATAGCCCACACCCAGGGTAGGAAAATTTCTCTTCCTAGTCCCCAATCCCCACTCCCCAGTCCCTATTTTCAAACTAGATTAATATTAGGAGAAACCAATGGAAACTCGTGAAACTCGTTCTTCTACAGACTTACCATCTGTTGCTAATGCTTACAATGGCATAGATCGCAACGCTTTTATCTTTGGCTGGAACCCACAAGCCGAACTCTGGAATGGTCGCTTGGCAATGATTGGTTTTCTGGCATACTTACTGTGGGATTTAGCAGGCTATAGTGTCCTGCGTGATGTACTCCACTTCATCGGCTATTAAGCTGAAATTTGGTTGATTTGTGAGAGTAATTAACTCTCATAAATCAAATTTCCTTTTTGCCCCTGCAAAATATAAAATTCCCCTGCTCTCTGATTAAAAGAGTGAGGGGAATTTCTGCATTCAAGTTTGTAGTAAGGACTTTAGTCCTAATAACCCAGTTAAAGCGGCTACTAGCAGGAAACTCTAAATCAAAAACCGAATCAACACATACAACGCCGAAACCACCAGTTGCAGCATTGTGATGGGTATACCATAGTGTAAAAAAGTTTTGAAAGAGATTCGCCGTCCATGCTGCTCAGAAATCCCAGCCGCTACGATGTTAGAAGAAGCACCTATGAGTGTGCCATTACCTCCTAAAGTTGCGCCAAACATCATGGCATAAAACAGTGGTAAAACTTCAGGAGGAAATTGACCTTGAAAGTCTCTGGCTAATACTTCTGCGGGTGCTAAACCTACTGTCACAAGGTATTGTTTGAGTAAGGGAACCATTCCCACCACTAAGGGAATATTGGGTACTACACTAGACAATATCCCTACAAAAAACAATAAAAATAGAGAGCCTAAAATAATATTTTTCCCTAAAATAGTTGCTAATACTCTGGATAAACCATTAATTATACCCGTCTTATCTAAACCTCCAATTAAAACAAATACACTCATAAAAAATATCAATGTACTCCAATCTACATCTCGCAAGATATTATTAACTGTATCAATCCTGCTATGGTGAGATAGTAGTAAAGCCAAGGCTGCACCTAACAAAGCCACTGCCGCCGGAGAAATTGGTACTGGTAGAGATTCTCCAATCACAAAAAATAGCAATACAAAACCAGCAATAACTGCACCGACAGTTAAAACTCGTGGATGATTAATTTGTGGGTGTGGTAATTCTTCTAGATTCTCTAACTTAGTATGCCAAATTTTGCGGAATAAGAATGGCAAAGTGACTATCACTGTGGCAACAGCAATTACTCCCCCTAAACTCAATTTCCCTAAGTAATCTATAAAACTGATATTGACAGCATCACCCACAATAAAAGTAGCCGGATCACCTACTAAAGTTAGTAGTCCAGCACTATTGGCAATTAATACCATCAAAATTAATAAAGGAATAAAATTTACTCCTATTTCTTCAGCAATTGGAGGTATTAATGGTGCTAATAACATCACTGTTGTAGCATTAGGTAAAACTGCACAAATGGGAGTTACAATCCCCACAATACCTAGTAATAGACGCTTACCATCACCTTTAGCCAACAATACGATTTGAGTTGCTAAGTAATCAAATATTTTTGTTGGCTCAAAGGCTCGAACTAATACCATCACCCCAAAGAATAACCCCAATGTGCCATAATTATTACCAATGTAAATAACAGCTTCTTGTAAAGTCATGACATTGGTAAACACCAATAATAATGCTCCTAACAAAGCCGCAATGGTGAAATGCACCCATTCTGTCATGATCAAAAAAATTACGCCTATAAATGCGATCGCACTGATGAGGGCTTGCCAGTTTTCCACACTTTACCCCTTGGGTGTATTTAGTTGCAAAATATCTAAAAAAGCCGCCTATAATTAGGTGGCTTAATTTATGTATTTTAAATTAGATGTCTAATTTTTAAAATACTCTGACCAAGATTAATTATCTATGCACTTGGGAATCCCTAAAACGGCACAAGGAAAATTAGAACCTAGTTTTTCAATTAACGGATGATAAACAGATTGACATCCTAGAAATAAAATATCAGCAGCTTCAGATTCTACAACTTTTCTTAATTCTGTACTCAGGTAGCCAAATCGCAAATGTGATTTGAATGTACCATGCCATTCTTCAGCTAGACTGCGTGCTTGCCAAAGAATTCTATCTGCTTCTTGGAGGATTGTGATTGTTCTTTGTTGTAAAACTGGTGTACTTTCCTTCTGTTTTGGTTGAGTTAATACAGAGGTAGTAGACTTTGTATTGCTGCTGATGGGACATTCTAATACTGGCAGGCTGTTGACGAGTCCTAAAATATTAGAATATCCACTGTTATAAGTGTCTTCTACCACATAAACAGCTTGTACTGTGACTTGTTGATTTGTGGCTAATCGTGTTTGATGTGCCATCCAAAAAGCTATATCCAGTGCTGTATGACTTTGAGGAGAAGCATTATAAGCAACGATTAAGTTGATTAATTTTTTTGGCTCATCTTTTTGAGTTAAAACTTTTTTGGGTTCTGATAACAATACCATGTGATCAATTAAATCATCACGACCTATAGCACTTTGCAAACGCGCTAACATTGGCTTGATATTCACAGCTTTAACTTCTCCTAAATGGAACGAACAAATCAATGAGAAGCAGGGTAATACGAATAGTCATAGAGACATATTCGTCAGGAAACCCCAATAACAACTGGTATAAAAGCCAATGTTCTGGGGGTTCCTTCCATTGCCTACGAAGTTAGCTGACGGGCTAAGACTGGAAGGTGTCTCTCTTATGAGTGGTGAATTGGTATGAGTGCTGAGTTAGTTAAACCTGGAAAATGCAACCCTCTAGAAGATGCGCCCCAATATTTGGTTCCTCCGCTTCAAATTCAAGTTTGGTGAATTTGAATTAGGCTACCCAATCAAGAACCAATCAACGAATTTAATCTTCAGGATTAAAATATTTGTCGAGGAAATTTAAGGCGTGGTTGCGAAGTTCAAAATATTCTTTTGTGTTTCGCATAGCAGTGCGATCGCGTGGATGAGGAAACGGTACTTCTAATATTTCCCCAATCGTAGCTGCTGGGCCATTAGTCATTAAGACGATGCGATCAGACATATAAATCGCCTCATCAACATCGTGAGTAATCATCATTACGGCTTGGCGATGATTTTCCCAAATATCTAATACTTGTTTTTGCAATTTACCTCTAGTTAACGCATCTAATGCCCCAAAAGGTTCATCCATCAGCAACATTTTGGGACGAATTGCTAAGGCTCTAGCAATTCCTACTCTCTGTTTCATACCTCCAGAAATTTCATCAGGATATTTCTCTGCTGCCGGGGTTAAGTTTACCATTGCCAAGTGTTCGTTCACAATGCTAATTTTTTCCGCCCGATTGGCATTTTTTAACACTTCATCTACAGCTAGACGGATATTTTCTCTAACTGTTAACCAAGGCAAGAGCGAATAATTTTGAAATACCATCATTCTTTCTGCACCTGGCTTGTAAATTTCTTTGCCATCAAGTCTGACTGAGCCAGAAGTTGCTCTTTCTAAACCAGCAACAATTTTTAACAAAGTTGATTTACCACAGCCAGAATGTCCAATAAGGGAAATAAATTCATTTTCACCGATAGTTAAATTCACACCATCGAGAACGACAAAATTACCTTTATCTGGTGTGGGATAAGACTTAACTAAATTCTCAATTTCTAAAAAATTTGTGCGAAATTTAGCTTGTTCGTGAGTATTAATTGTTAAGGGTGTATATTTCATTTCACATACTCCTAATAGTTGATATTTTTTACTACAGAGTCAGAGATGGATTCTTTAAGACATGAAAAAGTTAGTAGGGGAATTAGCCCTAATGGCAAAACTATTCAAATAGCCAACGGGATCACTGGGGTCAAAGCCTTTCTTATCTATGAATACTTCTGGCGGTTCAATTTTGTAGTCGTCTTTGGGAGATTTAATACCCATTTCGGCTGCTATTTCCCGGTACAAATCTGCTCTCCAGCCTTTTTCGGCTAATTCTTCGGCATTTTTGGGGAATTCTTTAATCTGTCCCCAACGAGCTGCTTGCGTCATTAACCAGATACTATTGGATCTCCATAAATATGTGGCGTGTTCGTCTGGCTGTTTGGGTAAATTGTCGGGAATATCATAAAAAACCGTGGTATCTGCGGCGTTGATGGTACGTTCTTTGCCGTCAAATCCGCCATAGTTGTAATTGCCAACAATTCCAGGCGCGGTTAGTTTGGTAATTGGTGCATTTGCTTGCTTTGGTCTTGCACCTGTAAAGGAACGGTCTGTCAGAATTTCGGCGACTTCTTGGCGGTTTTCGGGACGACTGCAATACTGGCAGGCTTCAATCATGGCTTTAACTAAAGACCGATATGTTTTGGGATATTGGTCAATGAAAGATTCCATCACCCCTAACAACCTATCTGGGTGTCCTGACCAAACTTCTTTACCTTGGGCGAAGGTAAAGCCAATGCCTTCATTACCTTGAATAGCTCTGGTGTTCCAGGGTTCTGCTACCATGTAGGCTTGCATAGCCCCTATTCGCACGTTTGTCACCATCTGCGGAGGTGAGACAATAATGACGCGAAACTCTTTTAGGGGGTCAACACCAGCCGCCGCCGATATATAACGAACAAAGTATTCGTAAATCGAAGAACTCAAAACTACTGCCCAGACTTTGTTTTCTGGTGGTTGTTGTTGAAAGTAGCCACGAAAATCTCGTCCAAAGGCTGCTAATGCTCCATCGCCATATTGTTGTTGATACTCGTACCAAGGACGTAAGCCAAAATCCCACATGGCTTTATTCATAGTCATGGCGTTACCGTGACGGTGAATAGTCATGGCTGCACATAAGGGGGCGTGGCGTGCGCCTTCTGCACCGATGCGGGCGTTGGTGACAGCACCAGATACTACAGGTGCAGCATCCAAACGTCCAAATATCAGACCATCGCGGGATGTTGCCCAACTGGCTTCACGGTTGAGTTTGACGTTTAAACCATACTTGCGAAAGAAGCCTTTTTTCCAGGCGATCGCAAATGGCGCACAATCATTTACAGGTACGTATCCGACAATGAGATCGGGTTTTTCTAGGTCTTGGGATCTGACTAATGGTTGTACTGCTAAGGCTTCTTCTGTCAGCCCTGTAGCGGATCTGTCTGCTGATATGGCACAGGAGGAAAGGGTGATTCCGGCTGTGGTGGCTCCTAGGCTTTTGATAAAGTCTCGTCTTGTCCAGTTATGGTTACTCATGTGGAGTTCAAATGGTGGTATTAGCTCACGCAGAGACGCAGACAGAGGCTGCGTCTGGTAGCGTGGTGAAGATAAGAGTTGTTATGATTCTGTAACCTGTAACCTGTCACCTTTATTTGAAAGCTATGGGGCGATGGGTAACTAATTCTTGCAGTTTGCTGACGGCGAAATCTAGGATGAGTCCGGTTACGCCAATGACGAAAACGGCAAGGAAGACTGAGCTAAGGTTTAAACGACTCCATTCATCCCAAACAAAGAAACCTATTCCTACACCGCCGGTAAGCATTTCTACTGCAACTATGACTAACCACGCAATTCCTAAACTGATGCGTAAGCCTGTAAAAATGTAGGGCAAGGTGGCAGGCCAAATAATTTTGGTAATGCGTCGCCAACGAGGCATTTCTAGCACTCGCGCTACATTCATATAATCTTTGGGAACGCTGGCAACTCCTAGGGCAGTATTAATAATGGTCGGCCAAAGGGAGGTAATGAAGATGACGAAAATGGCTGAAGGATCTGCCAAGTTGAAGATAGCTAAAGCAATGGGTAGCCAAGCTAAGGGTGATACGGGTTTGAAAATTTGAATGATGGGATTGAGTGCTAACATGGCTGATCTAGACATCCCAATCAAAAATCCCAAAGGAATCGCTACTACTGCACCTAGTAGAAAACCCAGCAATACCCGCTTGAGGCTGGCTATCAATAACCAACCAATGCCTAAGTTACCGGGGCCTCTTTGATAAAACGGGTTCAGGATGTAGTCTAAGTTGGCAGCTAGTGCTTCCGGTGGTGTAGGCATTAACTCATGGTTAGCTAGTGCTACCACCCACCACAGCAATATAATTCCTAAAAAACCTAAAATGGGTAAGAAGACTACATCCCTCATAATTACGGGTTTAGTCTTTTTCCAAACAGCTTGACTAGCAACAGCTGCGATCGCTGCTAAATTTAATTGCAATATCATTCTGGCAACCTCAACAGAGTTAAGTGCAGGTACAAAAAATCGAGCAGTACCAGCCACGGACACTGATGAGAGCTAAACATTAAAAAAATGCTGTCTCTTCAGTCTCCTCTCAATGCCTACGAAGTTAGCTGACGGGCTAGGGCTGAGAGTTGCCCTTCTTAGTGAGAGTGCTGAGTTTTGAGTGCTGAGTTAGGTGTTTCATCACCTTGCTCTTGTAACTCTGAACTGCCTACTCTCTAAAAGATACGCCCCAAAACTTGGTTCCTCCGCTCCAACATTACTTACTGTGAATTGTTGGATTAGGCTGACTTACTCTAATAGATAATAGTGCTTGTTAATTTAACATCCTTATGCAATAAAAACAACTGCCAACTGATAATTTTTTTTTATTTCCAAATTAACACTAAACTGTACTCTACCCTGTGGCTTAAGGCTGAAGCATAAACTTGTAATTGATTGATTTTTGTGTGATTGCAGCACCCGATAAAGTTAATAACTGGTCAATATCTGCCATCTGGTAGGTGAAACTTGCTACTGGTTTCGATAAACGTCACCATAATCGTTACACTATTGGCATAAGAATTTAATTCCTCTATCGATTAACAGAATTTAAAAGCATGGATTTTAGTCAATTACTGGCTGAAAATACTCACAATATCATCGAAAAATGGATTGTAGCTGTTCGCCAAGATAGGCATATAGAAAGTGCTGATGACTTATCCTACACAGCGATTAAAAATCATATCCCTGATGTTTTTCAAGCAATGGTAAAAGTCCTGTCACCCTCTCAGGATGGTGATATTAGAACCATAGTAACAGCTAGTTGGGAACACGGTTTACTACGCGCTGAACAAGGCTTTGATCCATCCGAAATTGCACGCGAATATCGTCTACTTAGAACAGTAATATTTGACACCGTTGAAGCAAATTTATTACAGACAACACCAGCAGAAATCATCCGTTATCTGCGGTTAATTGATGCGGTGATTGATGAAGCGATCGCCCGGTGTTTTAATAGTTATGTTAAAGAGCGTTTGCGTGACTTACAAAATTTACAAACTTCTCTGACTCTACATAATGAAGAACTAACGCGTTTAATCAATGCCAATCAAGACAAGCTATCACAACTAGCCCACGAACTCAAACACCCTTTAACATCTATTATTGGTTACTCTGATTTATTTTTACGCCAACAAAGAAAAGAGCTTCCCAGACAAGATAGCTTTGCCAATTTAGAACATATTGAAAGAGTATTACGCAATGGTAGACACTTACTGCGTTTAATTAATAACGTCTTAGAACTGTCACGCTATGAAGCAGGTCAACTCCAACTGCAATTAGCGCCTATTAACATCCAGGAATTAATTGAGAATGTCTGTGAGATGTTAGAGCCTCTAGCAGCAGAAAAGAAATTACAAATCGTAGTTCATTGCCCAAGTATATCTCCACAGATAATCACAGATGGCTTTCAATTACAACAAATTGTCACAAATCTTGTGAGTAATGCCATTCGCTACACAGACTTCGGTACTATCACTATAGAGTGTCAGGTACGGAATGATCAAAAGTTAGCGATCGCTGTTTCTGATACTGGTATTGGTATCGCACCAAAAGACCAAAACAAGATATTTGAGCCTTATTTTCGTGTTAGTTCCAAAGAACGTTCCTATCTTCCTGATAGTACAGGCTTAGGGTTAGCGATCGTCGCCCGGTTAGTCAAACTATTACAAGGTGAAATTAACCTAGTCTCTCAAGAAGGGATTGGCTCTACTTTTACCGTGACTTTACCCTTAGATGTGAAACAAGAAACTAGAGATTAGTACACAGCAGTAAGCTACATTGCACCACCAAAACTTACAGCAACGTCATAACCAATCCGTATGGTAAACAATCTAGCGTTAGGGTTTTTCTGTTTTAACCTTAATGCTGTCTCCACACCAGTAGGATCGATACCATATTCACCTGTTTCTGCATCAATCACAATCATCTTGCCAATATTGTCACCATACTCGACATTTTGACGAATACTGTTTTCGTAAAACTGTTTAGCTCTTTGAGCGACTTCTTCTAAACTCCAGAAAATAGATTGCATAACGATTACACCTACTTTTGCTTTTTCTATAATTGTAATGTTTACAAGCTGATATTTGCAGTTTTTTGGTAGTACATCACAGTATATTTACAACAACAACCCTTGTGTTTTCAATTTAGCTAACGCATCCTCAGCAGCTGCTTTTTCTGCATCTTTTTTATTACGCCCGGTAGCTTCTCCGTACTTTTTATCTTGCACATAAACTTCCGCTTTGAATTCTGGCGCGTGAGACAAACCCCCTATTTGTGTTGTCTTGTATGTGGGAGGAGTTGTGCCTCTATTGCGCTGTACCCATTCTTGAAAGCGATTTTTTGAGTCTACATTAGAGCGAGACACCACAATTTGCTCAGGTACAGAATCAAATAATGGTTCGACAATTTCGCGCACTTTTTCAATATCGCGGTTGTTATCTAAATAGTAAGCACCAATCACAGCTTCAAATGTGCTGCTGAGTAAATTAGGATTTTGATAGCCACCATCTCGAATTGCACCTTTACCCAAGCGCATCCTGAAATCTAAACCCACTTCAATAGCAAACTTTGCTAGCTGCTTTTCATCGACTAATGCTGAACGTCGCCGCGTTAATTCATCTTCTCCCTTTTCTGGGTGACGACGATAAAGATATTCACCACTTAAAAAATTCAGTACAGCATCACCAAGAAATTCTAGGCGTTCATTGTGTTCGCCTTCTCCTGGGTTTTCATTTACATAAGAACGGTGAGTAAGTGCGCGGCGTAAAAGTTTTTCGTCATGAAATGTTAGAATTTTGTGCATTTTTTCTGGTTGTAAAAATTATTTTCTTGGAAACAGATAAACGATATTACTATTAACATGAAAAAACCGCATTAATGGCGGTTTTTTAAAAACTCATTTGAGCTAATAAAACAAAAATTGTCAGGCAGCAATTATTTCTATATCAATTAAAAACAATTCTTGATTATTTTCTCGTACTTTACCATCCTTAACAGCAGCATCAACAAACTGACTAAATTTTCTAAACGTTTTACCATTATGGTTGAAGATAGAAGAGCTGCCCTTATATTGGGGGCAATTCTGACGCATCAATTTGTCAAGGGATGGAAATGTTGCTTTCTTTTCTTGACTCACTAATATTTTGATTGCTTGAGTTAGGTGCTTGATAGCTTCATTATAAGTGATTGAGGGTTGAAAAGAAGTGTTTTGATTCTGATTATTCGTCTGTAATGGGAGAAATAATTCATCGGTAAAGTAAAATTCGTTAGCAACTTCTCTCAATTTATGTTTTACATTACCTACCTGAGCAAAAATTATTACTTGTAAATTCAGTTTTTGGAGATGTTGAACTAATTTTACATAATCTCCATCACCTGAAACCAGGATAACTATATCTGGACTTTGAGGACTGTTAGTGTCCTCTAAACAATCTGCTATTAATTGATTATCCGCACTGTTTTTTAGAGGACAAGGAACATCACAATAATCCAAATTTAAACTAGAAAGCTCTTTTTTTACACCGACTTGGTCTTTACAATGGGAATTGTAATAGATGTTTTTGCGAGCTAAAATTCCTTTTGAGTTAGCAATTCCTAGTAGAACTTTAGCTTTTTCCACAGATAATTTAACGTTCTGATAGTCCCAATAGAATGCTACTACGGGTTTTTCTTGGGTAGTTTGTCTGTTTGAGATTTGGTGAACATTTTTCATGGTAATGTGTCCAGATTTTCATTTTGTTTACTGGACAACGAAAAAACTACACATCATTCAAAGGAATACTATTACTCAATGATTGATAAACAGTATCACCTGAGCTTATACCGCATTCTAGAAAAATTTTTTTGATAGAAGTCTCAGCCGTAGAACTCCAGGTTTACTACCGAGCTTTGCATTATCTTTGCCCTTGAGCATATACTTCAAACGTTTGCTCATCTCTTTGAAGTTAAACTATCTCAAATAGAGTAACATTGAAACACATAGATCAAGGGAAAGGATAACGCAAAGCTTGGCAGTAAAATAGTAGTTCTGCTGCTGAGACAACACCAAAAACTAGAAGCTTTAGAGCAGAGTTATTTTGTTGTCCTAAGTATACGATTGCACAACCGATTCTGGATGTCAAGATATTTTTTTGTGAAAAAAGGACAACTGAATATGAGTAAATTTCAAATCACTATAAGGTTGAAAGTTTATTTTTTGGGAAAGATACTACTTAAATCTATAGATAAATCGGGAAAACAAGGGAAAGAAACTACTTGATTAGGCAGAACAATGCGCTTATTTGCATAACCAAATTTTCCCTGACTATCTTGATAAGGTTCACTGTAACATTCCAAATAATTATCAAATAAATTGAATATCCAATAATCAGAAATACCTGCTTGAGCGTAGAGAGGTATTTTGATATCTTGGTCATAACTTAAAGAAGCATCTGCAACTTCCATCACCAGCAACACATCAGCAGGACTAGGGTGAGCGGATAGATAATTGTCATCTCTGTTTTTAACAATAGCAAAATCAGGTTCTGGCTCGCTGTTAGGGGGTAAAGTAATAGGAGCTTGAGATTGTAAAGTAGCTCTATCACCCACTAATTTCGGCAGTTCTCGTAACAAGTTTCTTAAGCAAGTTTCATGGGCTGTACCCTTCGATACCATTTGAATCAGTTCCCCTTTGATTAATTCTATGTGGTCATCCTCATGCAAAAAGCCCAATTCCACAAGTTTGTGGTACTCATCTAATGTGAAGCGTTTAGCCTGAGCGATACTCATAAATTTTGCTCCCAAGGGCAAGACAAAGCCCTAATTCTCACAACCCTTATTCTAAATGAGCCAGAAATTGATATGCTAAAAACCGAGACTAGCTTAAAAGTGCTGTTAGCAATAGCGCGACTTTGAGCCGCGTAAAAATACCAGTCCCCAATCCCCAGTCCCATACTTGTAAACCATGCCTGCGCCTACTATCAGTCCCACAATTACCTCTTTTCCCTTGACTGCTGTAGTCGGTCAAGAAGCCATTAAATTAGCCTTGCTGCTCGCAGCAGTCGATCCTGGGTTGGGAGGAGTAGCGATCGCAGGCCGTCGCGGTACGGCAAAATCTGTAATGGCGCGTGCGATTCATGCCTTATTACCACCCATCGAAGTTGTTACAGGTTCGATCAGCAATTGCGACCCCAACCACCCAGAAGAATGGGATGACTATCTGGCGGCAGAGTATGCCGATAAACAGATGCAAGATGTCCCCACCCAAATCATCCCCTCACCTTTTGTGCAGATCCCCCTCGGTGTGACTGAAGACCGTCTTCTCGGTTCTGTGGATGTGGAACAATCTGTTAAACAAGGGGATACAGTTTTTCAGCCTGGGTTACTCGCTACCGCTAACCGAGGCGTGCTGTATGTGGATGAAATCAATTTATTAGATGATCAGATATCCAATCAGCTATTAACAGTCCTATCGGAAGGACGCAACCAAATCGAACGGGAAGGCATCAGCTTTCAGCATCCTTGCAAACCCTTGTTTATTGCAACCTATAACCCAGAAGAAGGGGCATTACGAGAACACTTATTAGATAGAATTGCGATCGCTCTGTCTGCTGACGGTGTTCTCGGTCTAGATCAAAGGGTACAAGCAGTTGAGCAAGCGATCGCCTATTCTAAATCACCCCAAGATTTTCTTCAGCAATACAGCGAAGATATCGACGCACTCAAAACCCAAATTATCCTAGCGCGGGAGTGGTTGAAAGAAGTCACCATCACCCACGAACAAATTGCTTACTTAGTAGATGAAGCCATTCGCGGCGGTGTCCAAGGACATCGGGCGGAATTATTTGCGGTGCGCGTTGCCAAAGCGGCTGCGGCTTTAGATGGCAGAGCCACCGTCAATGCGGAAGATTTGCGCCGGGCTGTAGAGTTGGTAATTGTACCACGGGCCACCGTTGTGCAGACACCGCCACCAGACCAACCACCGCCACCACCCCCACCCCCTCCTCAAAGTCAAGACGAGTCAGAACAAGAGCAACAAGAGGAAGAGCAAGAAGAAGACAAAGAAGATCAACCAGACGAACCAGAAGAGCAAGAACCCCCCAGCATCCCCGAAGAATTTATCTTCGACCCAGAGGGAGTAATACTTGATGATAGTGTGCTGTACTTTGCTCAAATGGCACAGCGTCAAGGTAAATCTGGTAGTCGTAGCACTATCTTTTCCGATGATCGGGGACGCTACATTAAGCCGATGTTACCCAAAGGCAAAGTCCGCCGCATTGCCGTAGATGCGACATTAAGGGCGGCTGCACCATATCAAAAAGCGCGGCGTGAGAGACACCCAGACAAAAAAGTAATTGTTGAGCAGGGTGATATTCGCTCGAAGCGCCTAGTACGTAAAGCTGGGGCGTTAGTTGTGTTTGTAGTAGATGCTTCAGGTTCTATGGCCTTAAACCGGATGCAGTCAGCCAAAGGTGCGGTGATGCAACTGTTAACAGAAGCCTATCAAAACCGTGACCAAGTGGCGTTGATTCCTTTCCGGGGAGAACAAGCCGAGGTGTTACTACCGCCAACCCGTTCTATTGCTTTAGCAAGGAACCGTTTAGAAAGATTACCCTGTGGTGGTGGTTCACCCCTAGCTCATGGTTTAACCCAAGCAGTCCGCATCGGTATCAATGCCCAAATGAGTGGAGATGTTGGGCAAGTTGTGATTGTAGCTATCACCGACGGACGGGGTAATATTCCCTTATCACGTTCTTTAGGTGAACCACAAGAACCAGGAGAAAAACCAGATATCAAAGGAGAACTGCTAGAAATTGCTGGTAGGATGCGTGCTTTGGGGATGCAACTATTAGTGATTGATACTGAGAGTAAATTTGTCTCCACTGGCTTTGCTAAAGAGTTAGCCAAAACATCGGGAGGTAAATATTATCATTTGCCCAAAGCCACCGATAAAGCCATTGCTGCCATGACTAAAGGTGCGATCGCTGATCTGAAATCTCGATGATCAGGGGATGAGGGGGATGAGGGGGATGAGGGGGATTAATGTTTAATTAGCAACCAATTTGATGAGTTGTTAATTATGTTTACTAGACCGCTAAGAATTTGGTTGTATTTACCATATAGTTGCCGGCCTATTTCAACATCCATGTAGTTGCACCTAACAGCAAACTCTATCCAAGTTTGAGTCTCTGCTGATTCTGCCTCGCAATCATTCAGTTTAGCTACAAAAGCAGCTTGATATCTTCTCTTTCTCCATCCTTCTGCAAAATTGGCACAAACTGAACGTGAAGACCGACGAATCTGATCAGTGAGTGAGTAGCGTTCTTCCACAGGAAACTTTTTAGATAGTTCAAAAATTGTCATGGCTGCGTCAAAAGCCATTTTATAAACTTCTAAATCCTTATGGTCTTGAATAACTTTTACACCCTTCTCCCTCATCTTCCCCTACTCCCTCATCTCCCTCATCTCCTTTAACTGGTAATAATGACATCATGACCCTGTAGCGACTGCTGGCGGTTGTAGATAACAAATTAAATCTTGAATTCCCTTTTGCAGATACCGGGTGACTGTCATTGGGCTAGTACCGATACTTTTAGCGGCATCTTTGCGAGAAAGTTCCTTGAGAAATACCATCTCAACTGCTTGGCGGGGCTTGTCTTCTAACATATTAATCGCCCCTTGGAGTTGTTGCCGTTCTTCATCTTGTTGTTGCAACACCGCAGAACGGGGACAAGGGAGTGCTTCACCCAAGGTAATTTGACAGTCAACGTAGTGAACGGCGGTAGCATCTAAACTTAAAGGCATCCGATTTTGAGCTGCTAACTTGGTTTCTTGCCACTCTTGTACAGATACTTTGAGTTTTTTGGCAATTTCCGCATCCTTGGGAGGACGGCCTAAAGATACTGCCAATTCTTTGCGAACTTTTTGACCTTCATTGTACAGTTCTTGCCAACGTCGAGGAATCTTTAATAAAGTGCTGCGATCGCGCAAGAAATGTAGCATCTCGCCGCGAATATATGGTACAGCAAAGGAACTAAAAGCATATCCTTGACTGGGATCAAAACGCTCAATTGCCCTGATTAAACCAAAATAACCAATTTGTTCCAAATCTTCATAAGGTTCATTACATTGATGGCTAAATTTATGAGCCATTTTTCTGACTAAACCAGTATGTAATTGCACCAGTTTATTACGAAGTTTAATAGAAGGATTTTGGTGGTATAAGTGCAATAACTCCATACCATCAGTTTGCATAGAGGACTCACTTGCTGCCATATAAAAATTCCTTTGGTGTAACTCCTTTGTTTGCCAAAATGGAGTTGCGTAACTCTTTAAAGCTGTAATTATTTTCCTTAGTGAACACTGATTAAACCATCGTCGTTTTACTGAACTTATTGGGGGGCTATCTCTACTATTCAGTATTTGTACGCATGATTTTTATTGCCTATTTGTTACTAGCTCTTTTTGTTGCGCTAATAACAATTACTCTTTAGATAAAGTTTATTTTTTGCAACAAACCTAGCTATTTATGCTGAAAAATGCTGACTTAGCCTACCGTCATCTTTGACTTGAAAGTGTAGAGTGCTGAGTAAAAATCTTTCTAACAACTCCCACAACATATATTGATCCAGATTTACTCCCTAGCTAATAACAGCAAATCTTGGTAAGAATAAGAATCATGAGGAAGTTTGCCTAAAAATTAGTTTTTCCCTATGAGTAATAGCAGTAATTTTCGCGAAGCTTTCCGGAACGCCCAGTCTCACGCCCTAGTTGGTCCTAATGTCATTGCCAATGCCCTGCCTTATGTTGGTGGCGGTCTGGTACTCACAGCGTTGGGAACTTACGGTGGTCTGGGTATTATCCGTACTAACCCTGGAATCTTCTTCCCTACGTTCCTTGGTGCAATTGTTCTAGAGTTAATACTGTTCTTTGTCGCCCAAAATGTTGCCGAAAAAGGTAACAAGAGTGTAGCCTTACCGCTTTTAGCTACCTACAGCTTGTTGTCAGGATATACCCTGAGTGGTTTAGTATTTGTTGCCCTGAGAACTCAGGGGGTGGGCATTCAAGGTATTGGTTTAGCAGCCCTTGGTTGTGGTGTCACCTTCATATTTGCCCGACAAATTGGTTCTAATCTCTCAGAACAAGACGGCATGGCATTGACCAAAACCATCTCTCTCGGCATTATCGCCTTGCTGGTCGTCTGTCTGACTCAATTTGTATTTGCCTTGTTTGGTGTTTACACGCCTACTTGGTTAGAAATCGCTATTTCCGGTCTAGGGGTATTTCTTTTTGCAGGAGCATCAGTTGTAGATTTCTACATCCTGCCCCGTACATACCGTAATGACCAATATCTACCCGCCGCTTTGTCGATGTATCTGACTTACATCAACTTGTTTATCTTTATTTTGCGCTTACTCATTGCCATCAATGGCCGTGATTAGGTCACGATGAGTATAAAAATTTCAAATAATGACTAGCCGTGGTTGAGCATCAGCAACCACGGTTTTTTATACCTAAATTTACGCCAGTGTTACCACAGTTGTTTGTAGTGAGGACTTTAGTCCTCTGTTTGAAACCCTCAGCCAACAAAATTAGGACTAAAGTCCTTACTACCAGCTTTAAGTAAGTCATAAATCTATGGTCGGAGAATTTGACCAATTACCGCTAAAATCAAAAAGACAATAGTAATACCATCCAAAGGGCTGTATTTTCAGCAAGCACTATGGAAGTTTTAGAAATCAAACGCGAAATCGAAACGTTGTCTAGCCGCCTGGGTAAAACCCAGGACTATCTTTGACATACCTGCACTGACAGCAAAAATTCACGACCTAGAACAAATAGCAGCACAGCCAGAATTTTGGGATGACCAAAACACAGCCCAAAAAACGCTGCAAGAACTCAATGACCTCAAAGCTCACATAGACCAGTATCGTCAGTGGCAAGCCAGTTTAGAAGATACTAAGGCAGTGGTTGAATTACTGGAACTGGAAACCGATGAGGCACTATTACAAGAAGCCGAGTCTACCATCACTCAGCTAAATCGTGACCTTGACCAGTGGGAACTCCAGCAGTTACTTTCTGGCCCCTATGATGCTGAAGGGGCGGTACTGACGATTAACGCTGGGGCGGGTGGTACAGATGCTCAAGATTGGGCATTTATGCTGCTGAGAATGTATACCCGTTGGGGAGAAGCTCATGGTTACAAGGTAACTTTAGCGGAAGAGTCAGAGGGTGACGAAGCTGGTATTAAATCAGCCACCCTAGAAATAACAGGTCGTTATGCCTACGGTTATTTGCGTTCAGAAACAGGCACCCATCGCTTAGTACGGATTTCGCCTTTCAATGCCAATGGAAAACGGCAAACCAGTTTTGCTGGGGTGGAAGTGATGCCGCAAATAGATGATTCTGTACAGTTGGACATTCCAGATAAGGATTTGGAAATCACCACAACTCGGTCTGGCGGTAAAGGTGGGCAGAACGTCAACAAAGTAGAAACAGCCGTGCGGATTGTACATATCCCCACGGGGATTGCTGTACGCTGTACAGAAGAACGTTCTCAGTTGCAAAACAAAGAAAAGGCTCTTGCTCGCCTGAAAGCCAAATTGTTAGTGATTGCCCAAGAACAAAAGGCGCAAGAAATTGCCCAAATTCGGGGCGATATGGTGGAAGCTTCCTGGGGTAATCAAATCCGTAACTATGTATTCCATCCTTACCAGATGGTAAAGGATTTGCGTACCAATGCCGAAACAACTGCGATCGCTGACATAATGAACGGCGAACTTGATATGTTCATCCAAGCCTATCTCCGTCAGGAAAATCAACTTGTAGAATCGGCTTAATTGGGGACTGGGGATTAGGGATTGCGGATTGGGGACTGGGGACTGGGGGAGACAAGGAAGAACTAACTTCACCTGCTCCCCTACCTTCCACAAACGTTAGACAATCTGGCTAGATAAATTCTGGCGAACTGTTACATTTATATATAAAAGAACTTTTTATTTAATTATGAGCAATTCCCCTTCAACAGAACCTCAACCCAGCTACGTCAAACTAGCTATGCGAAATATGGTACGTAAGGGTGGTACTTCTTTGAAGCATTTCCTATTCACCGCAGTAGGACTGTTAGCTGTGCTGGTAGGTTTGGCTTACCTGACTCGCTAAATATAGCAGTCGCCTACACCAAGAGGCTTTGAAGTCTGTAACCTGTAACCTGTAACCTGTAACCTGTCACCTGTCACCTGCTATACCAGCCTAAAACCACAGTGCTAAGGAGAGTTTGTAGTTGGTAGAAGTTGAACTAGATGTGCAAGATTATTTCTTGGAGTCTTCCCCGGAAGAAGCTTTAAATTCTGGCTATCTAGATGCCCGGATTCCTCCGGAAACTTGGGAAAATTGGTTTAATCGTTGGCTAGAAGTTCTGCACGCCGACTTACCAGCAGCAGCTAGTTATGAAATTGGGCTGCGTTTGACTGATGACATAGAAATTCAAGAACTAAATGCCGCCTATCGTCAGCAAAATAAGCCCACAGATGTTTTATCTTTTGCGGCTTTAGAGGTAGAGTTACCGAAAAGTGCGGAAATGTCGGCTGCACCATTGTATTTAGGGGATATAGTTGTTTCGATCAACACGGCACAACGTCAAGCCCAACAGCAGGAACATAGTTTATCAACAGAGTTAGCTTGGTTGGTAGCGCATGGTTTACTGCACCTTTTGGGTTGGGATCATCCTGATGAGGAAAGTTTAATGCAAATGTTGCAACAGCAAGTAATCTTACTGAAGGCTATCAGTATTGATATAGACATAGAATATTAAAGATTTCTATGGCTGTAGATGTGAAATTTTCACCATGCTTTTATAATACTTCTGTAGAAAATTGCGTTAAAGTTTATAGCTAGATTAAAATTAGCGAAAATTCTCACTAAATATACCGTACTGTTCTATTTGTAAGCCTATGTCTCAACAAATCTCCCCGCCACCTACGCAAAATCACTTATTTACCCTTGTGAATCAAGAACGAGAACTGTCTTGGCAAGTGGCCTCTAGTCTCTTGGTCAGCTTTAAGTATGCCTGGGCAGGTATTACCTACAGTTTTCAAACTCAACGTAATTTTCGGATTCATGTTAGTGTTTGTACTTTAGCGATCGCTTTAAGTGTATTTTTACATTTACAACCAGTAGAAATAGCCATTATAGGCATCACTAGCGGTTTAGTATTAGCACTGGAGTTATTAAATACAGCGATTGAGTCCCTTGTTGATTTAACCGTCAAGCAGACGTATCACGAATTAGCAAAAATCGCCAAAGATTGTGCTGCTGGTGCCGTGCTGGTTTCTGCTTTGGTGGCGGTGTTAGTTGCAGGAGTGTTATTGCTTCCACCCTTGTTAGTGTTGATTACGTCGGCTTTTTAGGAGCAACCGCACAGGCGGCACTACCACCCGCGATGAATGAAATCAACACCCCTCTCCTCTCCTTTCCTCTTCACTGTCACCTGTCACCTATCACCTGTCACCTGTCACCTGTATTTTTAAAAGTTATGACTGTAGGGGCAAGACTTTTTCATGTTTGGTTATGGGGTTTCCCGGTAATTAACTGTCATAATTGATGACGATGGTGTTTACATCGGTGCAAATCTGATGACAATTAAACATGGTAAGAGTAATGACCAGGAGCTAATATAGGCTGTGATTATAGTAATCGATAATTACGACAGCTTTACTTATAATTTAGTCCAGTATCTAGGAGAGCTAGCAGCTGAGTTTTCTGTAGCGTCAGATATTCAAGTTTTTCGCAACGATAAAATATCCCTAGACGAAATTCAGAAATTAAAACCCGATGCCATTGTTATTTCTCCTGGGCCTGGTCGTCCAGAAGATGCGGGAATATCCCTAGATTTAATTAAAGAGTTAGGCCATAGTTTACCAATTTTAGGCGTGTGCTTAGGACATCAAAGCATTGGTCAAGTATTTGGTGGTAAAATCATTTCTGCTCCAGAGTTAATGCACGGTAAAACATCTGAAGTTACTCACACTGGGGTAGGTGTTTTCCAGGGGTTAGAAAATCCCATGACCGCTACTAGGTATCATAGTCTAGTGATTGACCGTGCAACCTGTCCAGAAGTATTAGAAATCACCGCCTGGGTAGAAGATGGGACAATCATGGGAGTACGACATCGGAACTATCCTCACATTCAAGGTGTCCAGTTTCATCCAGAGAGTGTTTTGACATCTTCAGGAAAAGAGTTATTGCGGAACTTTCTGGCACAATTACAGCAAAGAGAGTAATTAATGAAACGACGACAGTTTATTGGTTACGCTGGGGTAGGATTAGCCACAGCTGTAGCCCCTACATTCGGTGCTTACCTTCCAGCCAATGCTCAATCTAGTGGTATTTCCGTACAGTGGTTGGGTCACACTTGTTTTTTGTTTACTGGTGGTGGGGTGAAAATTCTTGTCAACCCCTTTAAGACAGTTGGTTGTACTGCTAAATATCGTCCCCCGAAAGTGACAGCAGATTTGGTTTTAATTAGCAGTCAATTACTAGATGAAGGTGCAGTGGATGGCTTGCCGGGTAATCCCAAGTTAGTATTTGCACCTGGAGTTTATGAATTTCAAGGTATTAGATTTCAAGGAATTGCCATTGACCACGATCGCAAAGGTGGTAAACAATTTGGTATAAATACTGCGTGGAAATGGACTCAAGGGGGAGTCAACATTCTACACCTAGGAGGCGCAGCTGCACCCATTTCCATTGAACAAAAAATCCTCATGGGACGACCGGATGTCTTATTAGTCCCTGTAGGTGGTAGTGCCAAGGCGTATAATGCAGAAGAAGCTAAACAAGCGATCGCAGTCTTAAATCCCAAACTGGTGATTCCTACACATTACCGTACACAAGCTGCTGATCCTAACGCCTGTGATATTGCACCACTAGACGAATTTTTAACCTTAATGCAGGGTACAACCGTGCGGCGCAGTAATAGCGACACTATTAATATCAAGTCTGGTAGTTTGCCTGAGAATAGTGAAATTCAGGTGTTAAGCTACAAGTTTTGATGGGACTGGGAATTGGAGACTGGGGAAACAAGGTAGACAAGACAATTGAAGAAGGCAGGAGGCAGAAGGAGCAATTCAGCTATAGGATTCGACCCCTCCTGAATTGAAACCACTGAATTCTGATTCAGTGGGGGTCTTAAACCCTGTCTTGAAAAGTTGCTCCTCTTGGGTAAAACCCAAGACCGCACTTTTCGCTTGCTCCCGACCGTCGCGGCAGGAGTCAGTTCGCGCAGCGTCCCGTAGGGAGGGCAGTTTCCCTCCTGCCTCCTGCCCTCTGCCTCCTGCCTCTCTTGATAAATCTCTCATTCCCTAATCCCTACTCCCTACTCCCTACTCCCCACTACGTGTAGCTTCTAGAATACGCGAAAAGTAAAAACGAGTCTTAGTAAATGCCTTTCTTTGGATAGCAAAGCCATTCTTTTCTAGGATTTTCACCACATCAGCCTCACGATGTAGATAGGCGCGAGTGGTTTTACTAGGCCCTGGAAAGAAACTGCCGATTTTTTTGAGTAAAGCTAAAGCGCAGGTTTTAGGCGCAAAACTCAAAATGATTCTCGACTCAGACAAAGAACAGAGGTGAGAAATCATCTCATCGGCTTTTTCTTGGGGGTAATGAATGAGGACATCCAAGCAAATCACAGTGTGATAACTGCCGCTTAAAGATTCCAAATCCTGTACCGCAAAGGTAGGATTTTCAGCATTACCCAAGGCTGCTAAGGCTCTTTGCTTGCCTTCTTCTACCATTTTTTCAGAGATATCGCTGGCATAAACCTTAGCGCCTGCTGTTGCTAGGGGAATGCTGAGACTACCTACACCACACCCAGCATCGCAGATTGATAACTCTGCTAAATTGCCATCATTTTTCAGCCAGTCGATAACTGTATCCACAGTTTGCTGGTGTCCATTACGGATGTCTAGCTGGACTTTGTTGACTTCGCCATCGCCATAAATCCGTCTCCATCGGTCAAACCCCGTGGAATTGAAATATTCGCGAACAATGGTTTTATCGTCGGCTGCGTTCATAAACTTCGATTTTTAAGGCTTCCCGATCCTTAAAATTATCATTGATCAGCACCGCTAAGAGCGATCGCTCTCACAGATTTTTTGGCAATGGTGGTGTTAATGTTAAATTTAACCTGTTCTTAGGCTAGGAAATCTTACTGATCTCGACCTAAACGTTGTAAAGTTCGCTCCAAATACTCTTGCGCTGAAGAATAATTAGGTTCTAATTTAAGTGCTTGACGAAAATACTCTACAGCTTGCTCATACCTACCAGTTTCATATAAAGCGCGTCCTAGATTAAAGTAAGCAGGCGTATTTTTAGGGTCAAGCTGAATAGATTGTTGAAGTACCTGAATAGCTTCATTATATCGACCTTGCCTACCAAAAATCGAGCCTAAATTGTTGTAAGCATGAGCGTGTCTAGGATTTAGCTTGATAGTTTGACGGTAAGCCGCAATTGCTTCTTCTAAGTTATTTGTTCGAGTTAGTGTATAACCTAGCAGATAGTGAGCCTCATCATTATTGGGTTCAAGTTTAATGACCTGTCTATAATCTTGTATGGCTTCAGCATAGTTCTTGAGGTACAAATTAGCCCTACCTCGCATGAAATATGATTTTGTATGTTGAATATCAAGGGAAATAACATTTTGAAAAGCTGTGCTAGCCTCTTGCCATTTTTCTTCATAAAACAAAGCCATTCCTAGATTAAAGTAAATAGCTGCCTCACTACTATTAATGCCTTTCGATACAGGTAGTTTAGACACAACTGAATTAATTTCTGACACTAATTCAGTTTTGCGGATGTCAAATTGTTTATTGAAGACCCTAGGATTGATATTCTTGACAGAACGCTGTATGATAAATTCGCCTTCTTTTGGTTCTACAGGCTTTTTGAGAGGCTGATTTTTTTCAGGTTTCCACAATTGACCGTATTGAGTATTCATAGGAAACCACGGTGTATATCCTAAATATTCAGTCCTATCTACTCGACCATCAAAATCATCATCATAAACCCAAGCCGTTATACCTTGATCTGGATAACCATCTCCATCTAAATCGATATCATTAAAAACCATAATATCAATATGACCATCGTAATTAGAATCTATCCAATGGTAATTCATCCAAAATAAACCAGGAAAAATTTTATCGGCATTTTGGGTTTCTTCCTTAACAAATAAAGGACCTCCATTAAAAACAAAATAATCCATTTTGCCATCTTGATTGAGATCAAACATGAAGCCAAAATCCGGAGAATCATAGTCTCCTGATGGATGGTGTATCCATTCATCAGGTTTACCATCATGATTATTATCCATCAAAGTTAAGACAGTGTCAGATGATCCTAGTTTACTTTTAACCTCTAGCAGAATTCGCTGGTCTAACGATGCCCACAAAGCATAAGCATGGTATTGAATCGTTTCATAAATATACAGTTGTCTTTGTGGAGTAACGGAGCCAAGCTGTTGAATTGAACGAGTCGAATACTTTTGCATCCAATCTTGAGATGATAAAGAATAATCTAAGCTGGGAGTAAATGAAAACGCTGGTAGGTCTATAGCTAACAAAGTTAATAGATTGATTGCTATAGAAGCTAATGGTAAAAAACACTGAAAAGCCTGATGTATTTTCATAACTCTTTACCTATTTATGTCAAATGTTAAAAACTAATTGCAACAGAGACTGCATATTAAAATGCGCTTATATTTTGTTAATCAAGAGCGCAATAAATATTTTTACCATAAGTTTAAACCTCTCTTTAATTAATTATTTTGTACTCAAAGTTACAACACATTTTGATGCTTCATACCTAAGCTCAATGTGTTCTTGCTTAATTTCTCCTGTGAAAATAATTTCTGAATTTAATGAATGTTCGACAGCTATAGCGTTTCTCAGTCTGGTGAAGTACAGTAGCAACAGTGGGTAAACCAATTATAAATATCATTTAAAGAGATTTGGTTAAAAGCCATTTCAATTGCTTTTGCTAAATCTGGATAACTTCTAGCACCAAGAGAACGTAGTATGTTCTTCAGCTTCGACCAACAATTTTCAATAGGGGAAAAATCAGGAGAATATGGTGGTAAATAAATCAACTTAGCTCCGGCAGCCTCAATGAGTGCTTCAATATCTCCACCTTGATGAATTGAGCAATTGTCCATGATTACATAATCACCTTCCTTAAGTTTAGGAACTAATTTTTGAGCAATATAAGCCTCAAATGTCAGCCCATCAGTTGCACCTAAAATGCTATATTGACTAATCACACCCCTCAGACCAATTGCACCAATTATCGAAACATTTTTACTGCGTTTTTGAGGTCGAGAACCATGCGCTCTTTTACCTTTAGGGGAACGAGCAGAATGTCGGCTCAAAGATAGATTAGCTCCAGCTTCATCAAGGAAAATCAGATGATCAGCAGGTATTCCTTGAATTAAGAGCCAGAACTGGACTCTTAATAATTGAACTCTCTCAGTTTCCTTTTCTGCGGCGTGCAATGTTTTTTTTAAGCTGATTTCCATCTTCTGTAACATTCTGTCTACTGTGGAAATACCAATCGTTATCCCTGTCTTCTCTTTGAGTTGCTCACGAATTTCTGATAAAGTGGCATCATTCTTGGCTTCTACTATTTCAAAAAGAACATTCAATTGTTCTTCATTTAGCTTTGGTGGAGTTTGTTGCATCCTGACTTTAGGCGCGATACTTCCTGTTTCTCTATATTGTTTAAGTAATTTCTCAATAAAGCTTAAAGTTACACAAAATCTTTTGGCTAACTGACGTTGTGATATTCCACCTGTCTTATATGTATCAAGTATTTTTTGGCGTAAATCGAGCGAATATGCTTTCATTTTTACCCTGGCGAAGATGTACAGTTTTATTTGATTTAGTGTACTTCATTAGACCGGTAAACGCTATAAAGATGATTCAACAGTTACGCCTTGATGTCTAATTTTTCCTTGAAAATCACCGTGGGCAAGACTAAATTGAAACTCGTCTTGGTCAATTACAGTTTTTTCTCCTTCCACAAAACCAATCGTCTTACATTCTGAAGTTATGCTGGTGTTATACTCGCCATTAATCTTCTGAAACCCGCGCTTTCTAATCGCATCTGCATATATCTGCAACCTTTCTTCAAAACCAGATATATAAACATCAGCATTAGATTTATTAATAGTCTCTGCCTGACCATCAATGAAAGTGTAGATTGTTAAACCCTCTATTCTGCTGGCAGTTTTGGCTGCTAACAAGTTATAGCTAGTTATGAGATATGCTTGTGCTAGGGAATAAGAAGGAGAATTAAGTGCTTGGTCGAGACTAACACGTATTATTCCTTCTACTGGTGTGGCAAATGCTAAAACTGATATAGTTGTAAGTAGGGCTACTGTGTAATATTTACAAAAGTTGATGATCATTTCGCCCTGTTGCTGTTGGCCTACTGCCAGGACTGCATATTTTATAGATTTTTTCATTTACATCCACCCCCGTTGACTGTTTGAGTCGTTTTAGGGTATTTCGGGAAACCTATAAGTCCATCACAGACAAGAATTAGAACCAGAATTGACAAGATTAATATTGAGACAGCTATTCCATAGGAACGGATATAGTTGAATCTTGAATATATTTTGATTTCTGGTTTATATCCTTAATCTAGGATGAAATTGTGAGGAATTTGTGAGTAATACCATTTCAGAAAATCTTTGTAACACATCGATTATCTGTAAGGGCGCAAGACCTATCTTTGTGCATTAGTAGGTTAGGATTTAACTCTAGTGGTAGGATAATGAGGCTGAATTTTGAATTTCGCATAGTTGTACTACTGTTGTGTGCTTATCCTTACTCATATATCACTACTTCACTATTTGAGTATTTCATTTTATTTTGGACAGTGTTTGTTATTATTAGCCTATTAATTTGACAAATATATCGAGGTTAATTAATTATTTTGGATATTAGAATCTCACAAATATTAACTTATAGACAATCATCATAGGAATATATGGCTTCAAACTTACTAACAGATACTCCTATTATTGCATTTACAATCCTTCTGACAGTAATCTTTACTGTACCACCAATATTTGAACGCTTAAGACTACCTGGACTGGTAGGATTACTATTGGCGGGCGTAATTCTAGGACAAAATGGCTTAAAGCTTTTAGATTCTGATTCTGAAACTATCAAACTACTTTCGGATATCGGGAAAGTTTATTTAATGTTTGTGGCGGGATTAGAAATTGATATTGATCAGTTTCGGAAGACGAAAAATAGGTCAATTGGCTTTGGCATTTTAACATTTTTAGTGCCAATGATTGCTGGCATTTTAGTAGGGCGTTTCTTTAATTTTAGCTGGAATTCATCTGTATTAATTGGTTCTTTATTAGCTTCTCACACTCTCTTGGCATATCCAATTGTCAGCCGCTTAGGAGTGGTGATGAATGAAGCTGTAACAGTGACTATTGGGGCTACAATTTTTACTGACACAGGTGCTTTGCTCGTTCTAGCAATTTGTGTAGGCATTCACAGTGGAGAATTCACCACTTTCAGTCTATTAACTTTGTTAGGTGGATTAGCAATTTACTCAATTGTCGTCTTGTTTGGTTTTGATTGGTTAGGTAAAGAGTTTTTTCGCCGTTCTGGGGATGAACAAAGTAATCAATTTTTGTTTATCTTATTAGCTTTATTTTTAGCATCGGTTGGAGCGCAAATTATCGGAGTAGAAAAAATCGTTGGTGCGTTTCTTGCTGGTTTAGCAGTCAATGATGTTTTGGGACGTAGCCCTGTTAAAGAAAAGATTGAGTTTATTGGCAGTGTATTATTTATTCCTTGTTTTTTTGTAGACATGGGATTGCTGATTAACATTCCCGCTTTTATCAAAACTCTTTCTTCTTTTTGGCTAACTTTGTTGATTATTGTAGCTTTAATTTGTAGCAAATTTTTAGCAGCATTATTTGCTAAATTGCTTTACCGCTATAACAATGCGGAACTCTTAACCATGTGGTCATTATCACTGCCACAAGTAGCGGCAACACTGGCTGCAACATTAGTTGCATATCAAACTATGAACTCTGCTGGTGAACGGTTAATTAATGAAGGTGTCTTAAATAGTGTGATTGTGTTGATGTTGGTGACAGCAATTTTGGGGCCAATTATCACAGCTAGGTTTGCTACTTCATTACAGCTTCCCCAAGCAGAATTAGACACAGATAGTCTAGCAATGTGGTGGGGAAATGCTGAAGAACAACTAATAGAAGAAAACCATTATCCATTTACAGTATTAGTACCAATATATAACCCACAAACTCAGAGATATCTCATAGAAATGGCCGCATTACTGGCTCATCACGAATCTGGGCGGATTATACCATTAGCTATTGCTCAAGCTCATGTGCATATGGATGATCCCCAGTTAGGAATCTCACTGGAACAAAGTCAACAAAGATTGAGGTTAGCTAAAGATATCAGTCAAGAGTTTGATGTGGAAGTGCTAACTGCCATTCGGATTGATGATGATGTAGCTTTAGGAATTAGCCGCACCAGTCGAGAACAAAATGCTAGTTTAGTGGTGATGGGTTGGTCACGTACAACTGGTTTACGCGCCCGCTTATTTGGTAGTGTAATTGATAGCGTTTTCTGGTCATCTCATTGTCCGGTAGCAGTAACACGCCTGTTAGATAGCCCTAGTACAATTCGCAGAATTTTAGTTCCAGTGAAGGACTTAATGCCACAAAGTATAGGGGCTTTAAGATTTGCTCAAATTTTGGCTGATAGTAATCATGGGGAGATAGTGTTACTGCACGTTAGCGATCCCAATACACCAGCGCCTTTAGTAGAACTATTTACCTCGCAATTGTCTGATATTGTTACTAACACTCAATTGCAGGTGAACACAGAGATTAAAACAATTAGGGATGATGATGTTGCTAGAGTAATTATTAGAGAAGCCGCAGCTTTTGATTTAGCAATTTTAAGGGCGGTTCGTTATCGGACAACAGGGGGATTTGCCGTTAGCCAGGTGACAACGCAAGTAATTAATGAATTGACTTGCTCAATTGTATTGTTGGGTGCGCCTCATTCATAATCGCATCCAGTTAAGTTCTTTTGTCGTCTCATCCCAATGCCAGCGTAATAAGTTGGCTTTTTGGTTGATGGCAATTCCTGGTAAACCGATCGCCTGTCTGGGTGCATCTGTAGCTAAAGCGATCGCACTTTCTACGTCACAAATACCCCACTTCAGCAAGTTCTGTACTCCCACCAATAAGGGTAAAGTTGTCCCTGATAAAGTCCCATCTGGTAGTCGTGCAGTTCCGTTGTTGACTTCTATCTCCCGACTATCCCAAGGATAGAACCCATCGGGTAGCCCTAGAGGTGAAAGGGCATCACTAACAAGAAACAGCCCTTTGGTAGCGCAAAGGAGAATTTGCAACATTGTCGGTGTAATATGTTGCCCATCGGCAATAAAACCACACATCACGCCAGGATGAGTAATTGCTGCACCTAATAATCCTGGTTCGCGGTGGTGTAGAGATGGCATAGCATTGAAGGCATGAGTCACCATCGTTGCGCCCAGTGCAAAGGCGTGTTTTGCTTGTGCTTCTGTGGCTTGAGAATGCCCTAAGCTGACGGTGATCCCTAAAGAACGTAAATAAGGAATGACTTCCCCAGTCGGATCTAACTCTGGCGCTAAGGTAATGACTTTGACAACATCAGCATAATCACCCAAAACCCGTTTTACTTCATCGATGGTTAGAGGTAAAAGATATTCGGCTGGGTGTGCGCCACGCTTTTGATAATTTAAAAATGGCCCTTCTAGATGTACACCTAAAATTTGAGAACCAGTCTTGGGAGTAGAGATAAAATCTGCAATTACAGCCAGCGATCGCTGTATATTTTCTACAGAAGTCGTTACTAATGTCGGTAAATATCCATCTACTCCCACATCCCATAAAAACTGGGATATTTTTGCTAATAAATGACAATTTTGCGCCGATAAATCAGGAAACGCCAAACCTAAAGCCCCGTTAATCTGTAAATCCAAACCTCCCAAAGAAATCCAGTCTCCACCAACATCTAATATTTCTAAGTCTGTTGGTGGCACTCGTTTCCATACTGTCCCCATTGGCAAGATTTGCTCAATTATGCCCTCTTGATTGACTAAGAGCATTTGCAAATCCTGATAGCCAGGAACTCTAGCATTAATAATGTCTACTGCTTGGGAATTAGGCATTGGGAATTGGGCATGGGGCATGGGTTATTGGTCATTAACTCATGTACTGACTATTTAATCAAGCAAAGTAACAGCAATATTTTTAGATAAAAACTTGAAGTTGAAAAGGCTAGGGGAAACATACGTCTTTTATCTTGAATTTTCACTGATCACTCCCACTCACCATTCCCTACTCCCCACTCCCCACTCAATATGAGATGATAATTGCACCCCCAGCTTGCTGTGGGGGCTAAAATTTTGCATTTTAAATTTTGAATTATTATGTCTCCTGTTGTTGGCATTATTATGGGCAGTGATTCCGATTTGCCCACCATGAAAGATGCGATCGCTGTTTGTGATGAGTTTGGTATTGAGAATGAAGTAGCGATCGTTTCTGCCCATCGTACCCCAGAACGGATGGTGCAATATGCCCAACAAGCTCACCAACGAGGGATTAAGGTAATCATTGCTGGTGCTGGTGGTGCGGCTCATCTTCCCGGTATGGTGGCATCTTTAACACCATTGCCTGTAATTGGTGTTCCCGTAGCTACCCGCAATTTGCAAGGTGTGGATTCTTTGTATTCTATTGTCCAGATGCCAGCAGGTATCCCAGTTGCCACAGTAGCGATAGGTAATGCCAAAAATGCCGGACTATTGGCAGTACAAATCCTTGCTACCCACCAACCAGAATTACTAGAAAAAGTTCAACAATACCGTCAAAGCCTAGCTGATTTAGTCATGGCAAAGCAAGTGAAACTAGAACAACTAGGCTATGAAAAATATATTGAAAAAGGGAGTGGGGAGTAGGGAATGGGGGCAGGGGGCAGGGGGGTAGGGGAGAATCAATATTGCCTCAGCACTGCCCACACAGTAGTTAATGATTTAAGAATATTTACTTATTTGTATCAATTTGTGATACAAATGACTGAGAATATACTGAATCAATTGATACTCTTTAATAAATACTTAAAAATATACATATAAATTCATAGACTAATTAGTGATCATCTCTGGGTAGGATGAAATGCTTATATATCAAGCTCTACAAGTAATTTATTTGACTTTTGACAGCCTATTGACTATTGTTAAAAACATTAAATTGTATTTAAAAATACAGAATTAATGTTTAAGTAAATAGAGTATTAGTCAAATTTATTTGTGGATTTGTTAACAACAAAAATGCAATTATGTTTAAGTAAAAAACTTGATTGTGGTTAAGTTTGCTACCATTGTCAATCATCGCTTTTCAAGTAGAGAAAGATCACCAATGAATAAGCGTATTCGACCTTGGCAACGCATACTGGCGCTGGCTATTAGCTCAATGATATTTGCAGTTTTTGCACCGATTGTTGTGCAAGCAGCAGATTCACCAAATTTGCAGTCTTTATCAGAGACTACAATCAGACTGCAAGTTTCACTTGATACTACATGGGTGCTACTCACTGGGTTTTTAGTGTTTTTTATGCAAACTGGCTTTGCCATGTTAGAAGCAGGTTTTCTGCAACAAAGGAGTGTAGTCAATGTTTTACTAGAAAACTTTGTTGATGCTGCTGTAACAATCCTGGTGTGGTGGGCAGTAGGTTTTGGTATCGCATTCGGTAGCAGTGCTGGTGGGTTGTTAGGTGTAGATACATTCTTTCTGAGCCAGATGCCTGGTGCTGATGGTAGTTTTCCAATGGGTGCGCCTGGTTCTACAGCTGCGATTAACACCTATACTTTGTTCTTTTTTCAGTTTGCCTTTGCAGCTACTGCTAGTACAATTACTACTGGTGCTATGGCTGGCAGAACGGACTTTGTTGGTGACTTAATTTACAGTGCTGTCATGGGAGCAATTAGCTACCCAATTATCGTCCACTGGGCTTGGAACGCGGAAGGTTGGTTAGCCAAACTCAGTTATCATGACTTTGCTGGTAGTTCCATTGTGCATTGTGTGGGCGGTTGGACGGGGTTAGTAGGTGCTTATTTGTTGGGGCCACGTCCTGGGCGTTCAAGTTGGGGAACACCACCACCAGCCCATAATTTAGGCTTGACGACGTTGGGAACTATGATTTTATGGTTGGGTTGGTATGGATTCAATCCTGGTTCAACCTTGGGTGCTGGTAATCCTGGCTTAATTGGGTTGGTGACTGTTAACACCACATTGGCGGCTGGTGCAGCTGCAATATCAGCCATGATTTTGCAATATATCCGCACCGGCAAGTGGGATTTAGCCTCTTGTCTGAATGGTTCTTTAGCTGGATTAGTGGCAATTACAGCTGCTTGCGCTTACGTTGCACCTGCGGCGGCGGTGTTGATTGGGTTAACAGGTGGAATCTTAGTAGTGTTGGGGATGGATCTGATGGAATCACTCCACATTGATGATCCGGTAGGGGCTTTTTCCGTACACGGGATTAACGGGATGATGGGTACTCTTGCCGTCGGCTTTTTGGGACAAGCAGAACTCACCTTAAACAAAAAGGCTGGGCTATTGTTAGGCGGTGGAATTGAATTATTGGGTATTCAAATTTTAGGTGTGGTAGCGATCGCAGTTTTTACGGTTGCTTTTAGTTTTCTCATGTTTGGTGGTCTGAAAATAATTGGACGTTTGCGTGTCCATCCTGAAGGCGATCGCTTGGGTATTGATGTTTATGAACATGGTGTATCGGTATGGCCTGATGTTTATGCAATTGAAAATTTGAATGAAGCCAAAAAAAAGCCCCCAAAAACTTCAGATGTAAAAACTTTTGAGCAGGAATGAAGCAGTTAGGATCATCAATTGACAAAAGTTAGCAAACAGTAGTAGTGTATTGCACAAATTTTTCATTCATCTCCACCCAAACTGCTTACAGAAATGAGATTGACAATTTGCAGCAATCACCCTTTCCACACTTCTTTTTTGCTTCATTAAAGATTCAATGAAGAGAGACAACTGTTTAAAAAAGTACATAATAATTTCTTAAGGAGAATTAGCTAAAAATATTTACAAAAGTGTCATTTTTTTTCTAAACTCCTACATAGGTTAATTGACTTACTACTGTACAAACAGTCAACAAGTGTCTTCATTGAAAACTATCCAAATTCACGGATTTTAAACTGTAAGACTGAGTTTTTTCTCATTAACTGGTATTGCCTGTTAAAGATAACTGGGAGGTTAGGGTTCATACTCATGTACAAACAAAAATCAAAAATAAAAAGTAGGCGAGTTTCCCCAAGGAATTACGCTAAAACAACTAAATTCACCTCAAAAACCAAGTTATTTAATCTAGTTAAGCGACTTTCTCCCAGTTGGCGAGCTTGCTTACCTTTAGCTGGTTTAATTGTGTTGGGATGGGGTTATGCAGCAGTTGCCCAAAGCCCCGCCCCAGGTCCAACAACAGCTGAATTGAAAGTTGCCCTTGACACTCTTTGGGTAGCTCTCGCCGCCTTTTTGGTATTCTTCATGAATGCTGGTTTCGGGATGTTAGAAACCGGCTTCTGTCGCCAGAAAAACGCCGTTAACGTCCTCGCCAAAAACTTAATTGTCTTTGCACTAGCCACCGTTGCTTTTTGGGTAATTGGTTTTGGTTTAATGTTCGGTGATGGCAACGATTTTATTGGGTTAAATGGGTTTTTCTTAACAGGAGTAGATAACAGTCCTGAAACCGGAGATGCTTATAAAGGTGTCTTCAGTGCTTTAAGTTGGGCTGGTGTACCCCTGGCGGCTAAATTTTTATTCCAGTTGGTGTTTGCTGGAACCGCAGCCACAATTGTGTCTGGTGCAGTTGCAGAGAGAATCAAGTTTGTTGACTTCTTAATTTTCAGCATCTTACTTGTAGGCATTGCCTACCCCATTACCGGACACTGGATTTGGGGTGCGGGTTGGTTAGCAGACAAAGGCTTTTGGGACTTTGCAGGTTCTACGGTAGTTCACTCAGTCGGTGGTTGGGCAGCTTTGATGGGAGCAGCCTTTCTAGGACCTCGTATCGGTAAATATCAAGATGGTAAAGTTGTGGCTCTACCCGGTCATAACATGAGTATTGCCACTTTAGGCTGTTTAATTCTGTGGTTGGGCTGGTTTGGTTTTAACCCCGGTTCTGTCATGGCTGCTGATCCCAATGCCATTACTCACATCGCCTTAACAACTAACATGGCCGGTGCAGTTGGTGGGATTGCTGCTACCATGACAGCTTGGTTCTACCTAGGTAAGCCTGACCTGTCAATGATTATCAACGGTATTTTGGCTGGTTTAGTGGCGATTACAGCCCCTTGTGCTTACGTCAGCATTCCCAGTGCAGTGATTATTGGTTTGATTGCTGGCGTATTAGTAGTTTTTGCTGTCACATTATTTGACAAACTCGGTATTGATGATCCAGTAGGAGCTACCTCCGTTCACCTAGTTTGTGGTGTTTTCGGAACTCTGGCAGTTGGTTTATGGTCTGTTGGGCCTGGCGTTTACTCTTGGTATGGTGAAGGACTTGGGCCTGCCAAGGGTTTATTCGCTGGTGGTGACTTAGGACAGTTAGGTATTCAGTTCCTAGGCGTGATTTCCGTTGGTGGTATGACTGTGCTTCTGAGCAGTATCTTTTGGCTCGCTCTGAAAGCTACTTTGGGTATTCGAGTCACCAGAGAAGAAGAACTGGAAGGTTTGGATATCGGTGAACATGGCATGGAAGCCTACAGTGGATTCCTCAAAGAAGCCAGTCCCGGTGGATTTGCTGAAGGTGGTCAACCTGGTGGTTACACATCAGGTGAAGATTATTCCAGTAGCATTTAAATCAGTCTGTATATCTGGTTTTTGCTTAAAACCTGCCCCTCAAACTTTTTGTGTTCAAAGAGGTGGCAGGTTTTTCTGTACCAATTCCAATTACAAATTAGCTTCAGTACCAACCGCGACACAGTAAAGTGTCGCATGACGTTGACCATCAATACCCAAAATCTGATTGACAGCCATATCTTGAAATCCACCTAGACAAAGACTACCAAGCCCTAACTCCACAGCCATGAGACAGATATTTTCAGCTTGATGACCGGCTTCCAACAGAATAAAACGATAGCCGCGTGTACTATATTTACAGAGCGATCGCATGAAAACCCCAGTCAGAATAAACAGGGCATTGGCATTAGCAATATAATCCTGTTGTAATAAAGGCGTAATAAAATCTTTAGGCGTAGCTTCATTCACCCAATGTAACCCATGACGACGTGGCTCATAGTGGTATAGTCCATTAGATAAATCTTCTACTGCCTGTATAGATACAAACATCTCAATTGGAAACAGTCCACCAGCAGACGGAGCGTTCCGCCCTTCGTAAGGATTACCTTCTGCCTGACGCAACCCATTTATACCACAGGCAGCATCCAGTAATTGAGCCAATGTAATCAATGTCATGTGCGTATTTTTAAATGCTCGTACTGAATGGCGTTGTCTTAGTAAGTTGGTAAAGTAATTATCTTGTGGCACTGTCGGCAATTCCAGAACAGTCGCCTCTGGCATATACCGCATTTCTGTAGCTGGAACCCGCTTGACATAACCTTCAGGTGGTAAAGAATTCCAGTGGTACAGTAGGGTTAACTCTAAAGGTTCGTTGATTTTGTGCATATTTAGTCAATAGTTATTAGTTAAGTAGTCCTGGTGAAACAAGTTTCACCAGCCTTGTATGAAAATGTCTTTCTCCCCATGCTTCCCCTGCTCTTTCAAGCTAGGAGGCATAAGGGTTTTAAGCTGATTCATTTTTCTTAATCTCCCTCATCTCCTACTCCCCACTCCCTCAATCAAGCGGATGTGGGCAGGGATTCAAGCCATTTTCAATATGTCGGCTACCATAACCCATACGTTCTGGCACCTCGAACAAACGCCGAGTTCCCAGAGGCTCTTGACCGTAGCCAAAATATATGGGAGTTAATTCACTAGCTAAAGTCCTGACTACTCGAAAACCCAACCTAGCAATGTCAGGAGTGGTGACATCTACTAAATACGACTCAGCACCAACTGCACCTAACTTTTCCACTACGGTTTGTAATTTTTCTGACTCTGCGGCAGAGGTATAAGTGGGTAAATCTTCGATGTTTTGGTATTGATGGTGGTGCAGTAAAAAGTCCAACTCACTAAGTCGTGCTGTAGTGTAGAAGAAAGCACTATGATCAGCTAAATCTTGAATATCCTCATATTTATGGAGCTTTGCACCATCTCCGGCAGCCATCCGGCTGATATCATGAGGACGTGCTTGGCAAACTTCAAAGATAGCTTTGCGAAGGGCGATAGCACCATCGAGGTCACATCCCAGTCCAGTTACAAGTGCCGGACCTTTACCAGAACGGTCAATTGCCATTGCTGCAATCACTGGGATTTGAGTATCGGTAGTGAAATTAAAGGCTATCAACTCAATGTGAAATCGAGCATAGTTGCGAGCAATTTCAGTTTCAATCCCTGGTCTGTGCAGGAAATTAATCCGTGGCACTGGTAGGCGATTTAACCATGTAATGATTAAAGCATCACGTTCAACCAATTCACACAAACCCCTGGAAGCAGCAAACTCCACAGAAGGGCCACTGGCCATGCCATTGGTTGTGACAGGTAATATGCAATCCCCCTGTTGATGGCTACAAAAGTTGAGATAGACTGAGGCTGCGGGAATTAACACTTGCTTCTTGGTTCGCAGATTTACGGCTGTCACCCAGGAAGTTTGCATTGTGGGGTCAAAAGTCGGGAAGGGAAAATCAGGATCAGAGTATTGTTGTTCCGAAAAAGAGTAAAAAACTTGCGGTGGAACAGCTTTATCGCCCAATTCTGCGTAACTGCTGATAATTATTTGGTTGCGATCAAAAATACTGCCACAATACCGTTCCAAGGCTTCGCCAACAGCACCCAAAATGGCTTGCTCATCAGTCATACCCTTGCCTACACCGTAGCGTAGATCATCTGGCTGTTGATAAATATTAAAATGCGCCAATTCTACCTGCCACAAAACAGGCAACTCAAACTCTGTATAAGGCTTAGTTAATCTGTCCACTGTGCGAATGATGCCAGTATGGGGACTAACCAAGTCACGCCAACTGGGACTAACAACTGCTGTATTCACTATGTTTGCTTCCAATCCGAAGGGACTTCCAGATAAAAAAGTATGCAAAATGTAGGGTGCGTCAGTGCCAGAAAACATAGCTGCTCAGGAAATTATTCATACTGACGCACCCTACTAACCATTAATTTGGGATAATTGATTTTTTGGTCTTCCCTAATTCCAAAGTAAAGGTTTGCTGAATTACGAATTACGAGCTGGTGAACAATGGGGACAACCAGGCTTTTTGAGTACAACATTGTGAGTCAGCTTGGTGTTGATTAAGTCGATGTGCAGTAATTTACCATCCGTAGCAATTGGTAGACCAAGTAACAGCTTTAGGGTCTCAAGCACGAGATGACTACCAACCAACAGATGTCCGATTGGCCAATTTTCTCGCAGTTGTGCTTGAGAACGGCGATCGCGATCTAAAAATTTTTCTAGTTCTAACTCTGCTTCCGGCAATTTAGCACAAGCTATCGACCGCATCCGATAGCAAAGATAACAGGGAGCATCACCGCCTAAAACTAGAGGTCCAAGAGTTCCTTCAATTCCAAAAGCTCCTCCTGGTAACAATGGACACTGCATTTTTAAACAAAGTCGGTTCAGGCGGTAAGCAAGATTCACTGATACCGCATCGGTAGCGACAATGGCTAAATCCACATCATCCAGCAATTCTGCTACTGTTTCGTCATTAGTTAAAGTATCAGTGACAGTCTCGGTTGCGGTCATACTTCCCATAGTGGCAATACGTTGAGCCGCTTCCACAGAGCGAAAATTACCCGCTTGACCAAATCCCCAGTTAGACATGATTAGGGAATCATAAGGGGATGTAGAGGCATTATCACACAAGCGCAGAAAACCAATACCAGAAGCCGCTAGATTCATAGCAGCGACAATACCTGAGCCTCCCAATCCAAAAATTGCAATACGGGCATTGGCTAATCGCTCTTCGGCATCTTGTTGCTTAAAACCTAGTTCGTGGTAGAGACTGAGTTGAGGCTGCAATTGAGAGGGACTATATAGATTTAACCTGTCTTCTGGATGTTCTTCTACTAAGCGATTTTTAATCAAAAATTCTAAACATTCATTGAGAGAGGAATCTGTAAGTTTATCCCAGACAGCAGCGCGTATTTCTCCTATGGTACGTGTTCCATCTAGTAAAGGAAACAGCATCTTTTCTACATCTTGTAGTGCTTGACCATCTACTTTTAGCGTCCTCCGTGTGGTGTTGAATAACATTGTTTCTCTATCTTCATCAGTATCTGAAGACATCACACGAATGACGAGATGTTCTAGTAAACGCAGTCGCTGATTATCATTCAATTTCATAGGCTTTTTACTTTCCCAAATACCAGAAATGTAAGAATATTCTTTGGGAGATAAGTTGATATTAAAAAACGAGCGATCGCTTCAAATAACTTTAAGCAATTAATATCTATATTTTCCTACTGATATCATGGCGATATTAGGTAATTTATTTGGCATTGAACTAAAAATTATTACCATGACATCAGCAGTTAAGAATAATTCGCCAAGAAAGAATTAACTAAAGCAACAGTTTTTAGTTTGGCAGATGGTTCTAAATTTGTAATCTTAGTATCCAAATCCCATATCGGAATCTTCCTCAGTTACAGCTGATGCTGATGCAACGCCACAGCCTCCACATTTACTACAGCCTCCACATTTACCACAGCCGAAACATCGACCACAGCCGAAACATCGACCACAGCCGAAACATCGACCACAACCGCCACATCGACTACAGCCAAAACAACTAGCACATCTGTTGCCCATAGGGGCAAGCAGTCCCTGACTAGCTAACTTTTCCCAAGTTGCTCTTTCTTGATCAGACAGCAGAACCTGCTCTAGTTTATCTTCGCTGTCTACTAAACGCATTTCTATGGTTTTTTCGGTCAGTGTTTTTTCTGCAAGCATTGTCATTTACTCCTTGTCAATTCAACTCTCATACTCTGTCTGACAATCTGTTTCAGATTCGCCAATAGCCTTGATGGTGTTAATCTGTTAACCATCTATAGAAGAGTAGGTATAAGAATCAGTGAGGAAATTATTGATATTCTTCTATTAGTAGAGTTAACAAGAAACATCAAGAATACTATTGAGAGTATTGCTGGTTCGCAAAAATTACCAATCACTTGCATTTAATTGCAACGCTATTCTCAATGAGCTTTCACTCTCACTTAAGTCCGCCTATTATAAACAAACTGTTGCTTTTGGTTGTCATTGCAAATAACTGAATTTAGCAAAGTTTTGCAGACTCCAACTAATATCTACAATAGCTACTTATTCAGATTTTTATTCTTTCTTTGGTAGTTTATTATTATTTTATGATTATGTCTTTAGGAGTATTGTTTTTATTCTTTCTCAAACTAAAGTTATATATAGTGGCATTATCTATAAAATCTAGAATAAGATTTGGATTGTTTGCATATTATGTAAGGTCTATTCATCTACACGTAAGTGATAGCTAATATCAATGATATTCACTTTGATTGAGTGATAAATATAGCAATTCATCAAAAATCAGCAAATACAGTAGAAAAAATTATTAAACGCCAAATAAACAATAGGTTGCGATGAATGAGCGATTTAAGAGTTTGGTTTGAAGACTATACTAAAGCTTTATTTCGTTCTCTTCCCTTGTTATGGGCAGCAGCGCCTAGGGAAATCATTATTCTGATTACTGTCACTTTGTTACAAGGGTTTCTGCCTGCTGTAAGTGTATGGATTACTAAGTTGGTAGTAGATGCCGTAGCCACAGCTTTGTCTGATGGTGGAGAATTGGGCTGGACAATTTTGCTACCCTTGGTTGCTGGTTGGGTAGGTGCTTTGCTGTTAACCACGCTGCTTGACCCTTGGAGAACAGCACTTCAAGGAAATCTCAACGATAAGCTAATGGCTCATATGAGTTTGATGTTGATGCGTAAAGCCAATACATTACCAGACCTGAGCCGTTTTGAAGATTCGCAATTCTATGATGAGCTACAGCTATTGCAAGAACGAGTTGGCTATCAACCTTTGAGTTTTCTAGAAAATTTGGTGGAATTAGTCCGGTCTTTGGTGACTGTAGTGGTGATGGTGGCGCTCTTGATTCCCCTAGGCTTTTGGATTCCCTTAGTGATTGCGATCGCTACTATACCACAGGTAGTAGTTTCTACTCAGTATGGTAAAACTATTTGGCTAACTCTGTTTGAGAATAGCCCCCAAGCTCGGAGGATGGAGTATTACACTTCCGTAATGTTGACTGACACCTATGCTAAAGAAACTAGACTATTTCAGTTAGGTTCATTTTTTATTGAGCGTTACCTACAAGCATTTCGCTCTTTATATCAAACTATGAGCCATCTGCGGGGTAAACAAGCTTTTTGGTCTTCTAGTTTAGCTATTTTAAGTACCCTAGGAAATGGTTTTGCTTTTTACTGGGTAGTGCAGCAGGCCTTTCGAGGACAGTTAAGCCCCGGTAGCGTGCTATTGTTTGTCCAGTCTTTAACTTATTTCCAACAGAATTTAGAGGGTTTAGTGGGTAATTGGCTGGAAATATTTGAAAATGCCCTGTTTATGCAGCAATTTTTCAATTTCCTTGATAGTACCAGTCCCATGCCATTGAGTGTACCTGGAGAGAAAATCCCAAATCCCATTCGTTCCGGCATCACTTTTGACAAAGTTTACTTTCGCTACCCTGATGCTAAGGGATGGGCGCTCAAAAATGTTTCCTTTACCTTACAACCAGGGGAAACAGTAGCCATTGTGGGGGAAAATGGCGCGGGTAAAACTACTATTGTGAAGTTACTTACTAGGTTATACGACCCCACCAAAGGGCGGATTTTGGTTGATGGTGTAGACCTAAAAAATTTAAATCTAGAGCAGTGGCGACAGCAAATAGCAGCAGTATTTCAAGACTTTGGCCGCTACGCTCTCACCCTAGGAGAAAATATCGCTTTAGGCAACCTCCAAGCATTAGAGCATAGGGATTTAGTCAGATACGCCATAGAAAAGGCCGATATAGCCAAATTAGTTGCAAAATTTCCTACAGGGGAAGACACACCCATAGGTAAGCAATTTAGTGGTACAGAACTTTCTGGTGGACAGTGGCAGAAATTAGCTTTAGCTCGTGCTTTTGTGCGTCAGGAAGCGCAAATACTGCTTTTAGATGAGCCTACAGCTGCACTCGACCCCCGCAGCGAATATGAGCTATATCTACGGTTTGTTGAACTCACCAAGGGTAAGACTACCATTTTGATTACCCATCGACTAGCTTCTGTGCGGATGGCTCACAGAATCTTAGTTCTCAAAGCCGGTCGTTTAATTGAGGATGGCACCCATCAGGAACTCTTACAGCATGGCGGCGAGTATACCGCACTGTGGAATATGCAGGTGCAGCAGTATGGGATTGCGGAGTGAAGAAGGTGATAGGTGACAGGTGATAGGTGACAGTTGAACAGGGTGTAGGGGGTAGGGTGTAGGGTGTAGTGAAAACGGCGTTGGAAGAGGATTCTGACGAATTCCAACGCAGCCGCCCTGAAAGGGCGGGGCTTCTAACCCTATGGTTGTTGGGGCTGTCTTTTCCCCTACACCCCACACCCCACACCCTACACCCCGCCCCAACGGGGCATGGTGACAGGGAGAAGTGGGGAAAGTCTTCTCATTCTTGCACTCTGCATCCTAACCCAATACCTATTTTTTTATTAAAATTTGCCGAAAAATAAATCAGCGTAACTTGCAAGACAAAAATTCTCTGCAAAAAGTAATGAAATGTAATTAAGTATACATGGTTATTACTTTTTCAGGAGAAAGAGACAAAAAGACGTGTTCAAAAAATTCTTGCTGATTGGGGTGATTACCCTTCTACTACTCGCCAATTATCCAATAGGCGATGCGTTGGCTCAAACCCCAAATAATGCTCTGTCTGCTGATCCTGGAGATACAGCATTTATACTGTTTTCATCGGCTTTTGTGTTACTAATGACACCAGGACTAGCTTTCTTTTATGGTGGCTTTGTGCGATCGCGTAATATCCTCAATACATTGATGATGAGCTTTGTATTGATGGCGATTGTGGGTGTCACCTGGGTTTTGTGGGGTTATAGTCTGTCGTTTGCCCCTGGGTTGCCGTTTATCGGTGGCTTACAGTGGCTCGGTTTAAATGGTGTGGGGCTAGAAACAACCAATTATTTACAAGGTTCTGCCCCCATCGATATAGTCTCCTATGCACCAACGATTCCCCATCAGGCATACATGATTTATCAAGCTATGTTTGCCATTATCACCCCGGCGTTGATTTCCGGTGCGATCGCCGAACGGATGAGCTTTCGCGCCTATTGTCTGTTTGTCTTGCTATGGTCAACCTTGATTTATACCCCCCTAGCTCACATGGTCTGGGCTAAAGGTGGTTTACTGGGTTTATACGGTGGTTTAGGCGCTCTTGATTTTGCTGGTGGTACAGTCGTTCATATTAGTTCTGGTGTTTCTGCCCTGGTTGCTGCCATTGTTTTAGGGCCACGTAAAACCCACCCTGACCGCCTCAGCCCTCCCCACAACGTACCATTTATTTTGTTGGGTGCTGGGTTACTCTGGTTTGGGTGGTTTGGCTTCAACGCTGGTAGTGCCTTATCTGTAGCTAGTGGTACTTCCGGTAATTTAGTCACAAACGTAGCTACAACCGCCTTCGTCGCTACTAATACCTCTGCGGCGGCGGGGGCTTTAATGTGGCTGATTTTGGAAGCAACTTTACGGGGTAAACCTACCGCCGTAGGTGCGGCTACAGGCGCGGTTGCTGGTTTAGTAGGTATTACCCCATCTGCCGGTTTTGTGGTTCCCTTGTCAGCAATTTTGATTGGTTTTATCACCGCTTTCGTGTGTTTCTATGCGGTGAGTTTCAAACACAAACTCAATGTTGATGATGCCTTAGACACCTATCCTTTGCATGGTGTGGGTGGGACAGTCGGCGCAATTTTAACAGCCTTCTTTGCCACGTCTGAAGTCAACTCAGCCGGGAAGGATGGCGTATTGCGGGGTAACTTTGGGGAATTGGGCGTGGAACTAGCAGCAATTATGATTGCTTATATCATTGCGGCGGCTGGAACTTGGATCATCCTCAAAATTATTGACGCTACCGTAGGGTTAAGAGTCAAAGAAGAAGCCGAATATCAAGGATTGGATATCAACGAACACGGAGAAGAAGGTTATAACTCCGAGTATAGCGATCGCATCAATGTATCCGAATAATCCGGTCAAATAGTGCCATTATCTGACTAGCGATCTAAAATCTGAGTCAAACGTTGCAAGATTGTGCTAGTCGTGACCACTACTGCAAAAACCTTTCCTGTCTGGGCTTTTTTCTTACTGGCAACCAACGGCATACTGATGTTGGCGGTCATCTTGCTGATTTTGCAACAGCAGAGATTGACCGCTTTCTCCGGTAATGCACTACCCCCAGTACCAGCAAGTCAAACCCAAACTGTCAAACCAGAGTTAGGCACTCGCCATCAACTCAATTATCAACAGTGGGTAGACATTCTCAACAAAGAAGCTAAAGTAGTTGCTGAACAGCGTCCCTCAAAATTAAGCATACTAGCAGGGGATTCTTTAAGTTTGTGGTTCCCTGTGGAATTCTTACCTCAAGAAAGAAACTGGCTTAATCAAGCAATTTCTGGCGAAACCAGTAATGGGCTATTAAAAAGATTAAATTTATTTGACAATACCCAGCCAGAGACAATATTTATCATGATTGGCATTAATGACCTGATTCGGGGAGTAAGTGATCAGGTGATTTTAGATAATCAACGGCAAATCATGAATTATCTCAAAAAAGCCCATCCCCAAGCCAAAATATTTGTCCAGTCGATTTTGCCACATGGGGGAAAAGCAGCCACTTGGGAAGGACGAGAAAAATTACTAGCTATTCCTAATAGTCGCATTCAGCAATTAAACCAACAGTTAAAAAGCATAGCTAATCAACAAGGAGTTAAATATCTAGATTTATATTCTTTATTTATTAATCAACAAGGAAATATCCGGGAAGAATTAACTACCGACGGCTTACACCTAAATCCTGCCGGCTACCTAGTTTGGCGCACAGCGTTGCAGATTTATCAGCAGGAATTGGAGACTAGGTAAACGGGTAAAATTTGTAGTTGGTATAAGGCAAAGGCAGGAGAGAAGAAGGTTGTAGCCTAATTTACTTGATTACAAAAATATCCAAGATAGACTCGTTCTACCTCACGGCACAATGATGATGCTACATAGTCTTGCACAAGAGGGAGGTCAAGCCTTTTGAGTATTGATAGCGTTGAGTTGTGATCCTGAAACAGGAGAAACATTAATTTTACCTACTCTCAAATTTCTTGAGAGACAATATTCAACAATGAATGTTTTAAATTCCGAGCATCGTCAAGTGATTATTATCGGTGCTGGTTCAGCTGGATTAACTGCTGCTATTTATACCGCACGAGCTAACCTGAAGCCATTAGTGATTAGAGGATCAGAACCTGGAGGTCAACTGGCAACTACTACAGAGGTAGAAAACTATCCGGGCTTTGTCAATGGGATTCTAGGGCCAGAATTAATGCAGCATTTTGAAGCACAAGCAGCTCGCTTTGGTACAGAATTTCGTTATGGCATGATTACATCCGTAGATTTTTCCCGGCGACCATTTCGCCTCATCTTGGATGATGATCAAGTCTTGCTGGCTGATGCTGTGATTATCGCTACTGGTGCTAGTCCCAAATACCTGGGATTAGAAAACGAAAAAAGGCTTCTGGGTCATGGGGTGTCATCCTGTGCTACCTGCGATGCTGCTTTTTTCCAAGAACAGGAAGTTGCCATTGTGGGTGGTGGGGATACGGCGATAGAAGATGCCATCTTCTTGACGCGGTTTTGTTCTAAAGTTTACGTAATTCACCGACGAAAACAACTGCGAGCTTCTAAAATTTTACAGGAGCGTGCTTTTGCTAAAGAAAAGATCAACTTTATCTGGAATACATCAGTCGAAGATGTTTTGGGAGAAGACGAAGTAGAAGGACTGCTGCTCAAAAATCGAGAAACTGAAGAAACATATATCCTATCGGTAGCAGGTTTATTTATTGCCATAGGTTATCAGCCGAATACAAGAATTTTTCAGGGATACCTAGATATAGATAATAAAGGCTATATCAGTACCCTCCCTGGTTCAACATATACAAATATTGCTGGTGTGTTTGCCAGTGGTGATGCTCAAGACTATGTGTATCGACAAGCCGCAACTGCTGTAGGAACTGGTTGTATGGCAGCTATTGATGCTGAACGTTGGCTAGAGTCACAAAATCAGGTTGCAGTTACCTTCAGCGATAAATGGGGAAAGTTAGGAACTTCCAACTAAAAAAATATCCTATTGCTTTGGTGAGCAGGGGGAGCAGGGGAGGAAGAATCAAGTGAATCATGAGAAAAAATTTCCCGATGTCTCTATCTGGTTAACTAAATTGCGTCTTGGCGCGAGAAAATCATAAGGAGGAGACATTAACAAAATAAACCAAATGGATACAAAAGCTTTTAAACGTTCACTGCAACATTCAGAAAATTACAACCGTAAAGGGTTTGGCCATCAGGCTGAAGTGGCTACCCAATTGCAATCTGAGTATCAAAGTAACTTAATCCAAGAAATTCGCGATCGCAACTACACTCTGCAAAGAGGTGATGTCACTATCCGCTTGGCTCAAGCTTTTGGTTTTTGTTGGGGTGTAGAACGCGCTGTGGCTATGGCTTACGAAACCCGCAAGCACTTCCCCACGGAACGCATCTGGATTACTAACGAAATTATCCATAATCCTTCTGTCAATCACAGAATGCAGGAGATGCAAGTGGGATTCATCCCAGTTGATGGAGGTAAAAAAGATTTTTCTGTGGTTGGCAACAAGGATGTGGTGATATTACCTGCTTTTGGTGCCAGCGTCCAAGAAATGCAGATTCTCAATGATAAGGGCTGTCAAATTGTTGATACTACCTGTCCTTGGGTGTCAAAAGTTTGGAATACTGTCGAAAAGCACAAAAAAGGTGAGTATACCTCAATTATTCACGGTAAATATAAGCATGAAGAAACTATCGCCACCAGTTCTTTCGCTGGTAAATATTTAATTGTTCTTAATTTAAAAGAAGCACAATATGTAGCCGACTACATTTTACATGGTGGCGATCGCGAGGAATTTTTACAAAAGTTTGCCAAAGCTTGTTCAGCAGGATTTGATCCTGATCAGGATTTAGAACGAGTGGGGATTGCTAACCAAACCACTATGCTTAAAGGTGAAACGGAGCAGATTGGTAAACTGTTTGAGCGTACCATGATGCAAAAGTATGGCCCGGCTGAATTAAATCAACATTTCCAAAGCTTCAATACTATTTGTGATGCTACCCAAGAACGGCAAGATGCCATGTTGGAATTAGTCAAAGACAAATTAGATTTGATGATTGTCATTGGTGGGTTTAATTCTTCCAATACTACCCAATTACAACAAATTTCTCAGGAAAGGGGATTGCCGTCATATCACATCGATAGTGTAGAGCGAATTAAATCTAGAACCTCTATTGAACATCGACAATTAACTGGGGATTTAGTCATTTCAGAAAACTGGCTACCAGAAGGAGAAATTGTTGTGGGAGTAACTTCTGGTGCTTCAACACCAGATAAAGTTGTGGAAGATATAATTGAGAAAATTTTTACATTAAAGGCAAAAGTTTCTGTTTCTTAAATGTAAGAATTCATATCATGTTATTTCATCTAGTCCACTTGAGTGGACTTTCGCTATTAGCCTAGAACTTTAGTTCTAGGCGGGATATGGTTTCAGTGTGAAAATTTTCGACTTGTGTGTACACCGTAGCCACTAATAAAAGGTAAAAGATTTTTTCTTTTACCTTTTACCTTTTAGATTTTGGCTTTCGATTTATTTACTGTGGGACTTTTCTGGCATAACCATATTAACGGCTACCTTACCATTTTTACCGTTGGTATGATGGGTATGACCGTTATTATTCCGGGGTTGAATCACGCCATAACCGCCATGATTGCGTTCATAAATGACGTTAATTTCACCAGTTTCGGCATTACGGAACATATAAAAATCATGTCCCACCAGTTGCAGCTGTTCTAAAGCCTCTGCCAAAGTCATTGGTGGCATGGAAAAGTATTTAGTACGCACTACTTCTTCTGGAAGTTCGGGAGTGCGATCGCCGATTAAATCTGCAACCACTGGTTGGGGTACAACGACTTCGTTAGTGGGTTGAGCTTGAGTTTTCTTATCTTGCCTTCTTTCTTTATATTTACGCAGTTGTCGGGAAATTTTATCTGCTACTAAATCAATACTTGCGTATAGGTTTTCGCTGCTCTCCTCGGCGCGGATCACACTACCGTTTGCATAGATAGTGACTTCAGCCGCTTGTTTAGGGTTAATTCGGGGATTGCGAGCTACGCTAAGGTGGACATCCACTTCGTTTGTGATGTTCTGAAAGTGATTAACTGCCTTTTCAATTTTTTGATGCACATATTCTCGAATCGCATCGGTAATTTCAATATTTTTGCCGTGGATGACAAGCTTCATGTAAACTCTCCCGCTCGATAGCTCAATATTTAATGTGATGTTGTCTTTGTATGAAAAGAGATTGCGGTAAGTTATATCACTGCACCAGCACCTAATGGGAACTGTTTTAATGTACTTGTAGTCTGTTTTCTCTAATTACTTGGCATCTTAATAGTATTCTCATGTATATTCTTGATATTTCTCCTGTATTTCTGCGCTGACTCTAACTGATTGCTAGACAATTAGATAGTCGCGCCATTTTCTCAATTAAGGTAGCCTCATTCATCACTGTTTTGACTACCTGACGCATCAAAACAAACTTTACATAACTGGTAGTAGTTACTTCTGGTTTGTTAAAGGAGATTTGTTTGCTGTTGTTAGAATACACAAGTTTTTAAGATGTAGACAATTCATGAGATTCATCAGCCAGTACATTTATTCCTCTTCTCTTGGCGTGATGCTTATTGTAGAGAATTCCTCCCAACACCTTTGTGTTTATATATTCAAACTAGCACTTTGTTTTTCCTACAGATGATTCCCTTGATGTTCCTTTAAAATCCTTTGCATAGCTTGACAATTGTTGACTCTCAGCCCGTAAGTTGAAATATATTTAGTTGTAAACACAGTTGATTTTTGGCATGATCCATAGTAAAGAAGCTCAGGTAAAACGCTGTTTGTTATATAACAAAGGATTGATGCCATACCAAGAAGCCCATGAGTGGCAAAAATCGCTCCTGGCTGAACGTGTTCACAATCCCCACCTAGATGATGTGTTAATCTTGCTAGAACATCCCCCTGTCTATACTTTGGGACAGGGCAGTAATTCCGAATTTCTCAAATTTGATATCGCTCAAAATCAGTTCGCGATATATAGAACTGAACGCGGCGGCGAAGTGACTTACCACTGTCCTGGACAATTAGTCGGGTATCCAATTTTAAATCTGCAACGCTATTGTAAAGATTTGCATTGGTACTTGCGACAATTAGAAGAAGTCATCATTCGCGTATTAGCAGTTTATGGGTTGTCAGGCGATCGCATCCCGTCTTTAACTGGGGTATGGTTAGAAGGACGTAAAGTTGCAGCTATTGGCATTAAAGTTAGCCGTTGGATTACCATGCACGGTTTCGCCTTAAATGTTTGTCCAGATATGACAGGCTTTGGGCGTATTGTTCCCTGCGGTATTGCAGATAAACCTGTAGGCAGTTTAGCCGAATGGATTCCGGGAATTACCTGTGCAGAAGTACGCAGTCATATTGTCCAGGCTTTTACGGAAGTATTTGGTATAGAAATTGTCGAAGAAATTATGAAATAATTGTGCTGTTTTGTGTAAATTTAGCTGTAATGATGTAATAGGTGCGATTTGCTGCTAAGTAAAAATATCTGATAAGTAAAAGCAAATCGCTGCATATTTGAGATTTCAATTGTGCAAGTTAAAATATGATTGTTTGCCAGTCTCAAGACTAACTTTTTGTATCATTTGACTCAAATTTCGCCTGTGACTTATCCTAGCCATCCACAGACTTACGCACCAGTATTTACTTCTCTGCGAGAAAGAGACTGGAAAGTTCTTATCGAACTGTTTGATAGACAAGACAGCGAAGATATTGAAGCTGACATCAACAGTAACTTGCTGTTAATGATACCGGAACCATGTTGGGAAGACGACCCCTTTGATTTCTTACGAGAATATCTTTAGGAGTTGTGAGTGCTGAGTCATGAGTGCTGAGTCTCCGACTTGTGCAGTTACATACTTGGAAAAAATCAAAGAAACACGTCATTAGTCATTAGTTTGTTTCCAATACACCCCCATAACCCTACACCCAATCCCCACTCTCTACTCCCTATTCCCGGTGTTTTGTCAAAGTAGCAGGTTGTAACCTGTACAGATTCAGCATACACTCATTACTCATCACTCATCACTCATCACTCATTACTCATTACTCATTACTCATTACTCATTACTCAGCACTCAGGAGGGTAAAAATCATATGGCTAGATTCAGTTTGAGGCATTGGCTGCGCTGGTTTCTGGTTGTATGTTTGAGTTGTGTTTTACTCTCTGGTTGTAGTGTAAATCTGAGTGCTAGTAAAACTTTGCGGGTGGCGACTGAACCAGCATTTCCGCCTTTTGAGTTTCAAGGACAAGGTGGAGAGTTACAGGGTTTTTCCATTGACTTGATGAATGCGATCGCTTCCTCTGCTAACTTTAAAGTTAACTTCCAAAGTCTGCCATTTGACGGCATCATCCCAGCCTTACAAGCCAAAACCGTAGATGCAGCCATTAGTTCCATTACTATCACCGCCGAACGCGCTAAGACTGTGGCTTTCTCCCGTCCTTATTTTAAAGCCGGATTAGCGATCGCTATTCGTCAAAATAATCCAGAAATTACAGGTTTTGATCGTCTCAACAATAAAAAAATCGCCGTCCAAATTGGTACAACTGGCGCAGAAAAAGCTAAAAGTATCCCTGGTGCAGAAATTCGCAGTTTTGATTCTGCGCCTTTAGCCTTACAAGAATTACTCAATGGCAATGTAGATGCAGTCATTAATGATGCACCAGTAACTTTATATGCCATCAATACAGGTAATCTCAAAGGCATTAAAGTTGTAGAACAATTATTAACAGAAGAATATTACGGCATTGCTACAGCCCAAAATTCACCCAATTTAGCACTTATAAATAACGGACTAGATACAGTATTAAAAAATGGCACTTATGCCCAAATTTATCAAAAATGGTTTAAAGCTACACCGCCACAATTACCAGATAAATCACCGTTTGAAAATCAAGAAAACACAAGTAACGAGGGAATATTTAACTCAATAGGCGTAATTTTTCAGGCTTTACCAACTTTATTACAAGGTGCGTTAGTTACTCTCCAACTCACAGTTATTTCCGTCGTGCTGGGTTTAATTGGAGGTTCCTTAATTGGTATTGTTCGCCTCTCCAAAATTGCTCCTGTACGCTGGCTGGCGAGAGCTTATGTTGATTTCTTTCGGGGAACGCCATTACTCGTACAAATTTTTATGATTTATTTTGGCATCCCAGCCATTCTTCAAGAACTGAACTTGACTTTTACATTTGACAGATTAGCGGCTGGGGTAATTGCCTTAAGTTTAAATTGTGCAGCTTACATTGCTGAAATTGTCCGTGCTGGAATCCAATCAATTGAACCAGGACAAGCAGAAGCAGCCAAATCATTAGGCTTAAATCCTCTATTAACCATGCGCTTGGTAATTTTTCCCCAAGCATTCCGGCGAATGTTACCACCTTTAGGTAATGAATTTATTAGTCTATTGAAAGATACTAGCTTAGTAGCGGTGATTGGGTTTGAAGAATTATTTCGCAAAGGACAATTGATTGTAGCTGCTAATTATCGCCCCTTTGAAATTTACGCAGCAGTTGCCATATTTTACTTATGTTTAACTCTGCTTTCTTCCCAAGCTTTTAGTCGCTTAGAAACTTGGATGAATCCGACTCAATCAGGCAAACTTCGGACAGCAACAGCTTATAAATTAAAGAATAACAAAGATTGATACTCTATTTTTGAAGCAAATGTGTTTATGTTAACTTAGGTGTTGATAATAAAATCCATCTAAATTTAAGTTATGAGTTACTCATTTGAGTCTAGACCCGAAAGGATTGATATATGTACAAGTTCTAGCGACAAAAAACTATTGCAGCAAGCTGCTGTTGAAAGTAATAAAAATGTGAATGAATTTTTGTTAGAACACGGTTTAATTGATGCTCAAGATACTTTAATAAATCGTAAAGTATTTGCACTAGATGATGAGCAATGGCAATCTTTTCAAAATGTCCTTGATTCTCCAACAACAGATAAACCTGCTTTGCGCCGTCTATTAACTGAGCGAAGCGTTTTTGAGTAATTTCCCTTGAATAATTTATATATTGAGAAATTATCAAAGCGATCGCTACCTGTATTCTAATAGCCTGCTTGTTTCTCCTTCGCACTCTCAGCTATTTTCTCTTATTAAAACTGCGATATTCCCACGGGTTAATAAATTTAGCATCACCCCAAATCCCAACTTTCTGCTGCTGCGCTTGAGCTTCTGCTTGCTGCACTAATTCTTTACTAGGACACTTGTTTAAATAGGGACGATAAACCTTAGCTAATCCTTCCTGTAACAAAACTTGTTGGACAAAAGTACCATCTTGTAATCGTACCTCTGCAACTTTGCGTCCATAACGATCGCTATCCGTAATCTTCAAGGTAACGCGATCGCCATTTTGTCTAACCAATTGCTCTAATCTTGTTTGTGCTTTCACACCCCAATTAAATTGATTGCGATCGCCAGCTCTTTTACTAGCCTTTTCTTGACGAGAATGGGGTATTTCTGGCGCATCCATACAAGCAAAGCGCACAGTAAATTTATTACCCTTGGCATCTCTAATTAATAAAGTATCACCGTCACTAACTCGCTCAACCAAGTCTCCTGATACACCAAACAGGCGATTACAACCCATCAAGCCTAAAATGATAAATGCTGCACCTAATACAATTAGTAAATTTTTGTGTAGTTTAGTCATTACTTCTTCTCCCAGTCCTCAGTCCCCTATCCTCGCCCCATGAGATGTTTATAATACTAATTAGTTATTCAACTATTTTATTATTGACTATTGAATCTGCCTATGCCGAAAAATAAGCCATCTCAGGCTGATTCAGATATATTTGCGGCAGTTGCTGACTATTTTAAAATGCTATCGGAGGCGAGTCGGCTGCAAATTTTAGCGTGTCTTAAATCAGGGCCGATGAATGTGATGGAACTAACAGAAGCTACTGGTTTGGGACAAGCAAATCTGTCCAAGCACCTGAAAGTTTTAACCCAAGCCGGGATTGTCATTCGTCAACCCAAAGGTACGAGTGCTTTTTATGAGATTGCCGATCCGATGATTTTTGAGCTTTGTGAATTAGTGTGCGATCGCATTAGCGAACGAATCCTACAACAAGCCGAAAATCTCAAAGCTTTACAGAACACAAAAACGATTTTTTAACCAAAAAAAAGCACCCTAATTCTAGGGTGCTGGAGTACCAAGCAGTATAAAAGTAAGCAACTAGCTAGCAATGGACGGAGCAGCAAGGGCAATTGGTTGAGCTTCACCAGATGCTAAGTCTAGAGGGAAGTTGTGAGCATTGCGCTCGTGCATCACTTCAATTCCTAGATTGGCTCTGTTTAACAAATCTGCCCAGGTATCAATGGTGCGTCCTTGGTGATCCAAAATCGAGTTATTGAAGTTGAATCCATTCAAGTTAAACGACATGGTGCTGATACCCAAAGCCGCAAACCAAATACCAACTACAGGCCAAGCAGCTAGGAAGAAGTGTAAAGAACGTGAGTTATTAAAGCTGGCATATTGGAAGATTAACCGTCCAAAGTAACCGTGCGCCGCTACAATGTTGTAGGTTTCTTCTTCTTGACCAAACTTATAACCAGCATTAGCTGATTCTGCTTCTGATGTTTCCTTCACCAGTGTAGAAGTTACCAAAGAACCGTGCATTGCAGAGAACAAAGCCCCACCAAACACTCCAGCCACACCAATCATGTGAAATGGGTGCATGAGAATATTGTGTTCCGGTGAAAACACAATCATAAAGTTGAATGTGCCGGAAATACCCAACATCATGCCATCAGAAAAACTACCTTGCCCGATGGGATAAATCAACAACACAGCTGTAGCAGCCGCAACGGGAGCAGAAAAAGCCACAGGAATCCAAGGACGCATTCCTAAACGGTAGCTTAATTCCCATTGCCGACCCATATAAGCATAGATAGCAGTCAGGAAGTGCAACACAATCATTTGGTAAGGGCCGCCATTGTATAGCCATTCATCCAAAGAAGCTGCTTCCCAGATGGGGTACAAGTGCAAACCAATCGCCGCCGAAGTGGGAACTACGGTAGCAGTGATGAGGTTATTGCCGTAGAGCAATGAACCAGAAACAGGTTCGCGGATACCGTCTACATCCACAGGAGGGGCAGCAATAAACGCCAGAATAAAGACAATCGCCGCAGTTAAAGCCGTGGGAATCAGGATCACGCCAAACCAGCCAATATACATCCGATTTTCTGTACTGGTGATCCAGTTACAGAATCTATCCCATAAGTTTGTGCTACTGCGCTGTTCTAAAAGTGTTGTCATATTTGGTTATGAGTGCGAATAGAGGGAAATACAACCAATTCATAATTACGTAGCTAGCTTTACCAAGAAAGGCAGAGGGCAGGAGGCAGGAGGCAGAAGGAAATACTGACTCCTGTCCTCTGCCACGACCGGAAGGGAGTAAGGGTTTAAAGCCCCCTCTGAACTTTTGTTCAGTGGCTACAAGTCAGAAGGGGTTTGAATCCCCTTCTGACTTGAACCTTCTGCCTTCTGCCCTCTGCCTCCTGCCTTTTTCAACAGAGGGGTACGGAAAGAGTAGTGTCTACGTAATTAAGAAAGTCAGATGCAGCCTGAGTTGTCAGGGAAAGCATCTGTAGCTTTCGGTGAATTGGTGTAATTTGTCGTATATCAATTATATAACTGTATAGTTGTAGAGTTGTCAAGAGGCAATTTTAAACTTGTGCTTCTGGGTATAGAAGCTCTATAGCCATAAAAAGGCACACTGAGATGGTAAGATTACTTTTCAGTTATTTAGTTAATAAATGAGCAAATCTGTCATGAACCACATCCTCCCTCCCTTGCGGATTGGTCAACATATTGCCCGCTATCCCATCATGCAAGCTGCAATGGCGGTGCGGGTATCTGGCGCGAAATTGGCTGGAGCAGTTGCCAACGCTGGAGGTGTGGGGATGATTGCTTCTTTGGGAATAGGTTTAGATTCTCCCTACTTTAATCCACGTCAACGCAGTAGTTTTTTTACAGCCAATCGACTGGCTTTAATTGATGAATTAGCCAAAGCCCGCCACATCAGCCCCGATGGTGTGATAGGTGTCAATATTCTTGTCGGTACTAAAGATTACTCCGTGTTAGCCCAAACAGCAGCAGCCGAGGGAGCAAATCTGATTGTTACAGGGGGAGCATTGCCCTTAACTTTACCAGAGTACACCGCCGATTATCCTGATGTTGCCCTGGTGCCGACTGTCGCCAATGTAGACTCAGCACAGTATCTGTGTCAGACATGGAAAAGTCGATATAATCGCCTACCCGATGCCTTAATTTTAGAAAATTGCCAGAAAGTAGGGGGACATTTTACCCAATGTGAACAGATAAACATTCCAGGGTTTTCCATTGGGTGGGTAATTTCGCAAGTACGGGAATATTTAACCGAAAAAATGGGTGTGAGGATACCGTTGATTGTGACAGGTGGAGTTAGCGATCGCAACGATATTGATCAAATGTTAGCAATGGGAGCGGATGGCGTACAAATGGGTACTCGTTTCATCACCACAATTGAATGTGATGCCCATCAGAGTTATAAAGAACGTCATTTACAAGCGAACGCCGAAGATATCGTCACAGTACCCAGTCCCGTAGGCAAACCCAGCCGGGCATTACGCAATTCCTTTGCAGAGCAGATTATGACAGATTCATCACAGCAACGGCGATGTATTGCCAACTGTTTAGAAATCTGTCTATTTCGAGACAAAGGTAAAACCTATTGCCTACTTAATGCCCTAGCTCAAGCTGCCCGTGGTGACGTGGAAAATGGTTTAATTTTCTCCGGTGCTAATGTCACTCATACTGAGCGCATCATCTCTGTTGCAGAGCTGATGGCAGATTTGACAGCCAAGGTCTAGCACCGACAGCACGGCGAATTTCCCGCCAAATCTGCGTTGCAGCCAATGCGCCATCACCCGCAGCAATCACCACTTGATTTAAGCCTACCTTCAAGTCTCCAATCGCAAAAATGCGCGGGTGAGAAGTCCGTCCCATCTGGTCTGTTACTAAATATCCCCCTTTTCGCTCCAAATTAAACTTTTCTAGATAGGTATTGTGATAACGCGAACCCATTGAGATTAAACCAGTTGCCAACTCAACCACCGCACCATCCACCAATTCCACACCTGTCATGTGATGGTTTTTACCCAAAAATTGCTTAATTGGTGTTTCCACCAAGCGATAACCATACTGCTGCAATTTAGAACGTAATTCTGCACTCACAGTAAATAATCCATGAGTAAAGATAGTAATGTAGGGCGTAAACCAACTCAAATTAAACACCATTTCCTCAATACTGGCCTCACTTCCTGCAAAAAACCCGCATAGTTTATCAGCCATTTCATAGCCATCGCACACCATACAAACGTGTAAGTTATAGCCAGCGTATTCAAACACATTCTGCATATTTTCCAAAGGTGGCAGATGGTCAATAATCCCACTAGCCGCAATCAGGTACTTAGCGCGCAACACAGAGTAAATACTATTTTGACGACCAACTTTCACCCGCACCGCAAAAGTATTGCCCTCGTCCACCACCTCCTCAACATAAGCATTTAAAAAATCCCCATCCAAAGAGTCATAATGCTTTTTACCTTGTTGCAACAACACACGCCCAGGAGTATCAGGAGGCAAACCCAGATAATTATGTAATTCCTGCATCCAGAAAGAACGCGCCTTACCCTTATCAATAATTAGACTTGAAAGCCGATATCTTTGTAAATAAATACCAGCCGACAACCCCCCAGCACCACCCCCAACAATAATTGCATCATAAACATGATCCAAACGTTCCGAAACATTACCTTTTGATAACTGCATATTCTCACCTATTTCCTCTTAAAAAAACTCTCCGCGCCCCTCTGCGTTAACCTCCGCGCCCCTCCGCGTTTAAACCCACCAAGGCTTTTCCCCAGTCCGGGGGTCTATTTCTTGCCAAGGCGAAATCCAAACATAATCATCCTTAACCTGCACATGAACCAACTTCAGAGGACGATTAGCAGGTCCCCGTTCTACAGAACCTTGGGCATCATAGCGAGAACCATGACAAGGACATTGGAACTGTTCATCAACAGGATTCCAAGGAAAAGTACAACCCAAATGGGTACAGTTATTAACAATACCCATTGGCTCAAGAGTCCCATCTTCCCGAACAGTTAAATAGGTAGGCTCACCAGCCAATCCAGCGATTAAAGCCCGTGTTCCTGGTGCTTCAGCTAAAATTTGACTGGCTGGGATGGGATGACCGATTTGGTCTTTAGCGAGGATGCTACCATCTGCATCAGTGTTTTCGGCTGGAGGTACGAAAAACCTAGTCGCTGGATATAAGGCAGCACTGGCTGTAGCTGCAACAATGGCTCCAGAGAAGAAATTCAGTAACTGCCGTCTAGACATAGAAGGATTGGACAGACTCAAGCTATCATCCATAAACTTTCTCACTCTTTACTAATATTTATTTATTATACTACTATATAGTTATATAAAATTTTTGGGAGATTTATCAAAAAAATACCAACGACTCAGCAAATAAAATCTCTCTTCCCTACTGCTTTTTTGCCGTCAGTATCTTAATTAAAAGTAATACAAGAGTTCTGATGGCTGACGAATGATAATAATAGAAATCAATCTATGATATGGCATCCCAAAATCCTGGATGAAGAATCTCAAAGTAGCCTGTAGCCTTTAGCCCTTATCGTTCCTAGCAAAACAATCAAATATTTGGAGATTTCCTGCAATGGCTCACATTGTTATCGTTGGTGCAGGGTTGGGTGGTTTACCCACCGCTTATGAATTACGGCATATCCTTCCGAGGCAACACCAAGTTACCGTGATTTCAGAGTCACCAAATTTTACATTTATTCCTTCGTTGCCTTGGGTAGCACTGGGCTTAACTTCCCTGGACTCTATTCAGATGAGTCTGGAACACCGATTGAAACAAAGGAATATTAATTGGATACATGGGCGAGTAGATAAATTAAATCCCCATAGCCAAGAGATATTCTGCGGTGAGCAAACCATTGCCTACGATTATTTGATTATTGCCACAGGAGCAGAACTAGCACTGGATGCGTTATCTGGACTAGGCCCCGAAGGATATACACAATCAGTGTGTAATCCTCATCATGCGTTGATGGCAGGCAAAGCTTGGCAAGAATTTCTCCTAGCACCAGGGCCAATAGTAGTTGGGGCGTTACCGAAAACGAGTTGTTTAGGCCCCGCCTACGAATTTGCAATGTTAACAGACTACGTTCTACGGCAGAAGGGATTACGAGAACAAGTATCGATTACCTTTGTCACTCCGGAACCCTACGCTGGACACTTGGGTATTGGTGGTATGGCGAATTCTGCCCAATTAGTGAAAAAAATGATGGCAGAACGTGATGTAGAAATCATCGAGAATGCTGCTGTGACAGCAATTGAGCCAAACCAAATTCATCTGGGAAATGGTAGAGTATTACCCTTTGCCTATTCAATGCTGTTACCGCCCTTCCGAGGGCCGCGTTTTGTACGTCAGGTGCCAGGATTAAGTAATCCTGATGGCTTTATTCCCGTATTACCTACATACAGACATCCTGAATATCCTTCCATTTACGCGGTAGGAGTGGTTGTACAGATAAAACTGCCAGAGGAGACTCCTCTACCATTGGGAGTACCAAAAACAGGACAGATGACGGAAGCAATGGGCATGGCAGTGGCACATAATATTGCCATAGAATTAGGAGTGATTTCTGCCCAGCCAGTAACACCAACACTTGATGCCATTTGCTTTGCTGACTTTGGTAAGACAGGAATTTTATTTCTCGCTAACCCAGTGTTACCGGATTTAATCACAGGTAAACGTCGGCGGGCTGTAGCCTTGAGTGGCACTTGGGTAAGTTGGGCCAAGACTGCGTTTGAGAAGTATTTTTTAGCCAAAATGCGCTTTGGTGCAGCAGTACCTTGGTTTGAAAGAATAGGGTTGAAATTCTTGGGATTGTCGTTAGTTGAACCTATTCCAGTACAGAGTAGTAGAAACATCAGCCAAGAGATTTTTTGAATAAGAATACAGAATGAAATTCTCACTAACTAAAAAATGAGGAAGAGATGATGAATTGTCAAAGAAACCGCCACATAAATCATCAAATATCCAGAGTAAATCACAGGGGTAACAGAGGTTTGTGTGCTGTAGCTTCCACTAGCACCATTAGCCAAACTTCTGCTGATACTCGCACCGAGTTGAATGCTAAAACCCAACAAGCAATGATTGATGCTATCAATGATGAATATTATGCCCGTGCTTTTTACACAGCAGTAATCAACAAATTTGGGGAAGTACGTCCTTTTAGCAATATTGTTCACGGTGAAGATAGACACGTTTCTTTGTGGAATCACCTATTTACTAAATACGGGCTACCGATTCCTCCTGATACTTTTATGGGAAATGTCCCAGCACCTGATACTCTCCAAGCTGCGTGTCAAGCAGGAGTAGAATCAGAAATAGCCAATGTCAAAATGTATGACCAGTTTTTAGAATTTGTTCAGGAAGCAGATTTACGTGCTGCTTTCACCCAACTCCGCCATGTTTCTCAAGATAACCATCTTCCTGCGTTTCAATGTTGTGTTAGTCGATATTAGGGAATGGAGAATGGAGAAAAAACGATTTATAATTGGTCATACAAGAAATTGATTGTCACTGCTTTGTGTAGCTTCTTCTGAGTAAAAATAGTAGTCTTTATTTGGCTACCAAAAAAGCATAAATTCGGCTCTTAAACTTTTAATTCTTTTGAATTTAATGATGGATTTGGATAATATTCTCAAACAGTATACTGCTGGGAAACGAAATTTTCAGCGCGTCAACTTACAAGAAGCAGAATTAACCAATGTCAACCTGACAGGCGCAGATTTTAGCTATGCTGATTTGCGTCAGACACGATTAGGGAAAACCAACCTCAGCCAAGCTTGTCTACAGTCAGCTGATTTGAGTGAATCCATTCTTTGGGGAATAGATTTGAGTGCAGCAGACTTATATCGTGCCATTCTTAGGGAAGCTGATTTAACAGGCGCAAAGTTAGTAAAAACTCGCTTGGAATCAGCGAACTTAATTAAAGCCAGTTTATGCGGTGCTAATTTAAATGGTGCTAATCTCTCTAATTCTCTGCTATTTCAAGCAGACCTGCGTCCCAGTTCCAACCAGCGCACAGATTTGGGATACGCAGTTTTGAGTGGGGCAGATTTGAGTTACGCTGACTTGAGAGCTACTAGCCTACATCATGCCAATTTAGATAGAGCAAAGCTATGTAGGGCAAATTTGGGTAAAACAATACAATGGGGAAATTTGGCGGCGGATTTAACTGGAGCTAGTTTGCAAGGTGCAGACCTGAGTTATGCCAATCTAGATAGTGCTATTCTCCGCAAAGCCAATCTGCGAGGGGCAGACTTAACAGGAGCAATTCTCACAGATGCAGAACTAGAAGGAGCAATCATGCCTGATGGTACGGTTCATGAATAGGCAATAGGCAATAGGCAATAGGCAATAGTCATTAGTTTTTCTCCCCTGCTCCTCTGCTCCCCTGCCCCTCTGCCCCTCTGCTCCCCTGCTCCCTTAAATTTACGGAAACTTTCGCTCTCGCACATCTACAGCGTAATCTTGTACTGCTTTGGTAATTGTTGCTCGTAAATTGGTGTAAACTTTGGCGAATGGTGGCTGTTTTTCTGATAAACCCAGAACATCAGATGTTACTAAAACTTGACCATCACAATGAGAACCTGCACCAATACCAATTGTGGGAATGCTGAGTTTTTGTGTGATGTGCATTGCCAAATCGGCGGGGATATGCTCTAACACAATAGAAAATACACCTGCTTGTTCGAGTGCGATCGCTTCAGTTAAAATTCTCTGGGCTGTTTCCTCAGTTTTTCCCTGTTGTCGTAAACCTAACTGGTGAATTGACTGTGGTGTTAAACCCACATGACCCATCACTGGAATTCCCGCTTGCACCAATCGCGCCACAGTTTCCACCATTGCGGGATAACCACCCTCCAACTTCACGGCTTGAGCGCCAGTTTCCTTTAATATCCGCCCTGCCGAATGTATTGCTTGGGCGATGCTTTCTTGATACGTGAGAAACGGTAGGTCTACCACAACTAAGGCACGTTTAACACCCCGACGTACAGCCTTAGCATGATGCAGCATTTCTTCTAGGGTAATGGGCAGGGTTGTTTGATAACCCAACACTACTGCCATCGAGTCCCCAACTAGGATTAAGTCTACACCAGCCGCGTCGAGAATGTGAGCGATCGCATAATCCCATGCGGTCAACGCCACAATTGCACGTCCCTGTTGTTTCCATTGAATTAATTGTTGGGTAGTGACTGCCATTTTTAAATCGGGAGTAGGGAGTAGGGAGTAGGGAGTAGGGAGTAGGGAGTAGGGAGTAGGGGAGCGGAGGGAAAAAATCCCATACCCAGTCCCCAGTCCCCACTCCCCAGTCCCCAGCCCCTCACTTCACAGCACGACTGAAAGCCAGATGAGGTTTTGCACTGTTCATTTTGGGCATTAACCAAGCCAGACCTTCAGTTGTTCCAACCCATAATTTATTAGCGATGTCGGGTACAAGTGTTAACACTCGACTTGAAGGCAGACCAGCAACTTCATCTAACACAGCGCCTGTGTTTGGATTTAATCGTAACAAACCATTGTGAGTCCCTACCCAAACACTACCATCTTTAGAAAAACTGACGGCTGTAACATTCTTGCCGCGTAAACGAGCCACAGACCGCAACACTACTCCAGTTTTAGGGTTAATCACCAATAAATTATTCGGCATTCCTGCCCAAATTAACCCTTCTGGACTAATAGCTAAAGTCTGTACGGTTGTACCCGGTAAATCATTGATACGCTTCATAATCAAGGCGCTGGCGGTATTAACTCGGACTATGCCATCTAAAGTCCCAACCCACAATTGACCTTCAGCATCTAAAGTCATGGTGTTGGCACTGACACCAGGCAAATTTTTGATTGTGGTCATAATTAAGCCTTGGTCGGGACTAATTAAAGCTAAACCACTATCAGTCCCAGCCCACAAATAACCGCGCTTGTCAACAAGTAATGACAATACCCGTTTAGAAGGTAAAAATAAATTTTGTGCTGAAATTTCATTAGTACGGGGTTCTACTCGTATCAGCCCTTCATAACTTCCCACCCATAAACGTCCTACTTTATCTTGGGCTAAAGCTCCAATAGCCGTATTGGGCAGACTAACACGCGCCAAAATCTTACCTGTTTTGGGGTCAATCCGCGATAATCCTCGCCAAGAACCTACCCAGAGATTACCCGCAAAATCTCCCAGCAAGTTACTAACACGATAATCAGTTTCTACGGAACGCTCTTGCAACCCCCGTTCATTAGGTAAGGGGTCTACTCGTGGCGGCGGTGCAGACGCAGGATAGGAAGGAGCTAATTCCGATGGTTTAATCTCAGGGGTTATTGGCGATGGTGCATTATTGTCAGAGTTTTGGGCTTTAACTGCCATGCTCGGCACCACTATCAACCCCAACAATATAGAAGTCATCAGTAAATTAGTACGTTTGCGAAGTAATACCACGGCGAAATTTCCTTTGGAGACACTATCTAAAGCCATTACCTAAACTGGCTAACGGTTAGTCTCAGTTTTCCCGCAGTTAGTAGTTTTTAAACAGTCAAGAGGCAGAAGACAGGGGAGATATAGTAATGTACGTTTTCCCCAGCCCCCAATCCCCATTACAATTAGAGTTACTTTTTGTAAATAAAATTTAACAAAATGTTTAAAAGTTTATTTAATAACAAATTCAAATAGATAAGTTAAAAACTTTCAAAGTTTAACTTATGCCATTTCTTGATATATTGTGAGACAAGCTACAAATTTATGTGGTGTGCAACTTTTGATCTTGCGCTGATCACTCTACTAAGTATTCCGTCAAGCCAACTCTCTCCTGTTGACTATTTCTTGACAATCAGGAAGTCATCAGGAAAGTATGGGCGGGAACTTGTGAAAACAGACCCACTTACCTAATAACACTAGGAATATGGGATATATTCACACTTTCGTCCTAGCGCGAAGGTAGCTATGGGATACAGCAATTTAGTGGAGTGAGAAAAACAGATAAAAGAGAATTTTTAAAGATGGCATGGGGGATCAAGCCAAAGCGTTCAGTTATGCAACCCTAGATGGGAAAGACACTGGTGAAGAGGTTTAAAACTTAAATCAAGTGCCAGTAGCAGAAAATCGCCACCCTCTACCAAAGAAAACCTCTAAAAAAAATTATTCCTGTTTTTCTCCTTGCTGATGGAGAGATAGCGAGTTTGTGAGAAAAATTTGCACAGAACGTGATTTGATAAGTAAAAAGAGTGACATCTTGGAAGGATAGATATGTCTTACGCTCAAACGAAGACTCAGTCAAAAGCTGGGTATCAAGCCGGGGTTAAAGATTACAGACTAACTTATTACACACCAGATTACACACCTAAAGATACAGATATTCTGGCGGCATTCCGTGTTACACCTCAGCCCGGAGTTCCTCCTGAAGAAGCAGGTGCGGCTGTAGCGGCTGAGTCTTCCACTGGTACTTGGACAACTGTGTGGACCGACTTGTTGACCGATCTAGATCGCTACAAAGGTCGTTGCTACGACATCGAACCAGTTCCCGGCGAAGACAACCAATTTATTGCCTACATTGCCTATCCTCTGGATCTGTTTGAAGAAGGTTCTGTAACCAATATGTTTACCTCCATCGTAGGTAACGTATTCGGTTTTAAAGCATTGCGGGCGTTACGTCTAGAAGACTTACGCATTCCCGTTGCTTACCTGAAGACCTTCCAAGGTCCTCCCCACGGTATTCAAGTTGAGCGTGACAAATTAAACAAATACGGTCGTCCTTTGTTGGGTTGTACCATTAAACCCAAATTAGGTTTGTCTGCTAAAAACTACGGTCGTGCAGTATACGAATGTTTGCGCGGTGGTTTGGACTTCACCAAAGACGACGAAAACATTAACTCCGCACCTTTCCAACGTTGGCGCGATCGCTTCTTGTTCGTAGCTGATGCTATCCACAAATCTCAAGCAGAAACCGGCGAAATCAAAGGTCACTACCTAAACGTCACCGCTCCTACCTGCGAAGAAATGTTGAAGCGGGCTGAGTACGCTAAAGAACTCGGTATGCCCATCATCATGCACGACTACCTAACCGCAGGTTTCACCGCTAACACCACCTTGGCTCGTTGGTGTCGTGACAACGGTTTGTTACTGCACATCCACCGCGCGATGCACGCTGTAATCGACCGTCAAAAGAACCACGGTATCCACTTCCGTGTATTGGCTAAAGCACTACGTATGTCTGGTGGTGATCACATCCACACCGGTACAGTTGTAGGTAAATTGGAAGGCGATCGCGCCATCACAATGGGCTTCGTCGATTTGTTGCGTGAAAACTACGTTGAGCAAGACAAGTCTCGCGGTATCTACTTCACCCAAGACTGGGCTTCCATGCCTGGTGTAATGGCAGTTGCTTCCGGTGGTATCCACGTATGGCATATGCCCGCACTGGTAGAAATCTTCGGTGACGACTCCGTACTGCAATTCGGTGGTGGTACACTCGGACACCCCTGGGGTAACGCTCCTGGTGCAACCGCTAACCGTGTGGCTCTGGAAGCTTGTATCCAAGCTCGTAACGAAGGCCGTAACTTGGCTCGTGAAGGTAACGACGTTATCCGTGAAGCTGCTAAGTGGTCTCCTGAATTGGCTGCTGCTTGCGAACTGTGGAAAGAAATCAAGTTCGAGTTTGAGGCAATGGATACCGTCTGATCATCAAGTAAAAGGTAAAAAGTTAAAAGGTAAGCCACTGCGGTGGTTAGGCAGTGCAATATTGGGGTTTTCCCCATGAGCAACTGCCGAAAGGTTTGCTCTGCATCAGCAAGTGGTAAACCCAAAGGGTAAAAGAAAATTTTCAATCCTTCTTTTTACTTTTTACTTTTGACTTTTTACTTTAACTTGGGCTGGGTCAAGCATGGATCTCAAGCAAATTGCGAAAGACACAGCCAAAACTCTCCAAAGCTACCTGACTTATCAGGCACTAAGGACAGTTTTGGCACAGCTGAGCGAAACGAATCCTCCGTTAGCACATTGGCTGCAAAACTTTTCCGCAGGTAAAATCCAGGACGGAGAAGCTTACCTTGATCAACTTTTTCGGGAAAAGCCGGATTTAGCACTGCGGATTATGACTGTCAGAGAACACATTGCAGAGGAAGTAACAGAGTTCTTACCTGAAATGGTTCTGAGTGGCATTCAAAAAGCCAACATGGAACAACGTCGCCAGCACTTAGAACGCATGACACAGCTGAGTTTATCTCATCCCAGTCCTGAATCAGAACAGCAAAAAATTTCCGATCCTGATTGGGATAACTTATCCAGTTAGGCCAGCCATACGCACCAATTTCCAAGTAGTTAAAAAATAGCAATCCATTAACATCAGCTATGCAAACTTTACCAAAAGAGCGTCGTTACGAAACCCTGTCTTACCTGCCTCCCCTCAGCGACGCGCAAATTGCCAAGCAAGTCCAATACATTCTCAATCAAGGGTACATTCCTGCGATCGAATTCAACGAAACCTCTGAACCCACCGAATTTTATTGGACAATGTGGAAGCTACCTTTGTTTGGTGCTAAATCCACTCAAGAAGTTTTGGGTGAAGTTCAAGCTTGCCGTTCCCAGTACGGTAACTGCTACATCCGTGTTGTAGGTTTCGACAACATCAAACAGTGCCAAGTTCTCAGCTTTATCGTTCACAAACCCAGCAGATACTAAAAGCTGATTTGGTTTAAATAATTTCTCAAAGAGAGGTAGAAAACTCTACCTCTCTTTTTTCTTCGCTCAATAGTTACCTTGACTGCAAACCTACTCTTGGCTACTATCAATAGCAAACATATTTATTATAGTAAATGAATAATCATCAACTATCACTTTTTACTGATATTAATGTCCAGGAAACATCTTCATTTATAGATCATAAATTACAAAACTCTACATCCTATATCCATATTAAATATGATATTCCGGTTGAATTACCTAATGGAACATACATTTCTTTAGAAAGAGATACACCTTTAAAGGTTTATTCCCTAGGATTTCAGCCAGCAAAAACAATTCCTGAGATTCCATCTTGGTTTTTGCAAAAATATACATCTCCAGGCTCAGTGATTCTTGAACCATTTGCAGGTTCAGGAACTAGCCTGATTGAAGGATTGAAGTTCAAAAGAAATATTATTTGGTTAGATAATAACCCTCTGAGTCAACTAATTTGTCGAGTAAAGACAACTCGTTTACCACTAATTGATATTTTGGCAGAATCGCACAAAATAGTTGCTGATGAAAATACTGCCAACACTGTAATTAGTAGCATCAATTTTAGTAATAAAGATTTTTGGTTTCAAGAAGAAGTACAAGCAGGTTTAGAAATTATTAAAAGTAGAATCTATTTATCAAAACTAGCTTACCAACCAGTTTTATTACTAGCTTTTGCATCGACTGTCAGAAAATGTTCCAACATGAATGATGGCATGATATTAGCTGCACGGCGTTCAAGTGTTAAAGAAGTACCTCAAAGAAGTCGTGCAGATGTTTTTAAATATTTTCAACTTTATGTTGACAAAATTATAGAGGCTCTTGCGGAATGGTATCAGTTTACATGGGATGATACTGATGTTAGGGAAGTTGCCTCACAAGATGCACGAAATTTAGAAGGAGATTGGTTATGTGATGCTGTAGTTACATCTCCTCCTTACATTAATGCAATTGATTATATTTGGGCTAGTAAATTTGAGTTGCATTGGTTAGATTTTGTCAAAAGTGATCAGGAAAGGTTGAATTTATATTCAAAAGAAATCGGTACAGAAAGAATTGCTAGTTCCGAGTATAGACAACTTGGCACAACTGGACATCATGCTCTTGATCACTTAATTGCCGAGATATTTCATGGTAACAAATATCAAGCTAGTAAAGGACAAAATCAACTAAGAGCAAGAGTTGTATATAAGTATTTTATAGATATGCAAGAACATTTCTCTGCTTGTTTTAATAAATTAAAACCAGGGGGTTATTATTGCTTTACTATTGGTGATGTTAGTAAAATTTGTGGTGTTGATATTCCAGTAGCTAACTTATTAGTGGATTTTGCTACTAATATTGGATTTCAAGAGGTTTTTCGATTTCATCTATTGTTAAAAAATAGAAAATTGAACATTCCTAGAAATGTTAATTGGGCAGGAACTATTAAGCATGATACAACAGTAGTTCTGCAAAAGATGCACTAAGTGTTGCTGCGAACAGCGTATTTCCCCGCGTTACTTTCTAAGAAAAATTTAATATCAAATCCAGAAATTTGTTGTATGAAATCAAGGCTTGCTGTTCCTGTTAAAATATTCCACCTACCAGATATGCAGGCTTGAATTGCCGCAGGTAAATTATCATTCCTTAATATCAGTAATGTTGGTATATAGCCTCTATTACTTAGTAAATTACCATAATATCTAAATTTTTTTAGTGTTCCTGAATCGCCAGAACCGATACGATATTTAGTATCAATAGCATATTGTCCAACTATTAAATCGCATGGCTCATCATTATCAATTTTTAAAGCAGGTTGAAAATTATCACAGGTATACTGACATATTCTAGTAACAATTAACTGCCAACACATCCCTAGCTCGCGTCCCCAATACTGGCGATTTTCGCGTTTCATATCTGGGGTAAGAGAAAACACATTCATTAAAATATCGTAGTCTTCATTTTCATCGACATAAACCTTATTAATAAATGAGTTTTGGTATTGAGATAATATTGTTGCTAGTGTTGTTTGTAAATCTTTGTCCATTATTCCTGAATATTTTCTCCTGATGAGTTGAGACAATACACTAATTGCCAGAGTCATATATGTACACAAAAACCAGACTTTGTTTTGTTGGAGAATCGTTTGTTAATGGTACAGGTGATCCAGAGTGCCTTGGTTGGACAGGTAGAATATGTGTAAATGCCAATAGAAAAGGTTATGATATCACGTACTATAATTTAGGTGTAAGAAGAGAAACGAGTACAGAACTGAGACATCGCTGGCTGAGAGAAGTTTCTTATCGTCTACCACCAGAGTATGACGGTAGAGTTGTATTTTCTTTCGGTGTAAACGACACGACTATAGAGAATGGTAAAACTCGTGTTGCAATTACAGAATCAATTGAAAATATTCAGATGATTTTGAGTGAGACAAAACAGTTATATCCTGTTTTAATGGTTAGTCCTCCGCCATGTGGAGATAGAGAACAGAATCAAAGAATTGCTAATTTATCTCAAGAGTTTGCAAAAGTTTGTCACGAATTAAATGTCCCTTATCTCAACGTTTTTTCGATATTAGAAAAGTCAACTGTTTGGCTAGAAGAAGCAATAAATAATGATGGCGCTCATCCCAAAGCCGCAGGTTATACAGAATTTGCCCAACTTGTTGATAATTGGGATGCTTGGGTGAATTGGTTTAGATAAGAATTGCCTATACTAGATGCAGCAACACTCCTGTGAGGAATCTGCCAATGACATCATCGGTAGAACACAACATTAATCAAAGCGCCAAAATTCCATCGTTAGAAAGTGGTGACAGATTCACTCGCCACGAATTTGAGCGTTGATATGCAGCAATGCCACACCTCAAGAAAGCCGAGTTATGAATCAATTCAAAATTCAAAATACCCTACGGGTAGGCTTAAGCCATCGTAAGAGAAGCAAGCTACAAAATTCAAAATAAAACAATCAGCCATAATTTCATAAAAATTATTCAGATTTAATGGTGAAAAATATGACCCAAATTACTTTATCTGAAGCATCTCAACACTTACCAGACTTGATCGAAGCTGCACTAGGTGGCGAAGAAATTATCATTATGAAAGATAATCAGCCTGTTGTAAAATTAACTCCTGTAGAGCCAGTTAAACGTCAGCGTCAACCAGGAAGTGCTAAAGGCTTAATTACAATAGCTGATGACTTTGACGCACCTTTAGAAGATTTTCAGGAATATATGTGATGATATTGCTGATGGATACACATACTTTTATTTGGTATGTAACATATGATTCAAAATTAAGTAATCCAGTAACAAAATTAATTAATGATGAGAATAACCAGATTTTTTTGAGTATAGCTAGCATATGGGAAATGGGTATTAAGCAGAGTTTAGGTAAGTTGAGATTTAATCTACCACTGGAGATGTTTATCACACAGCAACTCAACAATAATGACTTTAATGTACTAGATATCAAAATTAGTCATATTAGTGTTATTTCTCAACTACCTCTACACCATCGTGACCCTTTTGACAGAATGTTGATTGCACAAGCTATAGCAGAAAATCTACCTATTCTTAGTGCAGATACAATTTTTGATGCCTATCCCATACAGCGTTTATGGTAGCAACCCTGAATCTCTACCGCAAGATTAGTAAACACCAGATACAAAAAAAACTTAACATTAATTAAATAAGTCCTCGTCAGTGATAATTTTATGAGTTATTACATTGCTCCTCGATTTTTGGATAAACTTGCAGTTCACATCACCAAAAACTTTTTAAATCTTCCTGGTGTACGAGTACCTTTGATTTTAGGGATTCATGGACGCAAAGGTGAAGGGAAAACCTTTCAGTGTGAGTTAGCTTTTGAAAAAATGGGTGTGGAAGTCACACTCATCTCTGGTGGTGAATTGGAAAGTCCGGATGCGGGAGATCCAGCACGGTTAATCCGCTTGCGCTATCGGGAAACAGCAGAACTCATTAAAGTGCGTGGCAAAATGTGCGTACTGATGATTAATGATTTAGATGCAGGTGCGGGGCGCTTTGATGAAGGGACACAATACACTGTGAATACTCAGTTGGTGAATGCCACCCTGATGAATATTGCTGATAATCCCACAGATGTACAGTTGCCGGGAAGCTATGATTCCACACCTTTACGTCGTGTACCAATTATTGTCACAGGTAATGATTTTTCTACCCTCTACGCGCCGTTGATTCGGGATGGACGGATGGAGAAGTTCTACTGGGAACCTAACCGTGATGATAAGGTGGGAATTGTCGGTGGAATTTTTGGGGAAGATGGACTCTCACAGCGTGAAGTTGAACAGTTAGTAGATACCTTCCCCAATCAATCGATTGACTTCTTTAGTGCCTTACGTTCCCGAATTTACGATGAACAAATCCGCAACTTTATCCATCAAGTAGGGTTTGAACACGTATCTTTACGTGTGGTGAATAGTTTAGAAGGGCCACCAGCATTTAAAAAACCAGAGTTTAGTCTCTCTCATTTAATCGAGTCTGGCAACTTTATGGTGGGTGAACAAAAACGGGTAGAAACTTCCCAGTTAGTAGATGAATACAATCGTCTGAATCGAGGTAGAGGCTATCAACCCGCACCAACATCTGAGGTGTCACCAAATCATCAACCATCAACGAATAGCGCGCCAAAACACCAGAGTTCGAGTACACACTTAAGCTTAGAAACACAAGAACAAATCCGGCAAATTTTATCTCAAGGTCATACAATTACCTTTGAACACGTAGATGAGCGTCGCTTCCGTACTGGTTCTTGGCAAAGCTGCGGTACTATTCATGGCGATGCTGAGTCTGATGCTATTTCTGCTTTAGAAGCTTGTTTAGCAGAATACAGTGGTGAGTATGTACGGTTGGTAGGGGTTGATCCGAAAGCCAAACGGCGAGTTTTAGAGACGATTATTCAGCGTCCCAATAGCAAAAATTAGCAAGATGTTTTTTGCAATGTGAAATCATGGGGGTTTAGTTTGTAGTCAGGACTTAAGTCCTGACTACAAACCTTTAAGGGTTGTTATCCATTGGCTGAAGAAATAGTTTAGCTTCCGCCACACGTCGCCTTCTTAACCCTTTCTCAACAGGGCTTCCAGGATTTATATACAAAACTAATGCTGCTTCTATCTGCTCCCACTGCTGATTTCTCAAGACTCTGGTGATAGTCTCGAAATTCTTAGCGCCAAAGAAGTTAGGCCCCAAATTGTAAGCAAAACTCAATAAAGCCCCCTGCTGATAAGGGTTCAAATTTTGCCATCCCGGAATCTTCTCTAGAGGTGGTAGATAACGACTTTCTAACTGTAGAATTAATAACTCATCAGCCTCTTGTTGAGTGATTTTATCTCCCAATTTCCACTCACTACCATCTTTCTTACGAGTAGAACCCCAGCCTATAGTGTAAGGCTTACCCTTCGTGAGTGGATCAGGATAGGCTTCCAACTTACAACCTTCAAATTCCTGAATAAGAGCTACACCCGGAAGTGGTAATTTTCCAGAAACACCACCATAAAACCTTTGTCGTTGAATAGCCTGATTTAAGGCATTTTGAGTATCAATTTCCACAATTCCATTAGAATTTAGACCTTGTTGCTTTTGAAACTGCTTCACAGCTGCTTCAGTTTTGTCACCAAAATCACCATCTATGGGGCCTGGATCTAGTTTTAGCTGAATTAAAAGCTCTTGTAGTTGCGTAACTTCTGAACCTTTTGAGCCTTTCCTCAACGACTCAGTGATCCTCATGATATACGTCTTGATTTGTTGAATAGTTGACTTAGTTATTCATCAAATGACATTTGTGATTATACGCAAACCTTCTGTAATAAATATTGATTAGTTGTCACCAGACGAAAAAGCAAACTCCGATCGCATATGCCAGTGTCTCCCATCGTGAATCAAGAGGGTTAACTTGTCAGCAGTAAACTCAAAGTGTAGCGGGCGATGCTCGAATTCTGGCCAAGCTGCCTTAAAGTTTTGCTTGGTTAAGTCTCGAAAGGCAACTGTCATGTGAGGTGCAAAAGGGCGTTTTTGGCCAACTTCATCAATAATTTGTAAGTTGGCTGCCATGTGCATTATTAAGTCAGTTTGCAAACTCAGGAGTTGGGTACTTCTTACCACATCTATATATATGACGCGGGGTGGAAAGGCGGCAAACCCACTCAGAGTAATAGATAATGGCTGCTGCTGGCTGGCAAACTCCCGCAGGGATGCTTCCATCCGTGATAGGTCATCATTTAGCCATTCAAAGGGGGGTTGGAGGGTAATATGTGGTGGTGACTTTTGCGCGTGTGTACTGGCATACTGATCAGCAAAGTGTTGCTTGATGTCGTTGGCGTAATCTTGAATATGCTGGGGTGGTAGTAGGGCTATGAAGAAACGGCTTTTAGAGGAATTCAAAACGCAAAAGAATAAAAGCAGATAATCTTTAACAATAGTAGAACATATATAAGGTCGCCAGCAAAATGCCGTGGTTTGTCAAGATAGAGCAGGGCAAAGTTGATAAATCCATCTTTGACCAATACATACCCGCTCACAAAGCTTATGTTCAAGAGTTAATTGCCAAAGGCCATCAAGCCAAATCAGGTTATTGGTCAAAGTTTGGCGGTGGGATGTTGCTGTTTGAGGCTAACTCAATGGAGGAAGCAGAGGCGATTGTCGCTAGTGACCCCTTGGTAAAAAACGGCTGCGTCAACTATCAACTTTATGAATGGAAAATCGTAGTCGAATAACACACACTTACGCAATATTAGTGTTATACTTTGTTTAGACCTGGATCTATGCGACTGCAACGCCTAAACCTTGTCAGGACCGGAAGGTAGCAGCAATACGGGATGCTTGTAGTAGGCGTAGTCTCCGGGTCGCCCTATTTTCTAGGAGTAATCAGCAGCGATGCCTGGTTTTGGAGATATAGTTCAAAAGGCTTTTTACCTCGGTATCGGGTTGGCTTCCTACGCCGGTGAGAAAGCTGGGGAAAAATTAACTGAACTGCGATCGCAAGCCCAAAAACTGGCAGATGAAATGGTAGCTAAGGGCGAGATGACCACAGAAGAAGCCCGCCGCTTTGTGGAAGATATGATGACCCAAGCTCAACAAGCACCAACATCGGCTGAAACTCCTGAGAAACCGCCAACTTCTGAACCTCGTCGCATCGAAATCTTAGAGGAAGACGAAGAACCAACGGTCAAAGAGGCATCAACAGAAAATGTGGATCAACTCCGCGAACAAGTGCTACAACTGCAAGAAGAGTTGAAAAGATTGCAAAACGATTAATCATCCCCAACTCCTTACTCTAACAGCAGCAGTCAGCACAGTCATACGTTAGTGGAATGTCGTGTCCACAAGAATCTATAATATAGATTACCTAGGGTGTACTCTAGTGCTTCAGGCCAAGTAGCACTAAGCGTCCTGTTGACCGTAAGTATGGGCGTTGAATTTATGGAACAGTGGCAAAAAGATTTGATGGAAATTGTAGAAACCGTGGCTGAAGAAGTAGAGCGTCTCTTCCTAGGAATGAGTGAAATGGTAGATGCTTTTTTTGAGTTATCAGAAGAAATTTCCGAGCAAGTACAAAACTCCATTGTTACTGAAGTTGACCAGTATCTCCAGGATATAACTGAACCGCTTTTAGACGTTTACTGGGAACTAGAAGACATTGTAGTTGATGCTGATCCGGGTTTTCCTTATTCAGTTGAACCCTCAGCAGAACAAAATCCGGCTTGCGTTGGTTGTCAAAATTATCACGGCCATGTGTATGGGGGTAATTTGTTAGTTTGTGCTATGCACCCGCATGGTTGGGATGATGCGAGTTGTCCGGATTGGGAGAAAGAGTATTAAAGAGTGCTGTTAGCTTTCTTCGGGGCGTTGAGTAGCGTGTTGTGTGGGGAATGTTAAGTTAGTAATGATTGGTTTCTCCATCTTGCTAACATAGTCACATCACTAACTTATGAGTAATTCCTCACCTGAAACAGTATCTCAGTCTAGCCAAGAAATGAAGTATGGCGAACGCAACATTGCGGAGGGAGAACTCATTACTTTTCCGAATCCGCGTGTGGGTAGGCGTTATGACATTAATATTAGTTTGCCGGAATTTACTTGTAAGTGTCCATTTTCCGGCTATCCTGATTTTGCCACAATTCATATTACCTACGTGCCTGATGAACGAGTCGTAGAATTAAAGGCGCTGAAACTTTATATTAACAGTTACCGCGATCGCTACATTTCTCACGAAGAGACAGCTAACCAAATTCTCGATGATTTTGTGGCAGCTTGTGATCCTTTAGAAGTCACAGTAAAAGCCGATTTCGCCCCTCGTGGGAATGTTCATACTTTTGTAGAAGTACGTCACAGTAAATAGGGTTAGAGGAGATGGGGGAGATGGGGGAGAAATATAAAATAGGCCTCTCCCAGTCCCCAGTCCCCAGTCCCTATGCTGTCGTAGACTGCGAACTCAAGCCATCTAAAATTTCTAAAACTTCCTGTTCAAAAGCCACTTGAGCGCGGTTAGTTTTACCACCAATATACAAGCGATCGCCTTTTTGTAATGCCCAAATTTGGGAGTGAGAAAAATAACTCATCACTGTACCCAACATCAACACAGCAAACCCTGTATACACAATGGGAATACCGGGATCAGCTTTAATTTGTAAACCAGTGCTACCAACTACATCTAAAACTTTTAGTGTCACACCATTAACTTGGGTAGACATTCCACTACGGACAGTATCAACTAACTTACCTTGAGCATCGTAAATTAATACCATCCCTTGTAAATCTTTGGCTAATAACGAGACTCCCTGACTCATATCTGGTTTTGTGGGAATCCAAGTACCCCAAATTCTCCCCTTACCTTTGGTGTCTAATGATGCCATGGGGATTTGAAAAATTGGGCTGTTGTTAACCCGCACCCGAACAGCTGAAATTCCCCAATCAGTTTGATAGAAAGTTACGCCATGATAACGCAGAGGCTGATTGACAAAAATCTTTTTGTGGTCAACTTCTTGCCCCTGATTATTCAACACTGACATATCTGAATAAAATTGGTCAATTCCACCTGTGGGAGTGTAATCAATCCAAAAACGATTGACTCTGACAGACCAATCTTTGGGGATTTGAGCAGATGCTAAAGGACCAGCATCAATAATATTTTTCACCTGAAAAGTATCACCACTGGGAATCATTTCTTGGGCAATAAAACCAGTCATTGCCCCCCAAATTCCCCCCAACAAAATCATGACAATGCCAATATGAACGATAATTGGGCCGATGCGTCCAACTATCCCCTTACGGGCGTAAAGAATATCATCTTTTTCTTGAAAAATTTTATAACGACGGTTTTGTAATATTTGGCTTAAAGAATTGACAGAAACAGTATCTAGTTCTGCACTTAAAGCGAGTTTTTGAAATTGTCTTGGTTCTTCGTAATATTTCCAGCGACGGGCTGCTTTTAGAGCTGGTAACTGACGGGTAAAAGTACAAGCAGTCAAGCTAGTGCCGAATAAAACCAGTAACGAGAGAAACCACCAAGTCCGATAGACATGATCTAAGCCTACTACTTGGATGACCTTCCAAGAGAGGAAACCAAATAAGGCTGGGTGTTCTGGGTAGTTGGCTTGGTAGAATGCGGGTGACTGACCTTGTTCGATGACAGTACCAGTCACACTAAATAGGGCGATGATTAATAATAGAGCGATCGCCAATCTTAAATCTGTCAGTACAGGTAAAAACTCTTGGCGCAAGAATTTACCCGGTACTGACCACCAACGGGATGCTGTAGACGTGGAATTATCTATAGTCATTGCTTAGAAACTGCCAAGGGGAATTCGAGAAATTAGAGAAAATACACCAAATCCAACTAAAAGCGCCCCGCTAACAGGGTTAATCCAACCAGACCAGCGACGCAATTCTAGTAACTTTTTAATGGCAGCTGTAAACGTACCTGCCACAATTAAGGGGGCGACATATCCGGCTGTGTAGGAAATTAATAACACAGCGCCCAAAATTAAATCTTGTGTATTTGCCACCCAACCCAACAAGCTGGCTAAAACAGGCGTGCTACATGGGGAAGCGACTAAACCAAAAGTTAACCCAATACCATAGGAACGCACCCCTGGCGGTAAATCTGGAGAAATCCAATTAGTATCACCAAAAGATGGCAGTTGCAGAGGTAATGCTTCCAGTAAGTTCAACCCCATGAGAATGGCGATAATACTGACAATAATCGGCAAACCAATGCCTATCTGACCGTAAACTTTACCTACCAAAGCAGCTGTAATGCCTAGTCCTGCTAGTGTAGTGGCTAATCCTAATGCAAACCATGTTGATTGAACTGCTGCTTGCAGACGGCTTTTAGCTTCATAACCGCCAATGTAGCCTATCGTAATGGGCAACATGGAAAGCATACAGGGAGTTAGGCTAGTTAATAGCCCAGCCGTGAAAATGATCCCAACACTCAGCAAACTCAGATGCGTCAATTGGTGAGAAACCAGGGTGTTGGCAAATTGTTCTAGTTGGTAAACTTGAGTTTGCAGATTCTCCAGCATGGGGTATTAGTCAGGGCAAAATGCTTGTTCTGCTTGAATTGTAGCTTACTTTGGTGTGCTAGTTAGTTGAGGAGTGATAGGAAGATCAAAATGAGCCAATGTTGAGAGCGAAGGAGTAGGGACTGGCGTGTAGGGGTGTAAGAGGATTTTTGAAAAGTGGTTGGCTGTGTTTTTAAACACTTGTTGATCCCCCCTAACCCCCTTAAAAAGGGTGAAACTAGAATTAACCAGTAGTTAACTTATAGATAATTTACCTACAGCAAGATGCTCATTATTCCTCATACTTACCTTACCCCTCCAGTCTTCCCATATACCTGGAGGTTTTTTTGGTCTTCCCTATTTTTCTATTCTCTGCCCGAAAGGCTGCTTAGTAGGGGGACAGAGCAGCAAAAGGGTGAAGGCGAAGAGTTTTTGATGCTGATTTGCTTAAATTCGGGAATTTTGACAAACAAAAACTCCGAAAAATTATGTCAGAGATGATCAAAATTTAAGGAGCGATCGCATCATCTTCATCGTTTCGTGATAACTCTGTCACAATCTCCTGATACTCTAAGGAATAAGTAAACATTAAGTTTGCTCCTCACACCATACGACTGCCCTCTGCTGTTGCACAGTTAGAGGGATTTTTTTCTGGTGAAAAAGTTAACGTAAAACCTAACCCCCTAACCCCCTTCCCTACTAGGGAAGGGGGAAAATTAAAGCCTCTCTCCTTGTAGGGGAGCCAGTTGCGTGGGCGGGTTTCCCGACTTGAGCAAACTGGCGTGAGAGGTACTCTACGAGAAGAGCTTCGCTCTATGGAGAGGGGTTTTCCAGATGGCGTGAAAAGTCAGAAAAATTATCAGATTGCTATCATGCTCAGTATCAAAGGAAGCATAAAGTTTGTCATTGCTTCATCTAATTCTTACTTAATACAGCTATTTTCTAAAGAAAAGTAAAGTATCTATAAATAAATGATCTAATTAACGATAAGTGCAAACATTTAACAAGAAAATCATTATTTACAGCAGCTGTTTAAAGTAATACTTCAGATGGATAATTCGAGATTGCATCTGTTTCATCAAGATGATCAAAAACCATTGGTGACAGTCCCCTCAAATACACCAATGGCAGAAGTGATCTATCTGATGAGTCAAGCTCAGACTAGCTGTGTGTTGATTCTAGAACAGCAACAATTAATAGGTATTTTTACTGAAAGAGACGTGGTGAGAGCCATAGCTAATCAAGTGGCTTTCGCAGATATGACTGTTGGGGAACTCATGAGCCAACCTGTGATTACCCTCAGCGAGACAGAGGTTGAAGATTTAACTATTGTTTTACAACGGTTTCGTGAGCATTCTATTTGTCACTTGCCCGTGATTGATGCTCAAGGACAGGTGTTAGGTGTGGTAACACCAGTATCAGTGCGAGATGCTTGGCAACCTAGTGAAAGCAGTGGCTCCTTAGTGGGAATTCTCCCCCAAAGTAGTGTATTGCAGACATTAAACCCGATAGAACTGTGTGAAGTAATTACTACTTTGCGGCAAATAATAGATACTAAAACAGCAGAACTAGAGCAAGAAATCAGACGGCGACAGCAATTAACTAATTTATTGTCGGCTAGAGAAGCACACTATCGCACCTCAGAAGCTCGGTTAAATGACATTCTCAATAGTGCGATCGCTACTTCCATTGTCAGTTTTCGGGTATTCCCTAATTACGATTGGGAATATGAATACCAATCTATTGGCTGCGAAAATATCTTTGGTTATACTGCACAGGAAATTATGACCGATAAAACTTTGTGGATGTCACGAGTACACCCACAAGATAGAGAAACAGTCATTATGCCCCTGTTTGCAGATATCTTTGCTGAACGTACTAGCATTGTAGAATTTCGTTTTGAACACAAAGATGGTTCTGTGCGTTGGATTTCTGCTACCTATACATCCCGCTATTCTGTTGAAGAAAACTGCTGGATTGTCACAGGCATTAGTAAAGATATTACTGAGCAAAAACAAGCAGAAGCAGCCCTGCGTTACAGTGAAGAACGTTGGCAATTAGCGATCGCAGGTACAGATGAAGCCATCTGGGATTGGAATATCCTGACTGATCAAACCTTCCGTTCAGATCGTTGGTTTGAGATGTTGGGATATCAACGCCACGAACTGAGCAATTGGGATGAGGAATGGAGCAACCGCATTCATCCTGATGATTATGTCAGAGTGATGGCGGCTCAAGCGGCTTATATGCTCAAGCAAGCTCCCAGTTATTGTGTTGAGTATCGTCTGCGCCTCAAGGATGGTAGCTACGGCTGGTTTAGATCCCGTGCTAAAGCCGTGTGGGATGAAACAGGCAATCCCATCCGCTTAGTTGGTTCTTTAGGGAATATTAGCGATCGCAAAGCCACAGAAATCGCCTTGCAAGAACGAGAAGCCATGCTACGACGCATTGGTGATAACCTCCCCAATGGAGCAATATATCAAATTATCCGCGAACTAGATGGTAGCGATCGCTTCTCCTACATGAGTGGGGGAATTGCCAACCTGATGGAAATTTCAGCAGAAGATGTACTGCGAGATTACAGTTTGCTTTATCGTCAGGTAATGACCGAAGATTACCCACGCCTAGAAGCCGCAATTAATGAATCCCTTCGTCATCTATCTGTATTTGATGTGCAATTAAGAATCTGCACACCTAGCGGTAAAGTCAAATGGGTACAACTTCGTTCCACACCCCACCAATACCCAGACAGTCGCGTAGTGTGGGATGGTCTGATAGTGGATATTACTGACACCAAGCATACCGAAGAAACACTCCGCAAAAGTCAAGCCTTGCTGGAAGAATCGCAAAAAGTCGCCCGTCTTGGTAATTGGGAGCATCATCTAGAAACTGGCCAAATTACTTGGTCAAAACAGCTATTTGAACTATTTCATCGAGATCCAGCCCAGTTAGCCCCAAACTATCAGGAACTCCTGCAACTGTTCTACCCGGAAGATGGACAAAAACTAGCTCAAGCAGTTGAACGTGCTGCTTCTACAGGTGAATCTTATAAATTGCTGTTGCGGCTCATGCAGGCCGATCATTCGATCACTTATATTGAGGCGATTGGACACGCACAACAGAACGCAGACGGTAAAGTAATTCGCCTTTATGGTACCGCTCAAGATATTACTGAACGCATCCAAGCTGAGGAAAAACTTCGTCACAGCGAAGCACGGCTAGCCACTACTCAAAAAATTGCCCATGTAGGTAGTTGGGAATTAGAATTAAATACTTACAAGCGCAGTTGGTCAAGGGAAACCTTCCGCATCTTTGGTTTAGATCCGATTCAACCGGAACCGACTCATGGCGAGTTTTTGCAGATGGTTCACCCAGAGGATCAGGCCGCAGTCCAGACTCAGTTTGAGCAAACGATCGCACTCCAAACCCCTTTTGCTTTGGAATACCGCATTATCAGACCTGATGGTTCAATCCGTTATGTAGAATCTAGGGCAGCTTATGATACAAAAAACCAAGTACCAAAAATATTTGGAGCAATTCTCGATATTACAGAACGCAAACAAGCCGAGTTAGAAATTATCCACAGTCGTGACTTACTACAAGCCGTTTTTAACGAATCTGCTGATGCACTGTTTTTAGTAGACCCAGAAACTTTACTGACTACTGACTGTAATCAGCAAGCCGTAAAAATGTTTGGTGTATGTAGCAAAGCTGAACTAATTGGGATAGCAGGTTATACTTTGCATAAGGAGTCATTTTCTGCTGAAGAATTGGCTGCTTATTTTAGCGCCATCAACCAGGAAGGATTTTGGAGTCGAGAAATTGAATACCTCACTAAGCAAGGGACTTCCTTCTGGGGCAACTTAGCCATCAAACGCATCAAGGTGGCTGGTCAAGATATGAATCTGGTCAGAGTCACTGATATCAGCAAACAGCAAGCTGCACTTCGTGAACGCAAACGAGCCGAAGCCGCTTTAGCTAAAAGTGAGGAGCAACTGCGGCTAACCTTAGAATTTACCCAGATCGGTACATGGGACTGGAATGTACAAACAGGGGAAGTCATCTGGAATGACAACCACTATCACTTATTAGGACTAGACCCAAAAACATCAGTAGCCAGGTATCAAATATGGCGTGATGCTATCCATCCAGAAGATGTGAACCGAGTGGAACAGTCTGTAGCAATGGCACTGCAACAGCATACTAATTTTGTAGATGAATATCGAGTCATTTATCCCGATGGTAGTATTCACTGGCTAACTGGTAGGGGACGGGGAATATACAACGAAACTGGTGAACCCATCCGAATGTTAGGTGTGATCCTTGATATTAGCGATCGCAAACACTATGAACAGATGTTGGAACTACAAGCAGTAATGACCCGCAACATGGCTGAGGGACTTTGCTTAATTCGCGCCGATGACGGTGTAATTGTCTATACCAATCCCAAATTTGAGCGCATGTTTGGCTATGAGTCAGGGGAATTACTTGGTAAACACGTATCAATTGTCAACTACGAAGATGATCAAATTACGGCTCAAGGGACTTACACAAAACTTACAGCAGCCATAACAAAACATGGTGAGGCCACCTACGAAGTCCACAATGTCAAAAAAGATGGCACTCCTTTCTGGTGTAGCGCCACTACATCAGTTTTTGGGCATCCTAAGTATGGTAGAGTTTTCGTTGCTGTGCAGCAAGATATCACCGAACACAAGCAAGCGGAGGAGAAAATTAAAGCATCTTTAAGAGAAAAGGAGGTATTACTTCAAGAAATCCACCATCGCGTCAAAAACAACCTAGGAATTGTCAGCAGTTTGCTACAAATGCAAAGCAGACGTACCCAAGACTTACAAGCAACTGCCATCCTGCGCGATAGCCAAAACCGCATTGCTTCCATTGCTCTAGTCCATGAAAAGCTTTACCGTTCTGATGATTTAGCTAATATTGATTTTGCTCAATATATTCCAGATTTAACAACTCATTTATTTGATTCTTATAACGTTAGTTCCAACCATATTCAACTCAATATTCAAGTTGAGGATGTCAGCTTAGATATTGAAACCGCTATCCCTTGCGGCTTGATTATTAACGAATTAGTGTCCAATGCTTTGAAATATGCTTTTCCGGTGCATCGTGCGGGGGAAATTCAGGTGAGGTTATCACCAGCAGATGATCACACCTTGATCCTGATTGTCCGCGATAACGGTGTTGGGCTACCGGCGGAATTTGATAGCAAAAAAACCAAAACTCTAGGAATGACACTGATTCAGGGTTTAGTCAAGCAGTTGCGCGGCAATATCGAGATTAACAGCCAGCAGGGAACAGAATTTAAAATTACTTTTACAAAAAGCAAGGTGTAAACATGGTTAGCATCTCCTCAAACACACAAAACACAAAAACGATCCAGGTGCTGGTGGTGGAAGATGAATATATCTTAGCCATCAACTTGCAAGAAAGCTTAGAATCCCTAGGATATAGCGTTGTTGATATTGCCGATACCGCCGAAGCCGCCATTGAGAGAGCAACACAGTTGCACCCCAACTTGATTTTGATGGATATCCGACTCCGCAGTGAGATGGATGGTATCCAAGCCGCCGAGTACATCTGGGATCATCTGCAAATTCCCATCATCTATGTCACCGGACATTCTGACAAAAGCACTGTGGAAAGAGCCACATTAACCTTTCCCTTTGGCTATATCCTCAAACCCGTGCGAGAACAAGAACTGTATGTTGCCATTCAAACAGCACTCAATCGCTACGAACGCGAGCAATTTTTGAGTTCTGTGTTGCGGGGAATGGGGGATGGAGTGATAGTAATTGATGCCCAATGGCAAATCAAGTACATGAATCAGGTAGCAGAAGGAATTACAGGATGGCGATTAGATGAAGTTAAAAACCAGATAGTCACTGCGGTTATACAACTGATTGACGAACAAACTCTCAACTCTGTACAGAATCCTATGATTGCTGCTATACAACAAGGAAAAACTATTTATTTATGCGATGGGCTACGCCCCACCGTAAGCGATCGCACCCTGCTAATTAACAAACATGGCACAATGATTCCTATAGCAGATAGTGCTGCACCTCTACGAAACAACAGTGGTGTTATTACAGGAGCCGTCATGGTGTTTCGGGATGACACCCAACGACGGCTAACAGAAGAGCGTAACCTAGCCAATGAGCGTTCCCGTCAACTTGAAGTGCAAGTAGTAGAACTGCAAAGAATCAATCAATTAAAAGAAGATTTTTTAACAGCAACTTCTCATGAAATGCGAACGCCATTATCAAATATCAAATTGGCTATTAGTATGCTCAAAAATCTTCTCAATCAACAGAATATTTTTAAAGCTTACGCACCTGAAGCTTTTGAGTCTACATCCCGTTATTTAAATATTATCCAGCATGAATGCGAACGGCAATTAAATTTAGTCGATGATTTGTTGAGTATGCGAATCATTGACGCAGACGCTTATCCCTTAGAATTAACTTCAATTCACCTACAAAATTGGCTCCCCCAACTGGTAGCAAGTTTTCAAGACATGGCCCAAACTCAAAGACAGATTTTAGAACTTAGTATTGCTCCAGATTTACCGCCTTTGTTTTCCGACTTAGGTTTACTCAATCGGATTGTGTCAGAGTTACTTACTAATGCTTGTAAATATACTCCAGCTTTGGGGCGAATTACAGTGACTGTTCACCTCAACCAAAACCTCAAACTTTTCAAAGATCAGGAAGCTCAAGTTAGTAAATCTCAAATTTCACAAGTTCCCTACTTTGAAATTAGAATTAACAACTCTGGTGTAGAAATTCCCACAGCAGAACATTTTCGTATTTTTGACCCATTCTATCAAATTCCTTCTAACAAAGCTCCAGATAAGTTATCAATTTTTGACTCATCTTACCAGATTGACCAAAACGAATCTTTGCTAAATAGCGGTACAGGTTTAGGCTTGGCATTAGTGAAGAAACTTGTAGAATATCTCCAGGGAAAAATTGAAGTATCAAGTGCTTATGGTTTGACAACATTTACAATTCAATTACCTGTAACCTTTTCCCAGCTTTGATTTTTCAACTGACTTGAGTCGATAGGAGACAGAGCAGACAGGTGATACAGTATTCAGATATACATCCTCAATGAAATATCTTGATAGTTTCTCTATCTCATGGCAGAATTGCTCACAAGGCAATAAATACTAAATAAATAACTATTCCGATCACCTGACGAACTTGAATTTTAAATCTACCCGTTGCCAGAGGGCGACGGGAGATTTTTTTTATTATCCACTACTAAAGAAATAACCAAATTAAATTTATCTGTCCCTAGGAGGAATTAAATTAAATAAAATCAAGACTTAATAACTAATAGCCCGATTGCCCAACCGGGCTTTAGCTCCAAATCCCCCCATGTTTGATTACCTAGCAAGGGGGGTTTCATACAACCATAAAAAACAAGGTGTGATTTTATTTTTTAACGCATAGGTAGACGCAAAGCGGCTTGCCGAAGGCTACGCAAAGTTGCACGCAGAGGTACACGGAAATTTGGCTAAGTTTTGTGTTTTCAACCTAAAAAATTGATGGATTAAACTGCTGATTATGAGATGAGTATTTCATTTAGTCTGAAAAATATTTTGCACCATTTTTTTATCTGTACTGGCAGCAGCTTGATCTAATTCTGCAATTTCGCCAGCGTCTAACTGCCAACCCAAAGCACCGATATTACTTTGAGCCTGTGTTACTGATTTCGCGCCAGGGATGGGAATGGTGCCTTTACAGATACACCAGTTAATCGCTACTTGGGACATGGTTTTATTTCTAGATTCTGCCACGGCTCGTAAACACTGTAAAAGCGATCGCACTCCCGGCAATAACTGTCTAAATAATAAACCTCTGATACCTTTGGGAAAGGGGCCTTGCTCAGAATATTTGCCTGTTAATATCCCTAACGCTAAAGGACTATAAGCAATTAATTGGATACCTAACTCATCACACACTTCCTTTAGCCCTAAATGTGTAACCGGATATGTAGACAACAGCGAATATTGCACTTGTAAAGTCTTAATCGGTACTCCCCTAGCCGCAAACTTTTGATGTACACGTTGCAATCTTTTAGTACCGTAATTAGATAGCCCCACACCCTTGACTAAACCCTGTTCGTACAAGTCAGCCAAACCATCCAAGAGTCCCTCCTCTTGCCAAGGGGCATAATTGGCAGTTGACCAGTGCATCTGTACTAAATCAACATTTCTCCCCAAGCGTTGAGTCGAGGCTTGGCAAGCTTTAATCATTGATTGACGTGTCCACCGCCAAGGATAAGCAGCCAACTTTGTAGCAATGCAGATATGCTCTTGGTTTACCCCTTGATACGCCCTAGAAAATCGTCCTAATAATATCTCACTGCGTCCTTGCAAGCGTCCAGTGCCGTAAGAATCACCTGTATCAAAGAGAGTGACACCATGACTCACACACAGGTTAAACACAGCTTGCAACTCGTCATCCATGCTTTCGTTATATCCCCAAAGCAATTGGTTTCCCCAAGCCCAAGTTCCACAACCCATCTGTGGTAGAGTTAATTCCTGATTAGCTGACATACATACCCTCAACAGCAGTTAATGAACAAAAACCATTAAATAACAAGCCAAAGTACCAAACCCCAAAAAGGAATAAATCTCAGCCTACGTTTTTTACTGGTTGGGGGTTCAATATCGCCAATTAACATGGCTTGGAACACAGCAAATAAAACCAAATCGACACAGAAAGCAATAGTTAGGCGATCGCTCATCAATTGTTGTAAAAAATAATTGGCTCTTTGTGTCAAGTCGCCAAATTCCGGTCTAGCTAAAAAAGCCCAAATTATGGCAATAATGCTAACTATTAACCCTAACCAGCCAAATCCACGCTTCAGTAAACCCGGATTTCTCTTTTCCTCCGCCTCAATTGGGGAATTTGTAGCTCTGATAGCCATATAGGGAATCAAAAAAGTATTGGTGAGAAACATTGCTAAACCCCAAATCAACAGTTTGGGTAAATTGCGTCCCCTAGCATCGGCCAACATCAAGGGTAAAAACATTAACATCCAAGCTTCAGCCAAGTTAAATAGAGACTCCAGCCAAGGATGAGAAACAGGCGCGGGCATATTTGCCCAACCCAGAATATTGACAATTGGCAAAATAAAAAAGAAGTTAATCGACTCATGCCAAATTTCTTGGAGTGTTTCGGGTTGGATGTTCCACACTGGTTCCCCAGGAAGCAACTGTCCTGGTGGAGATAACAACAGGGCATATACATAAACTGCCGCCAGTATCCACAGTAATTTTGAGGTAAGATTCTGAAACTCTGATTTTGGGTGGTTTGACTGTGCCATTGTGTCTACTTATATGCCCTAGGAAATATTAACTATCACAACCTCTATCTTAAAATTATTGAAGCCAAGGTCATGTAATCAAAACAGTCCCAGAATTACTTATGACTACTGATATCAACTTGCCAGGGAATATATTCAACAGCCTCAAAGATGAGCAACTGCAAACCGAAGCAGAAATATTCTCATGGACAAAGCAGTGGTATCCAGTAGCGGTTGTCGAATTTCTTGATCCTGCTCGCCCTCACGGGATGCAATTATTAGGCCAAGATATTGTTTTATGGCGCGATGGTACTGGTAAGTGGCGATGCTTTGAAGATTTTTGTCCCCATCGTCTAGCCCCACTTTCAGAAGGACGAGTAGAATCAGACGGTACACTTTTATGTGCTTACCATGCTTGGCGGTTTGATGCACAGGGTAAATGCGTCAGCATTCCCCAGTCTCAAGATGAGCAAACAGCAGCCCACCACTGCGAAAACCCCAAATCCTGTGCTGTGGTTTATCCTACCCAAGAATGTCAGGGGTTATTGTGGGTATGGGCTGAATCAGGTGAACAAGCCCAGATAGAAAGTCAACTGCGGACACCACGCCTGATTGCAGAATTAGAGGATAGCTCAGGCAAAGTAGAGAAATCGCCTTGGAATTTCCGCGATTTGCCTTATGGATGGGATTATTTTATGGAAAATGTTGCCGATCCTGCTCATGTACCTGTTTCCCATCATGGCATCGTAGGCGATCGCTACAAGGATGCCAAGTATTATGACATGATTCCAGTCCGCAAAATGTCTACCGAGGAAGGCTTTGCTTTTGCACTCCAACCCACCACAGGCAATATTGAACAAGCCGTTCACGACTTCCAACCACCTTGTTACATGAGAATTGCCACCACCACTAAAGATGGCGGACAATTAATTTTGGCTTTGTATGCTACTCCTACCCGCCCCGGATGGTGTCGTCATATTGGTTGTCAGGTATTTGTCAAAAATTCCCAAGGCAAGAAACCTCAAGGTTTATCATTCTTTGGGCTACCCCTACCAACTTGGTTAATTCATGTCTTAGCATCCTTATTTCTGCACCAAGATATGGTTTTTCTGCATTACCAAGAAAAAACAATTGCCCAGAGAAGAAAGGGTAAATGGCTGGATGCTGTCTTTACACCCAATCCCCAAGACAAGATGGTGATTACATTACGCCAATGGCTAGAGAAACGTGCTGGCGGTGGTATACCTTGGGCAGAAGGCTATAGTCATGATTTACCGACAGCAGAAACAGACAAGCAAAAGCTATTTGATGTTTGGACAACCCATACTCAACACTGCACCGTTTGCCAAAAGGCACTGAAAAACATCAAGCGTCTGAGTGTGTCAGCCTATGTAGTAGCGGTTGTGTGTTTGTTCCTAGCAATCATGTTGGATGCAAGGGTGGTAGCAATGCAAGCCGCGTTAGGAAAATCTATGTTTGCAATATTTCCCCCCATAGGATTTTGGTTAACCCTTGGTAGTGGTATCTTGTTGGCGATCATTGGATATCAGCTCAAAAGATTGAGCCGATTGTTCTACGTTTACGAGTTTGAACACGCTCGTAATGATTAGATTGGGGACTGGGGACTAGGATTTTTCTCCTCTACACCCATACACCCATACACCCCTGGCTCTAAATGTATTAAAAATCTCGTCAATCTACCGTAATTTTGCGTTATTCCTCACAAGTTCCTCAAGTTTTCTGTTTATAACTGCTGTGATGGTGTTTGATTCACCTTGTTGATGCTTGATGGAGAATAACCATGATTCGCTTGCTGGTTGGTATTTTAGTTTTTGTCATCAATACAATTTATCGCGATCGCCCTTATCCTCGCTTTTATGTTTTAGAAACTGTAGCACGAGTACCTTATTTTTCTTATCTTTCCGTGCTGCACCTCTACGAAACTCTAGGTTTATGGCGGAAGGCTGACTGGCTCAAAGTTCACTTTGCTGAGTCGTGGAATGAATTGCATCACCTGCTGATTATGGAAAATTTGGGGGGTGCTGGGTTTTGGGGCGATCGCTTCTTAGCGAAAACCACTGCTTTAATTTATTACTGGATTATTACGGCGTTGTATATCATCAATCCCGGTGCAGCATACAACTTTATGGAATTGGTGGAAAATCACGCCTACAATAGCTATGACAAATTTCTGACATCCCACGAGGCGGAGTTAAAAGCCCAACCAGCACCAGAGGTAGCTACTCTCTACTATCGTGATGGTGACTTATATATGTTTGATGAATTTCAAACAGCGCACAATCCCACCGAACGCCGTCCACAAATTGAGAATCTCTATGATGTGTTTGTCGCCATCCGCGATGATGAGATGGAACACGTTAAGACTATGGTGGCTTGTCAACAACCTCATGCCCAACTTTCCTTAAGGAGTCCTCACACTCTCCCAGAGGAAAAAGTTATCAGTGGTGAGGCTGTAACTGCTCAGTAATCCTAATTAAATAACATATATCTAAAACACAGAAACATGAATATTTGTTTCTGTGTTTTGTCTTTTTGTGGCTGTGGTGAATTTCTGTCCCCATTTAGCCGAAAATTAATTATGTTAGGCGATCGCTTAATCATTCGCTCTGAAATTCTCCCTTTTAAATAAAACGTTTTTAATAGCACATCTAACTTAAGTATTATTTAGGTTGCTAATTATGACCACATCATGTGTAAAGTCAACAAACTATAGCTATTGCTGATAAAAGTCCATTAGGCACTAATTCAGTTTTTCTGCGTCAACTATACTTACTGTGCTAGGTATGCTTCAGTTGATCTGATGCGTAAATTCAATCTGCCGTGTTGAAAAATAACTACCAGTCAACCAATCCTCTAGTAAGCATGAAAGTGTGTAGACTTTATGGCAAGTAATTTCCATCACCAAATGAGGCAATGGTGCGTGTGGGTAGCTAAAGCATCATTTAAACTTGTAACATTTGGTTTCGTTCCCCACACTTGGCAGGGAAACCGCCTCTCCAGACGAGTCTTCCCTATTCTCGTTTTGCTCTCTTTTGTCACGATACTGTTGGTAGATAACTTTACCCCAGTAGTTGCTCAACTACCCCGTCAGGAAATTCGTGGGGTTTGGATGACTAACAATGATTTCAACATCCTCAAGGATCGGAGGAAAGTTCAGGATGCAATGAATAAACTACGACAGATGAACTTCAATACTGTCTACCCTGTCGTTTGGAATTCTGGCTATGCCATGTATCCTAGTCCTGTTGCCCAACGCGCAGGTATCCAACCCTTTGTATTTCGCGGCTCAGATGGACACGATATTTTAGCGGATATCATTAACCAAGCCCATCGTCGGGGTTTGTTGGCTATTCCCTGGTTTGAATTTGGGTTTATGGCTCCCCCAACCTCGGAACTAGCTCTGAATCATCCAGAGTGGTTGACACAAAAGCGGGATGGTGGGCAAACCTCAATTAGTGCGGCTGGTGAGGTGGTTTGGCTCAATCCCTTTCACCCCCAAGTACAGCAGTTTATTTCTAACCTCGTGCTAGAAGTTGTCAGCAACTACAATGTCGATGGCATTCAGTTTGATGATCACATGAGTTTGCCCCATGAATTTGGTTATGATCGCTATACGGTTGCTCTCTATAGACAAGAAACCAAGAACAATCCCCCAGCTAATCCTCAAGATCCCGATTGGGTGAGCTGGCGAGCCAATAAGATTACAGCATTTATCAGACAGCTAAACCAAGCAGTCAAAGCTAGAAAACCTCAAGCAATTTTCTCTGTTGCTCCTAATTACTACGATTTCGCTTACAAGTTACAACTGCAAGATTGGTTGAGTTGGTTACGTCAAAATCTTGTGGATGAGCTAATTGTGCAAATTTACCGTCCTGATCTCCAAAGTTTCATCAGCAATATTTCCCGCTCAGAAATTCAACAAGCCCAACAAGTTATCCCCACTGCAATTGGGGTGATGACAGGATTGAGAACTCAACCCGTCTCCACACAGCAAATTAAGTCTCAGGTGCGGGCAGCTCAACAACGCGGATTAGGGGTAGCCTTCTTCTACTACGGTAGTATGTGGAATTATTCTTCAGAATCCTCTAATGAGCGTCAGGCTGGATTTCAAGCTTTGTTCCCCTATCCTGCTTTGCGTGCTAGGGTGGACTGAAGAAGAATTCAGAAGTCAGAAATTGTAATTAAGTATAGTGGTGTGGCTGATTTTGTGCATCCACCAACATCTGTATTATCAGCGTGTATTGGTGTTTAATTGCATCTAAAATTAAGCCAGTAGCGACAGCGTAACGCACCCCCCAAAGCTTTCGGTGCGTTACGGCTTACGCCTAACACACCCTACATATACTACATATATAGGAACCGGATTCCCATATACTACATCAACACATACAGCAGATTCGATGTTTATGAGGTACAGCAAATAATTGAAAAGTAATGAGTGATAAGTAAATTTTTTACTCATTACTCATTACTCATTACTCATTACTCATTACTCATTACTCATTACTCATTACTTAATACTCATGGTGTACCTGACTTACTTCAAAGGTGCTGTATGATCTCAAGCGTTGAGCAACTTTTTCATATATGAAACTTGCTTTTGAACTGGTTTTGACCTGTAAATTGGTAATACCCAATGCCCCATCATACTCATCAATATATACCGCAATGATCTGTTGGAGCGAATGACGGGGGACTCAATTGTTGTGGGAGGAGCGCAGTAAACTCGTATACCCAACTTCAAGTAATCTTTCTCATGCCAATAGGAACGACGCTTTTGATCTAAGGTATTGTTACGAATATCATAACGATGCAGGTGTCTCAGTTGAATAGTTAAGCAAGGATTGACAACCAATAAACCTGCCTCGACTGCTCTTTGAGCTATGATCGCATCACAACCGAGAATGCCTAAGTGATACTCAGCTGGAAATTGACGGATAGGTGTACGGAAAATCCAACAGTCATGAGAACCTTCAGCCGCTTGGCGGTGTAGTACCCATGTCCCATCTTTTTGCTCATCGTAGCGTGAAATAGTCCAAAACTGGTGTTTATCTATCTCATGGACACGTTCTAAATTACTGTCTTGATCAAAATAAATATCACCATTACAAATCACTGCTACTTGATGATCGCCACACTGATTAGCCAATGCAAACAAGTCGGAAAAGAATGGTCTGTGATCAATAGTAATTATCTCTAGTTTTTCGTGTTTAATATCTTGAAGAAAGCCATAATCACGATCATCTTTAGTTTCTAGTAGTATCTTGACTCCATCAATTGCTGGATGGGCTAAGTTAGCGTTAAGACAGGCTATATACTCAGTAGCTCGTCGCGGATCACATGAGGTATGCAAAGTTGTAAAAAGAATTGCCATGATTTAATTCTTAAGTTGGATTAATCAAAAACTGTTGTAGATACTGAACTAGCTATAGTAATCTGCTTTGATTTCTGAATCACTCATACAGATAGGGAACAGGGAACAGGTGACAGGGAACAGGTAAGAAAGAATAAATGTGTACTGAGTTTTGTATGTGCCAGCGCAGGCTACGCCAACAAAAATCAAATAGGAATCCTATATTTTTGATAAATTTTCTTGTATGTCTACTTGTATAATATAAATTAAGATTCGATTTATATTACAGTATTTTTACAAAAAAAATATATTATTTAAGCTAGGTGATATTGCAGAATATCTCAAAGTTAAGGACAAGCAGAATTTAACTAAACCACTGGAAAGGACAGATGTGAATCTCAGACAAGATAGGGGTAGTTTCAAGTCATGCCTTGTACAAAAGTTTTACATCAGGTAACAGACTTTCTTGACTGTCATGAGACTAACACTAACCAATCTGCTAGCTATTGGTATGAGGGGCGTTGTCTGCAAAGTGGTAATGTACTCCGGCTACCACGCACCCCTTTAGCAGAAGCGATCGCCTGTGGTTTAATGCAGCAACTAGCCGGCGATGAGCGTTATTTCCGTGAAGGTAAGATGTATGGTATCTTGCTGGTAGAATTGCCTACGGGTGAACAACAGGTATTGCAAGCTTTTTCTGGTTTACTCAATGGTGAAAGTGTTGTTGATGGCTGGGTGCCACCGATTCCAGGAAGAGAAAAAGTAGCTTTAGCAGAAGCCCAAACTTTGGCTGAGTTAGAAACCATCAAGCAAGAACTAATTACCCTCAAGCAATTACCAGCCAGACAAGAGTATGAAACCTTAGCACAGGAGTTTGCCCAACAGTTGCAAGCAATGAGCGATCGCCATCTGACTTGTAAACAACAACGACAGCAAAAACGCCAGCAACTTAGTGAAACACTTACAGGTGAAGCCTTAACTTTAGCTTTAGAACAACTGGATGAAGCCAGCCGTCAGCAGGGAATTGAACGCCGGAGACTCAAACGCCAACGCGATGTCAATTTGGGAACTTTGGAGGAAGCGATCGCCTCGGCAGATACACGCATCCACGAACTTAAACAAAAGCGAAAAGCCTTATCTCGGCAACTCCAAGCACAGATGCACGCGGCGTACTCCCTCATGAATTTTTTAGGACAATCTTCATCATTACAGCAATTAATGCCGGATGGTTTGCCCACAGGCACAGGGGACTGTTGCGCCCCGAAGTTACTCCACTACGCCGCCACCCACAAACTGAAGCCTCTAGCAATGGCTGAATTTTGGTGGGGGAAATCCCATCAAGATAAAGTCCAGGGAGAATTTTATGGTGCTTGTGCAGAACGCTGTCAACCGTTGATGGGGTTTTTGTTGAGGGGACTGGGGATTGGGGACTGGGGACTGGGGACTGGGGATTGGGATAAAACTTCCCTCACTCTCTCCCCTGCCCCCTGCCCCCTGCCTCCTACCCCCTGCCTCTACGAAGATGAATGGCTGATTGCTGTCAACAAACCTTCGGGGTTACTTTCTGTTCCTGGGCGTTATCTGGAAACGCAAGACAGTGTGATCAGTCGCTTACGCCATTTGTTACCTGATGGCGAAAATTTGGCGGCGGTGCATCGCTTAGATCAAGAAACCTCTGGTGTTCTTTTGCTGGCGCGTGATTCCCAAACCTATCGCCAACTTAGCCAGCAGTTCCAACAGCGACAAGTCTACAAAGTTTATGAAGCCATACTTGCAGGCGTTGTCACCATAGACACAGATTTGATTGAATTACCATTATGGGGAGATCCGCAAAATCGCCCTTATCAGCAAGTTGACTGGCAACGTGGTAAACCCAGCGTGACGCGCTTTCGGGTGATGGCAAGGGAAGAAGATTATACCCGTGTTGAGTTTGAACCATTGACAGGACGCACCCATCAATTGCGGGTTCATGCTTTGGTAGGATTGGGAGTAGTGATATTAGGCGATCGCCTGTATGGTTGCAATACTGGGGCGACTCGCTTACACTTACACGCCAGAGAACTCCGCTTTCAGCATCCACACACACACGCGACTATTCATTTGCAGACTGAAACGCCGTTTTGATCATTAGTTTGTAGGGGTTGGGGCATAGCATCAAAAGCTAATTCCTCTGCTGCTATAACAGGGGACAGGGGACAGGTTACAGGTTACAGGTTACAGGTTACAGACTCCAAAGCCTCTTCGTGTAACGGTTTTATGATTGCTTGATGTCCTAATCTATATGGCGACTGCTATAGGTAAAGATCTATCCCAACACGATTAGCTAGATAGAACGCGATCGCTCACCCTCAGAACTCGATGATTTGACTTCCGAACAGGAATGATGGAGTAAAAAAGGCGATCGCTCACCCTCAGAACTCGATGATTTGACTTCCGAACAGGAATGATGGAGTAAAAAAGGCAATCGCTCACCCTCAGAACTCGATGATTTGACTTCCGAACAGGAATGATGGAGTAAAAAAGGCAATCGCTCACCCTCAGAACTCGATGATTTGACTTCTGAACACGAATGATGGGGTAAACGGTGCGTCAACCTGGCAACCGATAGCCTCTAGACGGTTGATGGGGTTATTATGCTGCGATACGCTTATCAAGCAAAGTGAAGCGTCATAGGTTCAGGGATAAGCTCACCTTCTAGTTGCCAAGCTTCTAAGTACATTTCAATAACTTCTTCACCATTATGAATCGCTTCTTCGCGAGTTTTTCCGTGAGTGCAAGGCATGATAACTAGATCGGCAAACTCTGGAATTGTAACCAGGAACAGCTGATCTTCATCAGACCATTGAATAATCATGCTATACCGACTCATGAATCCTTTGCAATCTCACCACTCATTCAAATCTACCTGCCGACACTCTGCTGCAATTGTGCTTTGTAATTCCTCCGCCTCTGAGTCACTTAAAATTCCTGCAAACTTTGCCAGTGGATGTTTTTTGCGTATAGCCTGAACCCGATGTAAAAAGTCCAGCACCATTTGGACTAGATCATCTGGAGCTTGTTCAAGTTCCTGAATCAATTGTTCGCGATTGTTCATAGGTTCAAGATTTTCTGGCAAGGCAAATTTGTTTAGCCTTAGTATATCCAAATCCTGAATTAGCTGACACACGCTAATTTGATTTTGGTTAGTCCGCGCAGGCGGAAAAAGTTTGTATAGCCGCGATTTCTAATCGCTAGGGTTAAATTAATGAATATAGCTAGTTTTGTAAGCAAGGGTATGTTAACCGATATTTACGATGTTGTGATAGTTGGGGCTGGGCCGATTGGTTTAGCTACTGCCATTGGGTTACGCCAGCGTGGAATTGAAAATATTCTGGTACTAGATCAAACTCGCGCTTTTCGTCAGGTTGGGCAAGTTTTGGATCTGCTTCCCAATGGCTTAAAGTCTCTGAGATATCTAGATCCTCATGCTTACGAAGCTGTTAAAAACGCAGCCTTTGGTTTACCTAATTCTCAACCCTCCACTCAAGCACAAAACTCTCCTAAACCTTCACCTAAATGGGGTTACAAAAATTTTCAGGGGGAGAAGATTCGGGCAATTTCCCTGAGTTTTGATGATTGGTTTCAAGAATATGGCGAAGGGCGAGTGTCAATTGCTTGGTACAATTTGCAGACTACTTTAAGGCAACAGCTACCCCCAGATATAGTCAAAATTAATCATCGGTGTGTCAATGTTGTCGATGAGCCAGAAAATCATTGTGTGCGGATAGATTGTATTTCTGACACCACAGTAGAAGCTAATCCCTATGCCCATTGGAACGACAGCAACCCCGAAAATCTAGATACGAATTCCCAAACATCAGTTAGTGATCAATCATTTCGGGCGAGGCTAGTTGTAGCCGCCGATGGAATTAACTCGACAATTCGCCGGGTGCTTTATCAAGATAGCCCCTATGCAGATTTCGCTAAACCTGAATATTCTGGATATGCTGCTATATTTTGTCGGGAAATCGCGGATATCCCCGAAGTAGTAGAAGCCGAAATCGAAGCAACATTCTTGCAGAAATCACCAGTTGCTACCATCTGTCATGATGAGGTATCCAGAAATGGATCTGGTGAGATGGCAGACACAAGGATGATGTTGTTCCGTAGTCGAGCCACTAATCAATTTGGGTATCTTATCCATTTAGCTTTACCGTTGGCAGCTTTACAAGGTAAGTCTGGTAATTCTTTGAGGGAATTAGCTTTACAAGCCTTTGAGCAAGCCGGATTTCCCGATGTCCTGAAGCAATTAGTCCGTTTATCTCCCCCAGAAAATATAGAACAGCGTCCTTATTACATTCACCGTGCCATAATTTCTGATCCTGAAAGCACACCAATTCAACCAGCTTGGAGTTGCGGGAGAGTTGTCTTAGTGGGTGATGCAGCTCATGGAATGCCGCCATTTATGGCTCAAGGTGCTAATCAAGGTTTGGAAGATGCCTTAACAGTGGTGACATTAATTGCTCAAATTGCCACGGAAAATCATTGGAACAACACACAAGTTATAGGGGAAGCCTGCCAAAAATATGAGCAGTTGCGTCGTCCGTTGATGGCGTATGTACAACAGGTAACATTAAATCCACCCTACTCTTGTGATCAGGACTGGCAGCAATATAGTCAACAAATCTACGGACGTAATGTTAAACAAGCTATAGAGGCTTTATCGTCTGTTTAGAGATGCTTGATAAAGCAACGTGTAACGCACCGTATTGGTGCGTCTAGACTCAAATGTTGCATTAAAACTCTCTTGTGGGATGGGCTTCTAGCCCGTCCAGTGCGGGCAAGATGCCCACACCACAAGAACTATATTTTTGCACTATTCTAGCCTAGATAGCCCACTACTAACAGTCAATTGGGGCAAATTTAATTTGCACCAGGGTTTTGAGGTTTAATAAAAATACACTTAATTGTGAAATTACCGCTAGAAGAGTAGGTGCAAGTTGTACAGCGATTAGTACCATTGACTCCCTGTTCATTTGTCGCCGGTGCATAAGTGGTTTCGCAAGTTTTCTTTTCCGTTGAACCATCCCCTGGTAGTGCGAGCGGCAGGCGGGAACTAGGCACGGCTGGGCGGGAACTAACTAAGGTGTATTTTGTTGTATGAATTGCATCAGTACAGTTCTGGGATACGACTTCACCTTGGGGTTTTGCCGCGATCGCTGTGGTGGAGACTAGGGCGGTTGCTAGGATAGTCATACCCATAATTGTGGTGCGAATGCGAGACATCATAATGCTTTCCTGAGATTGTAGTAAAGTTTGTGCGGTGTTATTGAATACCTTCACTTACTATCTATGTCGGGTGCTGGTTTTTTATGCACCATCAAATCAGCATTGTTGGAGCTATAGGAATCCGGTTTGATTACTGTTCGTGTAACGTGGCGTAGGCAATAGGCACTCTTGCAATAGGCAATAGGAATTAGTTTTTCTCCCCTGCTCCCCTGCTCCCCACTCCCTACTCCCCACGCTGCTCAACGCCCCAAAGAAAGCTAACAGCACTCACTAATATAGGTAAAAAACTATTAACCGAGGATGCGATTATGGAATCTCTGGATCTGAAATGGATACGTGGACAGTTTCCGGCACTTAACCAAAAAATCAACGGTGAATCTGCAATATTTTTTGATGGGCCTGGTGGAACACAAGTACCGGGTGCGGTGCTAGATGCGATTAGTGACTATTTGGTGAGATCAAATGCTAATGCTCACGGCGCTTTTGCTACCAGTGCGCGGACAGATGCGGTAATTACGGCGGCGAGAGTGGCGATCGCAGATTTTTTGGGTTGCAGTAGTGATGAGGTGGTATTTGGCGCAAATATGACCACTCTTACCTTTATCTTGAGTCGGGCGATCGCGCGGATAATTCAACCGGGTGATGAAATTATTGTCACCCGTTTGGATCATGCTGCTAATGTTTCCCCTTGGTATGCTTTGGAAGAACAGGGTGCAATAATTCGCGTGGTAGATATTCATGTCGAGGATTGCACCTTAGACATGAGTGATTTAGCACAGCAGATCAATTCCCGCACTAAGTTAGTAGCGGTGAGTTTTGCTTCCAATGCTGTGGGGACAATCAACGATGTCGCTACTATAGTGCGTCTGGCTCATGCTGTCGGTGCTTGGGTGTTTGTTGATGCCGTTCATTATGCACCCCATGCACCAATCAATGTTCACGCTTTAGACTGTGACTTTTTGGCTTGTTCCGCTTACAAGTTTTTTGGACCCCATGTCGGTATTTTGTACGGTAAACGGCAGCATCTGGCAAGTCTGCAACCATATAAAGTCCAACCAGCCTCCGATGAAGTACCGTCACGTTGGGAAACAGGAACATTGAATCATGAGGGGCTGGCGGGTGTGGTGGCGGCGATTAATTACTTGACAAAACTAGGCTGTCATGTATCGCCAACCATTGACAACGAATTAGTGACGGCGTTGATTGAGGCTGACAAAGAAGGTTTAGAACATTTCCAATGTCCCCGCTTTCTGAGAGCAGAACACCCAGATGCGATCGCCTCAGCCTATCACAGTCGGCGGGCGGCTTTAGTGGCAGCTATGTCTGCAATTCAGCAATATGAAAGAGAACTCAGCCATAAACTAATTTCGGGATTGTTAGAAATTCCCGGCTTAAGTTTATATGGCATCACTGATACAACTCGCTTTCAGTGGCGCACACCCACAGTAGCAATGAGATTAGGGGGGCAGAGTCCTGAAAGTATAGCAAAAAAGTTAGGCGATCGCGGTATTTTCACTTGGCACGGTAATTTTTATGCCCTCAACTTGACACAAAAGCTAGGCGTGGAAGACAGTGGCGGCTTATTACGAATTGGATTAGTCCATTACAACTCTGTGGAAGAAGTGTTGCAACTATTAGAAGCCTTAAAAGAGATTGCTGGTTTGTCATCCTAGATAGTGACTTAGGCTAAGAGAATAGGTTAGGGAGTAGCTATTTCTATTCCCTACTTCTCAGTTCTCAATACCATTTCTAAATCTGAATAAGAATGAAGGCAGATTTGAGGATATAATAAACATTGTTTAATTCATATGGGTAGTACTGGACTCGAACCAGTGACATCCTGCTTGTAAGGCAGGCGCTCTACCAACTGAGCTAACCACCCGTTTGCGCTTTTCGTTTGCGCTCACAATTAAACAATATAGCAAAATATTTTTGATTGCGCTAGTATTTTGAGGAAATTTTTTTTAAATATTTTTGAGAACCGATAAATGCCCTCTGGTAGGACGCACGATCGCATTACTCTATGGGCGTTGCCAGTAGTGGCGGGTGTGACTTTTTGGCAGACTCGTAGTGGCAATGTCACTTTGTTGGTAGCTGGTGGGTTTATGTTTGGCGGTTTGATGTTTGGCCCTGACTTAGATATCTATTCCCGTCAATACCAACGTTGGGGTGTTTTACGTTGGATTTGGCTACCTTATCAAAAAAGTCTCCGCCATCGTTCTTTCTTATCTCACGGGCCGATTATTGGCACGACGTTGCGAGTGGTGTATCTCAGCAGTGTGTTGGCTATTGTGGCTGTGATGATTTGGGCAGTGGCTGAGAAGTTAGGGAATGTGAGCGTGAGTTGGCAAGATGTAGAGGAAACTGTGGGGCGATCGCTTTTCAGTTACGCTACAGAATTTCTTGCCCTATTCTTAGGTTTAGAATTGGGTGCGATGAGTCATTCTCTTAGCGATTGGGGGGGATCGGCTTACAAGCGGTTTTGTCAGCAGGGGGTGAAGGGACTACTTTCTAGTGGCAAAATTAAGCAACGTAAAGTAATTAGTCGTCGCTCTACGAGGGGAGGCAGGAGGAAAAAAGGTAAAATTTGAAACGCAAATGTACGCGAACTGAAACGCACAGGGACGCAGGGTTATGGAATTGAATCAAAATCAGGTTGAGACTTTGGGGGCGTTGCAGGAGTTAATTGAGGTGGTGGCGAAGTTGCGATCGCCTGATGGGGGTTGTCCTTGGGATTTGGCACAAACTCCCCAAACCCTAACACCTTATGTGATTGAGGAGGCTTATGAGGTAGTAGACGCGATTAAGCATGGGACTCAGGCAGAAATTACGGAAGAATTGGGGGATTTGCTGTTACAGGTGGTATTACAGGCGCAGATTGCTAGTGAGTATAAGCAATTTTCTCTGCAAGAAGTGGCTCAAGGTATTGCCCAAAAGTTAATTCGCCGTCATCCCCATGTGTTTGGTGATGTGTCGGTGCAAAATGTGGATGAGGTGCGGCAGAACTGGGAACAAATCAAGGCGTTGGAGAAAGGTGAAGCCTCTCCAGATAGTCAAAAACTAAGTACCAAACTCAGCCGTTATGGAAGGACGCTACCTCCACTCACAGCCGCAATGAAGATTTCTCAAAAGGCGGCGGCGGTTGGGTTTGAATGGGAAAATATTGATGGGGTCTGGGCAAAGTTCCATGAGGAGTTACAAGAATTTCAACAAGCATTAGCCGAGGAAACACCAGAACGTCAACAGGCGGAATTAGGTGATTTACTATTTGCAGTGATTCAGTTAGCCCGTTGGTATAATCTTGACCCCAGTGCAGGGTTACAAGGTACAAATCAGCGATTTATCCAGCGTTTACAGAAAATGGAGGCAGTGGTTGATCGCCCCCTTTCGGATTACAGTTTGGATGAGTTAGAGACTTTGTGGCAACAGGCAAAAGCCCAACTTGCTCAAGAGTAGTTATCAAGAGGCAATAGGCAATAGGCAATAGGCAATAGGCAATAGGAAAGAAGAGGGTAGGGGTGTACTCAGTTTTTTATGGGACAGCGCAGGCTACGCCAACAAAAATCAAATAGGAGTATATATTGTGCAACTTGTGATTAATTACGCCTCTAGGTGAATACTGCTGATGCCAAAATCTCCCTTGAAGTAGCTTGTTTATAAATCACAAGGCAGTATTATTTAAACCAACAATTCATAATCAATGCAACACAACCGCTTGATTGATTGTAAAATGGAGGCGGGATTTTGCCATTTGGTCAATTAATTGGTTTCTTCCTAGTTATTATATCTTTGTATATTCTTTGGCAAATTCGTCAAATAGTTTTGATAGTATTTGCTGCTGTGGTTTTGGCAACTGTTTTAAACAACTTTGTCCAATTTTTACAAAAATTTCGTATTAAACGAGGTTTGGCTATTTTTATAGCTGTTAATATTTTATTATTTTTGATATTAGGTTTTTTTCTTTTCCTCGTCCCGCAGTTGATTGAGCAATTACAACAATTGACTACCCTGATGCCCAGGGCATTAGATCAAGTGAGAGTTTGGAATGAGTTTTTAGTACGGATAATCCCCAATGATATTTTAGATAATATTCGTAACCTGGGATATATCACTCAAGATATACAAGTATGGTTAAATCGGATAATAAATAACTTAGTCTTTTTAGTTACTAGGTCACTTAATATCGCTTTAGGCATATTATTATTATTAGTGCTGACGATTATGCTACTGGCAAACCCTGTTTCCTATCGCAGAGGTTTTGTCTTCCTATTTCCTGCCTTCTATCGTCCGCGAGTTCATGTAATTTTAAATAAGTGTGCATTAGCTTTAATTGGTTGGATTAGAGGCACGCTATTGACTATGTTATTAGTTAGCATTTTCAGCTATATCGGATTGTCAATTTTGGGAGTGCCATTAGCCTTAATCAATGCTACTTTGGCAGGATTGTTAGAGTTTATCCCTAATTTGGGGCCAACACTGAGTGTCTTTCCACCCGCTTTATTGGCTCTGCTTGATGCTCCTTGGAAAGCTGCTGGTGTGGTAGTTTTATATTTTATTATTCAGCAGGTAGAAAGTTTCGTTATTGTGCCTATAGTAATGAAAAGTCAGGCCTCACTATTACCAGCAGTTACTTTATTATCAGTGGTGATATTTGGGTCCTTTTTTGGGTTTTTGGGTGTGTTCTTAGCTGTGCCATTAGTGATTGTTTTACAAATTTGGATACAGGAAGTTTTAGTGAAAGATATACTGAACCAGTGGCAAAGTTAATGTACAGTGATAGATGAGGCGATCGCATTACCTAAACATCACTGTATGGAACCCAATTTATTAGAAGATTTAAGTCATAAAATCATTCCTCAACAACCCATATTCACCAGTAAAAAAACTGGATGGCAAAATGTTTTTCTAGCTTATTATCAACATCCCAGGGCAGAAATTTGTCAGCATACCGTCCCATTCCATGTATTAGAAGTAATTGATCCGACATCTAGCTCAAATCACGAACGCCGCTTCGGAAATAATTTTTTATCTTATAAAATTAGTGGTGGTGAAACTTGTTTTTGTCCGGCTCATACTCATCATTGGACAAGTTGGGAAGAACAACTAAACTTCACAGTGTTGGTATTTGAACCAAGATTATTTGAGCAATTGGCTAGTGAAACTTTAGGTTGTGAGCAAATTGAATTCATCCCTCAATGGCAAATTTTTGATCCCGTCATTCAAACTATCACTAACGCCCTCAAAGCAGATTTAAATGCTGGATGTCCAGCCGGACGCTTATATGGTGAGTCATTTGCAATGGCTCTCATTACTCATCTAATCAAGCAATTTACTATATCAAAACGAAATCATTATTCATCTTTTGGAGAACTACCAAAACATAAACTAAAAACTGTGTTGGATTATATTCAAGCAAATTTAACTGAAGATATTACCCTAGAAGAATTAGCCAAAGTTGCAGGTATTAGTCAATTTTACTTTGCTAGATTGTTTAAAAAATCAATGCACCTACCACCACATCAATATATTCTTAGACAGCGCATCGAACTAGCCAAGCAATTACTTCAGCAACCAGAATATAACATTACAGACGTGGCTTTACAGTGTGGTTTTGCACATCCAACTCATCTTAGTCGTCATTTTCGTCGCTTAGTTGGGATGTCTCCTAGTGATTTTAAAAAGTTATAGCAAGAATGTGCTGCTGTTGGCAAAAACAGGCGCGACTTCACCACCGGGATATCGATACAGTGTGAATTGTTCAAAGTAATTCACTCAATTATATGCTGAATAATCTCCCAGGCAAGATGATAGAACTGAATGGAGTTGAATATTTCGTCAGAGATTCTAGTACAGGGAAAGAATCTGTTTTATTACTGCATGGTTGGCCTGATGATGGTAATTTATGGAAACATCAAATCATTGCTTTATTAGAGCATGACTATCGTGTAATTTGTCCAGATTTACTGGGTTATGGTTTAAGTGGAACACCCACAGATATCAGTCGATATCAATTTACTCATTTAGTCAATGATATGATTACACTTCTAGATAAATTGGCAGTGGAAAAAATACATTGTATTGCTCATGATTATGGTGCTGTAATCGGTTGGGAACTAGCCGCACACACAGAGCGATTGCAAACCTTGACAGCTATGTCTGTGGGTCATTTGACAGAGTTCTGCAAAACTTCCCTTGAGCATTTACAATTTCAATGGATTTACTTTTTAAATAGCCATGATGTTGCGCCTCAACTATATCGAGTCAAAAATGGTTATTTACTTCGGGAAGTGTTGGGTAGCCATCCCTACCGAGAGGAGATTTTAAAAAATACTCTCAAACCGGGTGTATTAGAAAATATGCAGCGACTAGAAAAAGCCAATCCTGTACCTAATTATTTACTGGCTGCTTTAGCTGGAGAATTACCTGAGCCTGTACCAATTAAAGTTCCTACCCTGGGTATTTGGAGTAATCAAGATGATGTTCTGTGGGAATCACAGATGCAGAATTCTGAAAAATACATATCAGCAGAGTGGCAGTATGAAAAGATTGTAGATGCAGGACATTGGTTTATGCTTGAGCAACCACAGCAGATAAATCAACTGTTATTGAATTGGCTGAAAAAACATTCATATAGCTTGAAAATAGAGGCTAGGGACTAGGGAAGAAGAATTTTCATCTTTGGTTGTGGTTTTTTTCATAAATAGCTGATTTGCTAGGCAATTGCGGCTACATCATGGTCTATGGTTCTCATGCCCAAACGCGCACGAATTTCGCTCACTTGGACATCCCAAAACTGATCCCATTTTTGGGCTATTAGTTTACCAGGAGTCTGAGAACCTAGCCTATAGCCGCGAGCTATTTCTGTCATCAAATCTTGAAATCTTGTTGGTTGATAAAGACTAATCATTACCATACTAAAACTTACTAACATCACACTGATAGGAATTGGAGTTTGAGCTAAAACAAACGCTTGTAGTCCAATTTCTCCAACACCATCAGTATCAAATCCAGCGACTACATGATAAATATCATGGGTAGAACGCCACAGCATTTTGAGATAGGAAATATCATCAACTACAGGGACTTTTTTGTAAAAGTAAGGGTCAAAACCTCTAGTTTTCATCTCTCTGGCGTAGATATGACCTAAAGTTCCCTCTGGGAGTTTGGCTAAGTCATCTAAATCCAAAGGTGCAGGTAGCCAGCGTTCTTGAAATAAGGCATTGATTTCTGGATTTTTTTTCAATTCATCAACTGCTAACTGTGCCATTTCTGTTTGGTCAAGTGCATCCTCGAAGTCAAATATTGGGTCAGTATTACCATTTCTGGGCTTGAGGGTGCTAGCAGCTAAAAATTCTATGTAGGCGAGGAGTCCTTTGTCATTATTGTAGTTAATTACATTATTCATAGTAATTTGTCAGGTGAAGATTTACGCACCAAGTGCAGGGGAAAATATGTACCTCAATTTTTGACAGACTAATCATAATTTTCATGAATCCCCAGAGGTATTTATGACAATAATCATCGCCAACACAAAACCTCGACTTCTTACAGAAACCGAGGTTTTTAAAATTTCAACTATTGTCTCAACTCAAGTATGCTTACTTAAGCATTAACCAAATTTGCACAATTCAAAACTTTTTCTGTGAGCCATTTATACCAACTATCTAAACCAGCACCTGTGGTGGCAGAAACCTGAAAAATTTGCATATGAGGATTTACCTGATGGGCGTATTCTATACAACGCTGGACATCAAACTGCACATAAGGTAACAAGTCAATTTTAGTGAGAATCATAATCTCACTAGCGCGAAACATATGGGGATATTTAATGGGCTTATCTTCCCCTTCTGTGACGGAGAGAATTACTACCTTTGCTTGTTCGCCTAAATCAAATAAAGCTGGGCAGACTAAATTACCCACATTCTCAATCATCAAAACTGAGTTTAATGGTGGGTTTAGTTGTTGTAAACCTCTTTCTATCATAGATGCGTCTAAATGACAGCCTGTACCTGTATTGATTTGAACAACTTTACAGCCTGTCGCTCTAATTTTTTCAGCATCATTAATTGTTTCTTGGTCGCCTTCAATGACGCTGATAGGTAACTGGTGTTTCAGGTCATTAATTGTGCGAGTTAAAAGAGTTGTCTTACCTGCACCAGGGGAACTCATTAAGTTTAAAGCCAGAATATTCCGACCTTTAAACCATCCACGATTTTGGGCTGCTAGTAGGTTATTTTTTCCTAAAATTTCTTGTTCTAAAGATATAGTTGTGCCGTGAATTTGAGCATGAATTTGCGATGCTTCCTGTTCATGATGATGGTCATGATTGTGGGAATGGGTAATCACAGTACCATCAGGTAAAGTGTGGGTGTGATGATGGTGATTGTGTTCCATTTCACCTGTTTCTAAATTAGTAATTTTGCTGTCAGCATCATCAGAACAACCGCAAGTTACACACATACTTCCTCAACCTCTATCTCTTTAATTTTTAGTTCTTCACCAGTGATTAAATCTAAGTGGACACTACCACATTCACATAGACCAAATGGTTTTTCTAAAGCAATTTCAGCACCACACTGACGGCATTTTGCTAACCCAGGAATGGCAATAATTTCTAACGTTGCGCCTGCTAGTGATGTCCCTTGTGTACAAATATCAAAGCAAAATTGTACAGCGTCAGGCATAATCGCTGATAGTTTGCCAATTTCTACCACAACCCGGCGCACTTTTGCACCTTTGGCATATTCATTGACAATGGCGACGATATTTTGCGTAATTCCTAGTTCGTGCATAAAAATATCTGCTTAATTATTAACAAATTCGTGGTAATTGTTCGCCGACTAACATATCAACAATACGTTCTGTGCCGAAGGCAGTTTTTAACAAGACAACTCCTGGAGGTGCAGAAATAACCTCACCAATAATACAGGCATTTTTCCCGGCAGGGTGAGATTGCATTGCTGATAAAACTGTATCGGCTTTGTCACTGCCTACCACTACTACTAACTTACCTTCATTAGCTAGATATAATGGGTCTAAACCCAAAATTTCACACATTCCTTGGACTTCTTCTCGCACGGGGATAGATGCTTCATTGATACGTATCCCTACATGAGAACTCAAGGCAAATTCATTTAAAACTGTGGCTAAACCCCCGCGTGTAGCATCGCGCATGGCGTGAATTTCAGGGCATACATTCAGAATAGTTTCTACTAATCCATGCAACGGCTGACAGTCGCTTTTAATATCAGTTTCTAAAGCTAATTCACCACGGGCAATTAAAATTGCTGCGCCATGATTGCCTAATTCACCGTTGATGATTATGGCATCTCCTGGTTGAATATTGTGGGCAGAAATATTAATTCCTGTGGGGATAATACCAATACCAGCAGTGTTAATAAATAATTTATCAGCCGCACCACGATACACAACTTTGGTGTCACCAGTCACGATTTGCACTCCGGCGGTTTGGGCGGCTGCTTTCATACTCGCTGCAACCCGCCGCAGGGTTGCTGTGGGTAATCCTTCTTCTAAAATGACGCTACAAGTAAGATATAAAGGTTTTGCACCACTGACAGCTAAATCGTTAATTGTACCGTTAACAGCTAATTCACCTATATCACTACCAGGAAAAAATAAGGGGTCTACAACATAGGAATCTGTGGTAAAAGCTAGTCTATCTCCCTGCGGTAAAAGCTGGGATAAATTAAAGCTGGCTTGGTCTTCTAATTGGGAAAGTATAGGATTATCAAAACTACTGACAAAAATATCATCAATTAAGTCGCGCATGGCTTTACCACCACTACCATGTGCCAGGGTGATATGAGTGTCACGAACTGTACTTTGACGACGGCGGACTTGTTCAATTTTTTGAAATAGGGGATTGGGAGTTGAGTTATGAGCAGAAAAATCCATATTAATTAAGTTTTGATTATTATTTTGTTGGTAAGATACGTTACGCTTTGGTAACGCACCTTACATTTATTTTGTAGTTCTATCTACCAGATTCATCGTGTCTGCCACGATGTCTGTCACAATGCAATATGCCATTAACAGCCCAATTTTCTCTTTCAAATTCATCAATGTGAATGGTAATCCATTCGGGCTTGGTATCTAATGCTGCAACCATCGCATTGGTAATGGCTTCTACTAAATGCCGTTTTTTCTCAATGGAATGTCCTCTAGCAATTCTGACGGTGACGAATGGCATACAATTTGTCCTCGCAGTGTTGTTGTATGAAGTGTATCGCTGCTGATTTGGAGGTTATGAGGAGATAGTCACTTTTGGCTGTTCAACTGTTTGTTTTTGCATAACAGTCGAAAATCTGCCATATTTATAGTATGCTGCACAGGCTCCTTCGGAAGACACCATACAAGTACCTATTGGGGTTTCGGGAGTACAAGCTGTACCAAATACTTTACACTGCCAAGGTTTGAGGACTCCTTTGAGAATTTCGCCACACTGACAAGCTTTATGATCTGCTACTTTTTGGTTAGGAATGGTAAATTTTAATTCAGCATCAAATTGGGCATATTCTGGGCGAATTGTTAAACCAGAATAGGGGATTTCATTTAAGCCTCGCCATTCAAAAGTTTCGCGGACTGCAAAGACTTGATTCATGGCTGCTAAGGCTACTTGATTACCGGCTTTTTGGACTAATCTGTTATATTGGTTTTCAACTTCACAGCGATTTTCTATTAGCTGTTGTAACAGCATCCAAATTGATTGCAATATATCTAATGGTTCAAAGCCAGAAACAACTATCGGTTTATGATACTTTTGGGCTATAAATTCATAAGGTTCAGTGCCAATTACCATACTGACATGACCAGGCCCGACAAATCCATCTAGTTGTAAATCAGGGTTATCTAGTAAGGCTTGCAGGGCGGGAATCACAAGGACGTGATTACTAAACATACTAAAGTTTTGAATATGTTCTTCCGCCGCTTGTAGGATGGTAAAAGCGGTGCTGGGGGCGGTGGTTTCAAAGCCTAAAGCGAAAAATACGACTTCTTTATCGGGATTATTTTTAGCAATTTGTAAGCTATCTAGGGGCGAGTAAACCATGCGAATGTCTGCGCCTTGGGCTTTGGCTTGCAAGAGGCTATGTTTAGAACCAGGGACGCGCATGGTGTCGCCAAAGGTTGTTAAAATGACGTTGGGGTTTTGGGAAATTGCGATCGCATCATCTAATCTACCCTTGGGCATAACGCACACTGGACAACCAGGCCCGTGAATTAGTTCTATATTCGCTGGTAAGATTTCTTCAATACCGTATTTAAAAATAGAATGAGTATGCCCACCGCATACTTCCATAATTTTTATATGTTTATCTAATTGATAGCTGAGTTTTTCGATTTCTTGCCGTAAGGCTGCGGCTTTTTCTGGTTCGCGGAATTCGTCTACGTATTTCATGGTTGGGGACTGGGGATTGGGGATTGGGGACTGGAGACTGGGAGATATTAATTACTAATTTCTGCTTGAATTAACGCGATTTCTTCTAATAGTTTCAGTGTCTCAGCTGCTTCTTGTTCGTTGATTCTGTTCATGGCGAAGCCGACGTGAACTAATACCCAATCTCCTACGCATGATTCGGGGGAATGTTGTTCGTCAACTATGCAGGCTATGTTTACTTGGCGTTTTACTCCACCAACGTTTACTATGGCTAATTTTTGGTTAGTGTCGGTGATTTCTACTATTTGTCCGGGGATTCCTAAACACATTTTTATGTTCCTTGGTGAAGTGGAAGAAAGAATTATTTCGCGCAGAGGCGCAGAGGCGCAGAGAGTGTAAGAGTGGATATTTAGGAATTTTTTAGGGCAGCTGTGATTAGGGCTTGTCCTAGGGATAATCCGCCGTCGTTTGTTGGGACTAGGCTGTGGGTGAGGACGTTTATTTGTAGGTTTTTTAATTGGGTTTTTACTAGGTTTAATAATATGGTGTTTTGAAATACTCCTCCTGTTAATATGACTTGATTAATTAGGTTTTCTTGACGTAAGCGGTTAACCATTTCTACAATGACATTAGCTAAACTTTGATGAAATTTAGCAGCAATAACTGACTGAGAAACGCCTTGCTTAAGGTCATTAAGCAAGCATTGCCACATGGGGCGTGAGTCTATACAATAAATACTATCTGAAAAGCCCAGGTGAAAAAGGTAGGTTGCTGTTTCTTTAGGATTATTTAAGGTGTGAATATCGGCTATGGCTTCAAGTGCGATCGCAGCTTGTCCTTCATAGCTACATTCTTCTGGACAAATGCCAATAGCCGCCGCCACAGCGTCAAACAGTCTTCCTACTGAGGAGGCTAAGGGGGCGTTAATGCCTTTTTCGACAAGCTGATTCAGCAGTTTTATGGGCTTTTGATTTAAAAATTGTAATATTTCCAAATCAGCATATTGTTGTTGACAATCATCCCAAAGATTGGCAGCTAGTAAATGAGCGTAGGTATTACGCCAAGGTTGGTAAATTGCTTGTTCACCGCCAATCATTGCCACTGGTTTAAAGGTGGCGAGGCGTTTGAACTGGCAATAATCAGCTAATAGAAATTCTCCTCCCCAGAGTGTACCATCTGCACCATAGCCTAAACCATCGAAAGCAATACCTAAAACTGGGTTTGTATCTAAAGGTATCTGATTTTCTGCCATGCAAGCAGCGATGTGAGCGTGATGATGTTGGATGGGATACAGTGGGAGATGGTTGGCTGTGGCGATTTCTTTACCGAGTTTTGTGGAGAGATATTCGGGATGTAAATCGACTGCGATCGCTTGTGGTTGATGTGCAAATAAGTTTAAATATAAACTGAGGGTATCTTGATAGGCACTCAACGCCGCAGCATTTTCTAAATCTCCTAAATGTTGTGAGATAATTGCTTCACCTTCTCGTATTAAGCAAAAGGTATTTTTTAACTCACTACCCATCGCTAAAATCTGCGGGACATTGTGAAATCCTGGCGGTAATTTTATCGGTGCTGGTGCATAACCTCTGGAGCGGCGAAGCGTTTGTAATTTATTATCGACAACGCGCACAACGGAATCATCTACCCTATTGACAATCTCTCGATTATGTAAGAGAAAATAATCAGCAATGTCACCTAATTTTTCTCTAGCTTCACCATTATCTATACATTGTGGTTCATCCGCAAGATTACCACTTGTTAATACAATCGGGCGATTCATCCGCCGCAGAATTAAATGATGTAAAGGCGTATAAGGTAGCATGAAACCCAGAGTATTTTGCCCTGGTGCTACAGAAGGGGCTATCAAGTGCTGAGTGCTGAGTTGTGTTAGCGGAAGCTGGGCGTTTAGCCCGTGCTGAGTAAGCAGTTCTTTAATTTTGAATTTTGAATTTTGAATTTTGAATTGATGTGTCCCCAGTCCCTTTTTCTGCAACAATACAATAGGTGCAGCAGGGCTTGTTAATAACTCGCGTTCTTGTTCATTAACAAAACAATATTCTTCAATAATTGCAATATCCCGCGCCATCAAAGCGAAGGGTTTATCATAGCGTTTTTTACGTTGACGTAATTTCTGTACAGCCGCCTCTTGTGTCGCATCACAAGCGAGATGAATACCGCCTATACCCTTAATAGCGACAATTTCACCCTTTTGCAGCAATGTACAAACAGCGTCCACATCATCCAACATCGAGAACATGGAAGCCGTTACAGGTTTACCATCAGCCCGTTCTAGCCAAGCTTGGGGGCCACATACATGACAAGCTACAGGTTGGGCGTGAAAGCGACAATTTTCGACATTGTGGTATTCGTCCTCACAGTCACGACACATGACAAACGCAGACATACTGGTATTGCATCTGTCGTAAGGGACGGCGCGAATAATACTTAAACGGGGGCCGCAGTGGGTACAGTTAGTAAAAGGATAACGATAAAAGCGGCTAAAAGGGTCAAAAATTTCTTGCTGACATTGGGGACAAGTTGCCGCATCGGGGGAGATTTGAGTTTTAGATACGCCGCTAACACTTCCAGATATGACAAAATCATCAAACTTCAACTCTCCAGCATAGGGAGTTCTGACAAGTTCCGTAATTTTTGCTAAGGGCGGACATTCATTTTGTAATCTGGTGACAAACTCTGTTAATTCAGTTTCACTACCAGCTACCCGAATTAACACACCTTCGCCATCATTACAAACATCTCCCCGCAAACCGCAGGCTTTAGCCAGACGGTAAACTGTAGGGCGAAATCCTACCCCCTGTACAGTACCGCGAACTCTGATTTCTTCAAACTTCATAAAGCAATGTGAACTGAATAGACATACCTGGGTAGCTTAATTTTGAATTTTGAATTTTGAATTTTTAAGTCCGCCATAGCAAAATTCGGTTATTGCCAGAATCCGAGATTACCGCCGTTTTGCCACAAACTTTTATTCCATAACACCAATTTAAGCTGTGGCGTGTGGGCGTTCCGAAGTTACGATTTTCGCTTTTACTTTGAAAAGTATCTTGCCCAACAATCCCATCTGCTACTGCACCCTGCAATGATAATATTGACTCTGGCTGCTTCCATCCTAACAATCGGGAATTAGCAGTATCTGCTACTAATAACCATTCTCCAGCCACAGCTACACCATAAGGCATACTCAAACTACTCCCACTAGGGAAATAAACTCCCTGGTTCATCTCTACAACATCAAAACTTTTCTGTCCTAAAACCACCGCACAATGGGCATTATTTTCTGTTGGTATCCCTTGCCAAATCATCACCCGATTATTACCCGCATCGGTGACAACTAAATTATCATTCCAAATCGCAATGTCATGACACCAACGCATACTCGCCGCCGTTGGAGAACCGCCGCCATTCTCATTCCGAGATGTCATATCCGGCTGTCCCAAAACTATATCAGCAGGTTGTCCATTTTCTGTAGGTAACTGCTGCCAAATTAATAATCTTCTATTACCTGTATCTGCTACAAATAACTTACCTTGATGATAGAAAATACCATAAGGCCAGTGCATAGTATAAGCCGCAGGTTGATGACTTCCCCTGTTAGGTTGATTATCAGTAAAATTAGCTTGTCCTAATACTAAATCTGCTGGAACATTGCTATCTTCTGGTAACTTATGCCAAATTAAAACCCGATGATTCCAAGCATCTGCAACTGCTAAACCTTCGCCACATACACAAATTCCCGTCGGGACACTAAAAGTATTTCTTCCTGGTGTACCTTTAGCATTTTGTCCTTCATGATCAAAATCTGGCTGTCCAATTACCCAGTCAGCCGGTTGATTATCTCTTGTGGGTAAATTACGCCATCCTAATAAACGATGATGTCCTGTATCTGACACCCATAATGAGCCGTTTTCTGATACTAGACAAGCACCACGGGGGCCAAACATGGTAGTAGGAGTTGGTGCTAAGGGAATTGCTAATAATTCTGGGTTTAGAATATCACCTAAAATCACCTCTGCACCTTTGGGTGATAGGGGGAAATTTGGGGTAATTTGTGTTAAGTTTGTGTGCAAGGTTGGGGTATGGAGGTGTGTTTCTAAGTAATATTAAAGCGTGTTAAATAGTTTTGTTGTGTAGCTGCGATCGCAATTTTTTTTTAAAGCTCACGCAGAGGCGCAAAGACGCAAAGAGGAAGGAAAGGAGATATCCTATCTCACTGCAATTACTTTGGTGATTTCTGGACAATATTCTTTGATTGCTTGTTCTACTCCTTGGGATAAAGTTAATGTCGAGGCTGGACAATTACTACAAGTTCCTATTAACCTGACTTCTACGGTGTCCGGCGGTTTAATAGCTACTAATTCTACATCCCCATTGTGACTTTGCAACCCTGGACGAACTCCTTCTAGGGCTGCTTGAACACGTTGTGAAAGCGGTGGTTTGGGTGGTTTAACTAACTCATGATAAAGCAGAACACCATAAACAACTTCATCCTTCACCGCATTTTTTAGTGCTGGTAAAGATTCCTGCTTCACACTTTTAATTAACCGCGTCAAAGCCTCCTTATGTAAATCCTCAATTGCTCTTTTCAACCCCACAGCAACACTACGCTGACTTTCATCCCAATGAGAAATAATCGCCTCAAACCGATTAATCTCCGTCACCAACTCTTCCAAATCACTCATGAATTACCCTCTCCCTCTCCCTGCGCGCCAGTTGCTTCTCTTCGAGACGCTTCGCGAACAAGTCGGCAGAGCCGCCCAACGCACTGGCTTGCCTCTGCGTCTCTGCGTGAGATTTACACCCTACAGCACCACTTAGCATTGATAAAGCGATCGCAATTACCACCCATACCAATCCAGTGATCAAATTAATCTCACCCGCCGCCAAACTTATCATTAAATCTGACATACTATTTTCCCCTCTAAAAATAATCCCCTAATTATTCATACTCACCCGAATCTCTGCCGTGACATCGTGCAAAGCTTGGGCAACTGCCGCCGCCTGTTCAGTTTGTTGATACTGGCTGAATAATTCCCAAGCTTCTTGATAGCAATTACGGGCTTGTAAAAGATTTTTGGGATTACCTAACTCCGGTTTTTCTGGGTCGTCCGGTAAGTTAAATAAGGCATTAGCTTTATTAGCAATTGTGTTAGCATACTCTAAAGGAGTATCTTGAGCATTACGCACTTTTAGAGCTTCATTATAAGCGGCGATCGCTCGTAAATTATTCTCCACAGGATGGGAACTTTGTAAATATTGCAAAGCATTACCCAAGTTGTTTTGCAACATCGCATATTCTCTGGGATGATCAATCAAGTTAATCTGTTTCAAAGCAGCCTCAAAAGTCTGCACTGCCAAGCCTTCACAGAGATTTTGCTGTTCCGAACTCCCAGACATGGAAAGATAGGCGATCGCAATATTATTAGATAAAATCGCGTATTCTTGAGGATAATCCTGACTCGTAAATACCCGCATCGCTTCCTGATAAACAGCGATACTATCCGTTATCTTCGCTAAATTAAAAGGCACTAAAGACTGTAACACCAGCCCCAAATTCATCTGGGCTTCGGCAACTTCTATCGGTGCAGCTAATTGCTGTAAAACTGGCAAAGCTTCCTCATAACCAGCCTTCGCCCTTAGCAATAGTTCTGCCCCCACATCAGGAATCGACTTTAAAGCCCCTGCCATCCCAGCTTGCGATCGCGCTTTCCAGAGAGGATAATCAACATCACAGAGTTTATTTGCTTGTTGATATAACTCCACCGCATTCCATAAATCCTGGGGAGTTTTCGGTTTTTTCTGTAACCCTTGTGCCAATTCAATCAGCATTTGGATTTTTTCCGCCGTCGTTGCTGATTCTGATGTAATAGCTGCCAATGCGGCTTTGACAGTTGAATCTGTAATGCTGGGAGTCACGTTGCTTCGCTCCGAATTCAAAACTCAAAATCAACAACTTCTAGAAAACTTTAACTACTGCAAGTAGCTTAACCCTCTAGTCCTGAAAATAATGAGGCAATTTTAACCAAAATTCTCGTTATTTTGAATCTGGAGGCTTCCCGCCGCATCTCGTAGAGAACCACCGTGACTCATGACTGTAGCAGGGGACAGGTAACAGACTCCAAAATCCCCTAGGTAACGGTTTGATGATTGCTTGATGTCCTAATCTATATGGCAATTGCTATAACTTTGGCTACTTTCATGATTTTTGCAAATGTTCTAAATAAACGGCAAGCCACATCATAATTCTGCTACATCTTTGTTAAGAAAAGTTACAACCCTCTTAACAACAGGAAATATGTTTTATGGAAGTTTCTCTTGAGAAGAATGCACCACATCAGGTTGTAATTGTTGGTGGTGGTTTTGGTGGACTGTATACAGCAAAGACTCTGAAATCAGCGAATGTTAATGTTACTTTGATCGATAAACGTAACTTTCACCTATTTCAGCCACTTTTATATCAAGTTGCCACAGGTACGCTATCACCTGGGGATATTTCCTCGCCATTGCGAGCTGTATTCAGTAAAAGTAAAAATACACAAGTGTTGCTGGGAGAAGTTAAGGATATTAATCCAAAAGCGCAACAAGTTATTCTAGATGATAGAGTTATATCTTATGATACATTAATTGTTGCCACAGGTGCTAATCATTCCTATTTTGGTAAAGATCATTGGAAAGACCTTGCGCCTGGTTTGAAAACTGTTGAAGATGCCATAGAAATGCGTCGCCGGATATTTGGCGCATTTGAAGCAGCAGAAAAAGAAACTGATCCCGAAAAACGCCGTGCTTGGTTGACTTTTGTGATTGTAGGGGGGGGTCCGACTGGTGTAGAATTAGCAGGTGCGATCGCTGAGTTGGCATACAAAACCCTCAAAGAAGATTTCCGCAGCATCAACACCTCAGAAACAAAAATTTTACTATTGCAAGGGGGCGATCGCATCCTCCCACACATTTCGCCAGAGTTATCAGAAGTAGCAGCAGAATCTTTGCAAAAGTTGGGTGCGGTTATCCAAACTAAAACACGGGTGACAAATATTGAAAATGAAATCGTTACTTTCAAACAAGGCGATGAAGTCAAAGAAATTCCCTCAAAAACTATATTGTGGGCAGCAGGTGTAAAAGCTTCTCCAATGGGACAAGTCCTAGCAGAACGTACAGGTGTAGAATGCGATCACGCCGGACGCGTTATTGTAGAACCGGACTTGAGTATCAGGGGTTATAAAAACATTTTTGTAATCGGAGATTTAGGTAACTTCTCTCATCAAAATGGTAAACCTCTACCTGGTGTTGCACCCGTAGCCACACAACAAGGAGAGTATGTAGCTAAACTCATTAAACGCAGGCTGAAAAATCGTACTATGCCACCATTTCATTACAATGACGTGGGTAGTTTGGCGATGATTGGGCAAAATTTAGCTGTTGTAGATTTAGGCTTAATCAAGCTCGAAGGTTTCATTGCTTGGGTATTTTGGCTAGTAGTTCACATCTACTTTTTAATCGAGTTTGACACTAAATTATTAGTAGTATTTCAGTGGGCATGGAATTATATTACTCGTAATCGTCGCTCTAGATTAATTACAGGTCGAGAAGCTTTTGTAGAAGCAAAAACTGTTAACTCATAGCAGTCATTACCTATAGGGCAATACGCTTTAGTTAAGAGGAAAAGTAGGTTGGGTTGAGCGCAAGCATTACCCAACAAAGTCTTAAGGGTGTTGGGTTTTATTCCTCAACCCAACCTACACCAATTATATTTCCATATGAAATATATCAGCATTGCCATACCAACTACTACTAAATAGTAAATAACCTGCCAGAGAATTGATTCTCTGGCAGGTTTAAAAACTGGTGCAAAATATCAGATGAAAAAAAATCTACTTCATCTTGAAATCTTTCAGGAGAAAAGGCATTGCTACACCTGTGGTTAAGCTCGCCACAGTAACAGGTAAACAGAAAGGAATTGCTAATTGAGATAATACGATTAGCACTAGCAAACCAAGACTAATACCAATTGCGGTTTGTTGAATAAAATACAGGGGGTCACGTAGTAGTTTGCCTTGAACAAATAATTTAGCAGAAAACCAACCTAATTCAATCATTTTGCCTCCTAATAAATACAAATTCCAGTCAAGATATTTTCTGGTTTCATTCATCACATATGACTAAAACCACTTATAGCGTTTCCTAGTTTGCTGAGGTACAAATCTTTGCGTAAGTCTGCGCTTTACTCCGCGCACCTCTGCGTTTCAAAATATTATTTGTACCTCACTTAAGTGGGAATTGCTATATACATTGCTGCTAAAAATTACTAATTAAATTTAAAAGAGCAAACCCCAAAAGTATGGTAGGAATTACCCCAGCAGGAGCAAATAATGCCCCTATAGTTGCAGAGAACATATAACCTATATCTTTTCCAGCTAGTATGATTCCGCCAATTGCTCCACCAATCATTGAAATGATTGTGGCTACAACTAACCACAATAATACTGTGACTAAGGTTACATCACCTGTCACCATATTGGTGAGTAATTCTCTCACGCTAGGGTTATTAAAAAATTCACTCATGTTCTCTGATTCTCCTTTGTGGAATGTGGCATTAGACATGAATTTAAAGACTTCATGTCTCTAATATCTTGAAAAAGTATATTGATTTACACAGATAAAAAATAATGAATCACAATTACCCTTTTTTTGGGATTGCAAAATGGGTAAAAGTTCTGATCATACCCATTCATTGAAGTTAAGTAATTATTTTTTAATATAAATCATTTTCATTCTAAAATTCTAGAGGATAATTGCTTTTTAAATATTTTAGTAAATAGTATTTATACTTAAGTATTCATATTGTTCTAGAAAAATCTGTCTCACAAATTACCCTTGGGACTAAATATTATTTAGATTTAATATTCAGTTAAAGATTAATTTTTATTTAACAAATATTAATGATTTAAAATAATACTGTATTATAAAAATTAAAACTCCGAATTTATTACCAGGTGAAACTCTACAAGCGTACACACCTGCGTCATAAATAGTAAACAATAGACAAATAAATAGCCAATGACTAACGTACTCTGGCTGCAAGGTGGTGCTTGTTCAGGCAACACCATGTCTTTTCTTAATGCCGAAGAACCGACAGTCTGCGATTTAATTGCGGATTTTGGCATTAAGGTTCTTTGGCATCCTTCTCTGGGATTGGAACTAGGCAACAACTTACAAACCCTACTGTGGGACTGCATTCTCGGTAAAATACCTCTCGATATCTTGGTATTTGAAGGTAGTGTAGTTAATGCCCCCAACGGTACAGGCGAATGGAATCGCTTTGCCGATCGCCCCATGAAAGATTGGCTGGCTGATTTATCAAAAGTTGCTAGCTTCGTTGTGGCGGTAGGCGACTGTGCCACTTGGGGAGGTATCCCAGCCATGTCACCCAACCCCAGCGAATCCCAAGGGTTGCAATTTCTCAAGCGTCAAGAAGGCGGCTTTTTAGGTAAGGATTTCGTCGCCAAATCGGGATTACCAGTGATTAATATTCCTGGATGTCCAGCACACCCCGATTGGATTACGCAGATATTAGTGGCGATCGCCACTGGACGGATCGGAGACATCGCCCTCGATGAACTGCACCGTCCCCAAACCTTCTTCAACACCTACACCCAAACAGGTTGTACTCGTAACGTCCACTTTGCCTATAAAGCCACAACCGCCGAATTCGGTCAACGCAAAGGCTGCTTATTCTACGACTTGGGTTGTCGCGGCCCCATGACTCATTCCTCTTGCAACCGCATCCTCTGGAATCGCGTTTCTTCTAAGACTCGCGCCGGAATGCCCTGTTTAGGTTGTACAGAACCCGAATTTCCCTTCTTTGACCTCGAACCCGGTACAGTCTTTAAGACTCAAACCGTTATGGGAGTTCCCAAAGAATTACCCCCAGGAGTCAAAACCAAAGACTACGCCTTACTCACAATGGTTGCTAAAAGTACAGCCCCAGCCTGGGCAGATGAAGACTTTTTTACAGTTTAGGGAATAGGGAATAGGGAATAGGGAATAGGTGAAGTTGAAATTTCCCCCACTCCCCACTCCCAACTCCCCACTCCCCCGATCAATATAGGAGAGGAGAATGGGAAGACAAACACTAGATATATCGCCCGTCGGTAGAGTCGAGGGCGATTTAGATGTTCGGGTGGAAATTGCCGATGGACAGGTGGTTAACGCCTGGACACACGCCGAACTATTTCGCGGATTTGAAATTATTCTCCGGGGTAAAGACCCCCAAGCCGGGTTAATTGTCACACCTCGTATCTGCGGTATCTGCGGTGCTTCACATTTAACCTCTGCCGCCTGGGCATTAGATACAGCTTGGGGTACAACAGTTCCTCGCAATGCCATCTTAGCTAGAAACCTCGGTCAAATTGTCGAAACAATCCAAAGTATCCCCCGTTACTTCTATGGATTGTTTGCCATTGACTTAACTAATAAAAAATACCGTAGCAGCCGCTTTTATGATGAAGCCGTCCGTCGCTTTGCTGCTTTCACAGGTAAATCTTATGAACTGGGTGTGACAATTTCTAGCAAACCCGTAGAAATTTACGCCCTGTTTGGTGGACAATGGCCACATAGCAGTTATATGGTGCCTGGTGGTGTGATGTGCGCCCCCACTTTGACTGATATCACCCGCGCTTGGGCAATTTTAGAATATTTCCGCACCAACTGGTTAGAACCCGTGTGGTTGGGTTGTTCTTTAGAACGCTACGAAGAAATCCAAACTTATGATGATTTCATGGATTGGTTAGATGAAGACATCAAACATCGAGAATCAGACTTGGGTTTCTATTGGCGCATGGGTTTAGATATCGGTTTAGATAGATATGGTGCAGGTGTGGGCAAATATGTTTCTTGGGGATATTTACCTCACGAAGATAGATATCAGAAGCCGACTATCGAAGGACGCAACGCTGCGGTGATTATGAAAAGTGGTGTGTACAATAGCTTCAGTGACACTCACACTTTGATGGATCATACCTTTGCCCGTGAGAATACTACCCACTCTTGGTATGATGAAGGCAAAGAAAATGTTCACCCCTTTGACCGTACCACTAAACCCACCCAAAAGAATCATAAAGACTTCAATAATGCCTACTCTTGGGCAACTGCGGTACTGCACAAAGATTTTGGCCGTTTGGAAGTTGGCCCTTTAGCACGTCAGTTAGTCGCAGGTGGTCAACATGGAGAATCTTGGCAGCACTATGATGGGTTTATCCTAGATGTCTTCAAAGAAATGGGTGGTGCTAGTATTCATGTGCGTCAGCTTGCACGAGTTCATGAAATTGTCAAGTTATACCGTGAAGCAGAAAGATGTTTGCGTGAGTTCGTTTTAAATGACCCCTGGTATATTAAACCCAAGGAAAAAGACGGGCGCGGTTGGGGTGCAACGGAAGCATCACGGGGTTCTCTTTGTCACTGGATAGATATTGAAGAGGGCAAGATTAAGAATTATCAGGTGATTGCTGCAACTACTTGGAATGTCGGCCCCCGCGATAAAGATGGAAGATGCGGGCCGATTGAGAAAGCTTTAATTGGAACACCAATTGAAGATCCTACTGATCCGGTGGAAGTGGGACACGTGGCGCGATCGTTTGATTCTTGTCTGGTGTGTACTGTTCACGCCCATGATGCGAAGACAGGCGAGGAGTTGGCGCGTTTCCGGACTGCGTAGTTGAGAGATTTAAACGCAGAGTGGCGCAGAGGTATGCGCGGAGGTACGCGGAGAGTTTGCTGTTAATTAATGAGTGGCTAATGGCTAGTTATGATTTAGTTAGTCATTAGCTCATTAATATTTCATGGTTGAGAATTGCTGCTAGAAACTGTAATAAACTTTAGAACATTCATTCTACCAACATCCTATTACTTGTCATTACCACTGATTTTCCTAATAGATAATTGGTAAAGGTAAGCCGCAGAAATAAACCAAAGCCACCAAAATCTTAGCAGGAAACTATCATAAGTTAACCTTGGTGTTTTTAAATCGGCAAAGCTTTGTTTAAAACTGGTAAAAAACAAAATATAAATTGCAAAAATAGCAACAATTGGTAAAACTGATAATACAAGTATTCCAAAATCTCGAACTATCAATAGTTTAAATTTTGGCAAACTGAGCCATTGCGGTGGATTTGACCACAGAAGTTTTAGCAAAAATGTGTATAATTTTGTCAAAATCAAAAACCACATAAAAGCTAATAACAATGCAACAGCAGAAACTGCAAAGAAGAAGATTAGAGCATTATTACCTGTTACCGTCAGAAGAACACCTACTAAAGAATAACGCCAGAATTCAAATGCAAAAATCACATTTGCACCGAAGTAGGCTGGTATTGCTAACCTAACTGCCATCATCCACGACTGTGGATAAGGTAGCCAAGCAGGAAACCAACTGATTTTGCTCATAAAATTAGGGCTATTTTTAGGTTTTAAATAGAATATCTATGCCATTTACAGTTAGGTTGTAGAATAATAATCATAATCGATTTATACTAGCCTGTCGTTACGCAAATATGCTGAAAAAACAATTAGTCTGATGGTATATTTGCTTTTCGTGGACAATCTCTATCTCCAAAATAACCAACTCATTTAATAGTTTTGGCTAAAAAATTTGGTGTGGAGAAGCGATCGCCTGAAAAATACCAATAAGTGCGATCCTCAGCACAAACAACTAATTGACAGTGTTGGCTAGGAGCGATCGCCTGCACAACACCAATAAGTGCGATCGCTGACTAATTTGACAGAATTGGCTAAAAGCGTAGGCGTAGCCCGCCGGAGGCATCGCCTGCAAAATACCAATAAGTGCGATCGCTCTCTTATTTAGTCAATTTACTCTCCTAAATAAGCACTGAGGAAAACTAGCTGATTTGCCATATCTTTAGCAGATTTATTCGCCATCAATTTCAGAACTCGCCGCATCTGCTCACCAATTGAATAATCTTGCGAAGAAATAATAATGCCTGAATGACTTATTTTCTCAGTCATATAGAAACTGTGTAACTGGCAGAAATCGCCAACATTAAATGTATAAAATACTCGTTGCTGTTGAGTAGCAAGAATTAACTGTTCTTCATCACTAAAACCGGTTGTAGTTAGCTCTCCAGCAGTTGTTACATCTACTCCTCTGGCTCTCAGTGCGCCAACAAATCGATGATCCATCGCGTCTTCATCGATTAACAATCGTATTTCACTCATATCAATTGATTCGTCTGAGCGGCAAGTTGTTCATAGCTTGACTTCTCCAAAGCCAGGTAAGCTTCAATTTCTTCTCGATTAGCATGGTAGTAAGTCAAAGCAGCATAAACTTGCACTAAACTCACATTACCCATTCGTTCTACAATTTCTTCTGCATTGAGTCCCATTTTGTACCATGCAGCAATTCTCTGTACAGATACTCTAGTTCCTGCAATGTGAGGACGACTACCAAGCGTTCCAGGTGTGCGAACAATTAATGTGCCAATATCAGTAATAGTTTGCATACAATCAATTTTTCAATCTTGACCTTAATCATAGCTTAGACATAGTTGAGTATTGTTGACAGATTGAGAAGTGCGATCGCGTATCCGCCAGTCTTAGAAAATCGCTCTCAGCAGCACAACCATAGTATTGACTAAAAGCGTAGGCGCAGCCCGCCGGAGGCATCGCCTGAAAAATACCAATAAGTGCGATCGCTCACTAATTTGATAGATTCGGCTAAAAGCGTAGGCGTAGCCCACCGGAGGTATCGCCTGAAAAATACCAATAAGTGCGATCGCCTATTTCATTGCTCAAGCAGTTGCCTCACTTGAGCTAACCCGTCATCGCCTGGTATAGCTTGCACAGAACCATTTCTAATCTCATCTCGCCGTCTTTTTGCTTCAGTCGTCCAAGCAGCTTGAATAGTGGGGTCTGTATCGAATTCGGCAAACCAGAGACGAAACGCAGAAAGTTCCTCTGGTGAAAGTTGACTGACAGCGCGTTCAATTTCTTCTAATGTATTTAAATTCATAGACACCAGATTTTTGTCTACACCAGTTCAGCTATTGTTATTAATTTTAAAGAAAAACATCCATTATTATTTTTTAATAGAAGCTTTAATCTCTTCCCATGTCATCACGTTGTCTGGATTAGTTTCATAGTCATTAATCCGCCGATCCAGTTCTTGTTTTTGTGTTGCTGTGAGTTCTGGGTAAGTCTGTTCTGCGGCGATACTATCCCAAATGGCTTGCACAAAACGAATGCGTTCTTCAATGCTGAGAGATTTAATTTCATTGAGAGTGGCTGTAAAATCCATGTTGACCAAACCAAATGGAAAATCGAGTAATATACCTTAAATATAGCGGATAGGATTTTACCTACTCAAATTTCGCTCAAGCGTAGCCCAACCTAGACATCGCCTGCAAAACACCAATAAGTGCGATCGCTTGTGTAAATCTAAAATCGGGACGAAAAGCGTCAGGTGATTGACTTAGCTAAATTTACTTAGACTGTCCAATCTTCTACTTGAAGATTTTCAATTTGTCCAAAGTCTTTCAGGTTACGGGTAAGCAGAGTTGCTTGATTAGCAAAGGCGATCGCAGCAATTTTAAGATCCATTGAACCTAATCGCGGATAAGATGTGCGAAGATTTTGAAAGATTTGCCCTGCTCTTTCATCAAAACTGACAACAACGATGGCTCGATAATTAACAAGTTGATTTTCTAACTTGCGATATGCAGCGATTTGCCTTTCAATAGAATCGGCTTTGGCAATGTAGGTGAGCCAACCCCGCATTTGTTCTTCGTAAGTGATGATTGTGGTAGCAACTTCATTGGGATTGATACGGGCTATTTTAGCAAGAAGTGGCTGGGCTGAAGCTCCACCTCGTTCCAAGACACTGATATGATCGGTATCAAGAAGGTACATATCAAATGTCGAGGTAGGAGTCAGAATCAGGGCGGAGAGATTGGCGGTATTGTTGCCCTAATTGCATGGCTTCGTCGTAAGCTGGATCATTAGCAAATGTTCCTAGAATGTTTTGCCACCAAGGAATAGGAGTAACAGGGAGTTGCTGCTTGAGACGAGCCACTTCGGTTTCTAAAATTGCCAGTCTGGTTTCGATTTCAGGGGTTAACATAGAATTTATAATTGTCTGTGGTTCTGATTTTGACACTCTGCCGAATCTAACTTAAATATAGCGGATAGGATTTTACCTACCCAAATTTTACTCAAGAGTAGCCCAACCTAGACAACGCTTGAACAAAACCAACAAGCGCGATCCTCAGCACAACCAACTAATTGACAGTGTTAGCTAGGAGCGATCGCACAAAATACCTCCCAGATTTTTCTATATCATTAACTTGAGAATCTCTCATTAACCCTCTGTGTCACTTTGCGTAAACCTCCGCGCTCCTCTGCGTTAAAAAACCTTCAGCCATAGTTCTCAACAAGCGATGTTGCTCAACTAACCAATTCGTGTCTACGCATCTCATCAAATCTTATCTGTCCATCTATTTATTCAAAAGTCGTAGCATAACACACTAAAACTTCTAGAAATAGTGAGTTAGTCTTGCCTTAATACGCTGCAAAAACTCAAATTCATAAGGTAAGCTTGTGTCTGATTTAGAACTACACAAATATTTCCCCAAACTTCCCGAAGAAGCACTCAAAGAATTTACAGAATGGTGTGTTTTAGAGCAGGCAAAACTAGCCGGAATAGAATTTACCCCTGATCCAACTAAGTTACAAGGTCTCATACCTAATGAGTATATTTGGCAACTTATTGATCAATTCATGAAATCCAAACCAGACCCCATTAAGACAGGGCTAGTATCAGCAATGGCTGGACAGGAAGCTGATAGTCATGGTTTAGTAGGGTCGGCAATTATGGTTGATTTTGTCGCCCTCTATATCAAATATTTAATCCCTCAGAACGGCAACACACCAGAAGAAGCTAAAGCCTTAATTACTGAAGCTGCTATTCAACAGTATGAGAAGCTTTCTGAACTTGCCGATAAATATAATGTCAAGTTCTAGTTTTTCTCAAAAAGTTGATGACTTAGAGGCTTTGTTGATTAAACAAAGCCTCTATCTTACTCAAAGCGTCAGATAGAAAGCGATCGCCTTCGGTGGGGCATAGCCCATCGCTCTCATTGATGAGTGTAAATTGAAAAACAAAATCCCCAATTAAACAACACAATTATTGTTGCTTAATTAGGGTCATGTTAAAGAGGTTGATGCTTATAAAAATCTCAGAGCCAGCGCCAAATTAATGTATTGGCAGAATCTCTTTATGAACTTCAAACAGATTTTGGTTTCTGGGATCAACTGTGACTCGTAACCATTGCACATTGGGATCACCAAAGGTTTCCACACGAGTGAAATTAGTGACAATTGTACCGGGTGGGTTATCTATATTTAAGGGTTTGTCAATGCGGAAGTAATGGGTATCTCCATTGACAATCATGACAGGCTTACTATATTCTTTTAATTCAGCCTTCAAAGTATTAATAAAATCCCGAAACCCATTTTGTTGTGCGTTAGCTGGAACATTAAAATTATTTGGGTTGGCATGGATAACAATCACCATTCCAAGGTTATTTTTAGCTTTAGCTGTAGCAAATGCTTTCTTTAACCAATCCAAATTAGCAGCATTACGTTCAGCATATTCTAAATCATTTTCGGCATTGGGTTAGTATTTATAGCATACCGATTAATTCTACATTAGGAATTGCACGACATTATTACCTCAGTCCAGATGGCAACTTTAATAATTCTGTAGGTTGGGGGACTGCTGGAGTTGAATGGTACGGAACCGTTGAACTCACCAAGGAAGAACTAAAGCGTGTTCATGAATATGCTGATATCTTCGGTGCATACAATATTCACTCCAACAACTGTGAAATGTTTGCTTGGTATGTGAAGACTGGTAAACAATATTCCGGTCAGACAGAGGAAATTCGCGTGACAAAATTTGGTGCTGTTTTAGTATCTCTTGTGCAGCCTGTTCATACTGTTCGTAGCATAAAATATCTTGAAATTGAAAAAGCTATAGTGTTGCATCTGCAAGCTAATTTAGATGAAGTTAAGAAAGCTAAACTTCTAGAGGATCAGGCAGCAAGAGATAATTTTTGGCAGCGTCGAGATGCAGGTTTATCTTAAATAGTTAATCAACAATGCTGACTATTATCGGTTGTGGAAATCTAAATCGCAGTGATGATGCTGTAGGCGTAATAGTTGCTCAACGCCTACAAAAATACCTAGCTGAAAATCCCCATCCCAATGTGCAGGTGTATGACTGTGGAACCGCAGGGATGGAAGTCATGTTTCAAGCTAGAGGTAGTAAAAAATTAGTAATTATTGATGCCAGTTCCACTGGTTCTGAACCTGGTGCAGTGTTTAAAGTCCCTGGTGAAGAATTGGCAGCATTACCAGAACCTAGTTATAACTTGCATGATTTCCGTTGGGATCATGCTATAGCCGCCGGCAGGAAAATCTTTCAAAATGATTTTCCTCAAGATGTGATTGTTTATTTAATTGAAGCGGCAAATCTTGATTTTGGACTAGAGTTAAGTTCTGTTGTTCAACAGTCTGCTGACTTGGTATTTGAGGAGATAAAGGTGGGGATTGGGCATTGGGTATTGGGTATTGGGCATAGAGACTAATACTCTCCTTTACTCCCCTGTTGCCTCTGCTTCCCCTGCGCCCTAATCTACCTTGTCTCACTTTATGCCAAATCGCGGTAAACAGAGAGTTCATCTACCCTCATTTCAAAAGGTACGCCTTCACTCTCTGGGGGACAAACGCGAATTTTAGCACTGCTAACAATTTGACTGAGTAATGTCCCCATCGGCACGAGTTTTTGTAAAACCCGCCAGTTGGTAAATTGATCTGGACACTCAATTACCAATGTCATGGCGTTGGCTTGAGTTGTGACATACCATCGACAATTAGATAACAGATTTTGTAGTGTGCGATCGCAAGCTTCGTAAAAGTATCTGCTAATCGAATACTCTAGCTGCTGTCTCAGCATAATATCAGCCGATGATGGCTGCATCGGATGATAGTCATCACTATTAAAATAATGCCTTTGCCCACTCATTTTGGTTTACAATCCTAACTTAAATTCCAATTGCCATCGCATAAAGAACATCTTTATTTGTTCCCAAGAATTCCTGGGTTTCATCATCATAAAAAGCACCAATGCCACTACATTGAATGCCTACATAATTACTACCCAGATAAATTCTTTGTCCGAGAAAACCAGCTATTTGCATGGCAGTTTGATAACTGGTATATTCAGACACAAAAAATAATGTCGCAGCACAATCTCTGGCAATTCCTTGATTCACACACAAGTAACCAGTTTGTTCGCTCAAGTTACCTGCTTTCATCAACTGCGTGCCTTGATATAACCCTGATGTCATCTCCTCAACACGATGCACCACCGAGTAAATTTCTATTTCCTCAAAATTTTCTGTTGGTATTGGCTGCTCTAGTAGTTGCAAGACATATAAATATTGTTCTTGGGAAATAGACTCTTTCCGGAAACGTCTAATTGAACGTCTATTACAGACAGTTTGGTAGAATTTATCCTGTTCAAAATTAAACTCAGGCTGTTGAAGTTGCTGTTGGCGACTCGGTTGCAAAGCTGTCGCTTGATAGCTATCTTCAATAAATTGATTAGCTTCAAAATAATCTGTGCCACATACAAAAGGAACATTCAGCCTTAATTTCCTGACTGGTTTTTCCTGTATTTCACCAGATATCGCACAAGCAGTAATAAACTCCTTATTCTCAAACCCTAAATCTGTATTGAGAGTGAGTTTATCAAAATCAAAAATTAGCTGAATATCTCGTTCATGAAGATAAGCTGAAGCAGCAACAGCACCTAAATGGTGTCCGCTATCTAACAAGCAATATCTCATGCTCCTGTTTTTATATTTCCAGCTAGACCTATAATAAACAGAACTAATTAAAAAAATGAATCCCTTGATACTTTTGGTTGGTATAATATAACTCTCTAACCCATCATCAATTAATTCATAGATGAGTGTTAGACAATTATTCTCAATTTCTAAATGATAGATACCGTCTACTATTTCCGGCATTCCGCGCATCTGTACGTACACCTCCGTAGGATACAGAGTGCCTGCTGACGGATTTACCCGGAGTTTGTAGGGAACATTTTTATATACTTTCTCCAGAGTAACTGCACTGGTTAACCAGATAAAAGAGTGAATTTTATTATTGAGATTTAATTTCACTCTTCTATAAAATTTTGGATAAACTTTAAATGCCGATGGTTGGGTTGAGGCATCTACATAATTTGGATCAACCTGTACCGATAAGTAAGAATGCTTGGTTGCCTCATGGTAAACCTTGCCAGAAATATTACTTTGCAGCATTTTTCAGCATCCTTAAAACCTCTATAGTGCTAGCAAAATCTATAGCTTTATAATCATCCAAATTCTTTAAATCTAAGTTAGGATGGTATTGTAAGAGTAATTTCACCACTTCTGATTTACCTGCTGATGCGGCATACATTAAAACAGTCGCACCATTGTCATTTTGATTATCAATATTAATTTTGTTCGCTAGAAGCAAATCAATTAAATCATAGTGATTACCAAAACAAGCAAACCATAGAGCATTATTACCATCATTATTTCTGGAATTAATTTCAGCATCCACAGCAATTAATTCCTGAACAATTCCATAGTCTCCTGCTCTTGTCGCTTTCATTAAAGCAGTATCACCATTTTCCCCAGGTTGATTTAAGTCTTGAAGGTTGTAACCATTTGCTGTTAACCATTCACTGGTGACTGTACTCAAGATTGAGTTACTGTTTTGATTCATAATTAGTGCCTGTATTTAGAAACAATAGATATAGAAAAGGTAATGGTGGGCATTACCCACCATTTCTAAACACAATGCTATAGAATTCTAATTGCTGGAGTTGTAAGACTATACTCTAAACAGCAACTTTAGCCTGTAAACTTGGTGTAACAGATTGGGGTTGCTCCGAGAATAGCTCTCTGGAAGATTTTTCTGTTTTTGGTAAGCCATAATAACGAGCTTCTGCTTCGATTTCATCCACAAAATCCCAAGCTTCAATGGCTCGTTTAGAATCTGGGCCATAGTTAGCAGAAATTGCACGCGCATCTGAGATAGCTTTGTGCAGTTCTTTACGCAAGAATACTAATTTGGGTTTAGCAATAAAGTCATCCTTGCCGACAATATCAGTAACAGAAATTACGCCTATTAACTCACCCCGAATAACAGGCGCACACCATACATTTGTGGTAGTTAATAACCGTGCTACATATTCTACATCAAGGTCAGGATCGACAACGATGCAGGGTTTGCTCATAATTTCATAGACATTAACTTTGTCAGGATCTTTACCATAAGCAACAACCTTGCCTGCGATATCAGCCACAGTCACGATACCATAAGCATCACCACTATGACGAGGTTCTACAATCAACGCACGCAGTCCTTTGAGCCTCAAGAGTCTGACTGCTTCAGCTACACTTGCAGAGCCGCGAATAGTAGCTACATCTTGAGTCATAATTTGTTTGGCTCTCATAATTACTGCTCCTTATGTTTGCAAGGAAGGAAATTATTTCTAAACTGCTGCAATTCCAAACGGTATTTGCGTAGCTTGCACAATTAACTCTCATTCAGATTGAATTATGAGTAATTAAATTTGCTACTTGCTACCTGAAAAACGGTTAAGGTAATTAGACATACCATTTATGATCTTGTGTACTTAGTTCACACCTTAATAACTCTGAATATTTTTTGGGATAAATTTACGCTGTTTTCCCTTGCAATGAAGCTATCTGACTGTTGATCCCATTTCTTAGCTTGACCATTATTAAGGTTAGGAATGTCTGAGATAACCCTGTAATCGCTTTTGCTGAAGTTGTGGTTCACTAGCAACAATTTAGCTTACTTATATATTATCACTCTGATAAGGCTAGATTATGAATGTTTCTTACAATCCCCATATACATTGATTAAATCCGCTTACAAATCACTAAAAAAGCAACCTTTTTGACAGTTATCTTGTATGATGTCAGCTATTTATTTTTAGCAATATAATTAGGCTTTTATGGAACTAGCTTTTGGATAAATATCTGTCAATAAAATCATTGTTAATCTAGAACCCCGATTTCTTAGAGAAACCGGGGTTCTGATTACGGATTTGATGTTTTTTAAGTTTCAACTCTTAAGCACACGGACATAAATTGCACGTGCCAATTCTTGTTCTATCTCTAGTAAGATACTTCCTACTTTGATCAGCAATGAGGGAAACTGTTGTTCTACAGTGATGGTAACGCCTGTTGTTAAACCTAGTGATGTGAGTTTTTTGAGCAGTGCTTTATCTTGAGTTTTGCAGAAAGTGACGATGCCTTTTTCTCCCAGTTTGAGCAATTCTAATGAGCAGCCAGTCACACTAAAAGGAGCAAACATTGGTAATTACCACACTGAAATTAAAAATTCAAAATTTAAAATCAGGATAAAGGATGTAGTTTATCCTTCATCCTGATGAAAACTACGCTTTCAAAAGCTGTAAATAGTAGCGACTACAGCAATTGATTAAACGAGATATGGTTCTTGGTGGGTTTTGATTGTGCAGTTAGAACGAGGATAGGTAACGCACAATAGAGCAAACCCTTTACCCATTTGTTCGTCATCTAAGAAGATTTGATCATCTTGATTGATTTCACCTTCGACGACTTTACCTACACAGCTAGAGCAAGAACCTGAATGGCAAGAGAAAGGTAATTCAATACCGTTTTCTTCTGCACCATCCAAAATTGTGGTATCTTCGTCGATTTCAATTGTGGTGTCGAGGTTGTCTTTTTTGTTGATCAATCTAACTTGATATGTTGCCATTTTCCGGTTCTCCTCAAGATTTATTGGATGGACATAATTTCTCGAAGTTTGTGAATCTCCCTTGACTCTTCGAGAAGTGATGCGGAGAGAGACACTGCTTGTGTTGCGAAAAAATCAGCAAATGTCTGTTTTGTCTAAGGGAAGCTTTTAAGGTCAGACTTAACTATTAGCTTCAAGCCTGAAATAGTCGTGTAGGGTGCGTCAGACGGCTCAAATGCTGTCAATAAACAGATTATTGATATCTGACGCACCCTACTAATATGCCAGTTGCGTAAGTCCTGATAGTATTAGCTGCAAGGTACGCCTTCGGGGGAACAATCACCAGCTTTGAAGGACTTGCCACAACCGCAGGTACTGGTTGCTTTGGGGTTAGTGAACTTAAAGCCACTTTCAACCACACCCTCAACAAAATCAATCACCAGTCCTTCTAATAAAGGCGCACTTTTGGCATCTACGTACACCGGCACTTTACCTTGCTGGATAACGATATCATCTGGTTGGGGCTGGCTGGTGATTTCCATGCCATACTCATAGCCACTGCAACCACCGTCTTTGACAGAGATGCGGACACCTTTAGTAGTCGTTTCATCAGTCTCAGCAGCTGAACCTCGCAAGAATGCCCGCAGACGAAATTCTGCTTTTTCTGTTAAAGTAACGGTCATTGAAACTCCTGATTTGTAGCGATTAGTTTTTTAGTGCTGTTAGCCGGTGATGGGTAGTTAACTATGTGTGCAATTACTACTTGTTTCCATCGAATTAGATTGTGCATATCTCCAAGGCGCACTGTTACCGCATACTGGACAAGAGCGATCGCGTTGAGAACGCCTCTTAGCAAATTCCATGCGGTTAAAATCAATGGTGAGTAATTGCGACAACAAAGGCTGACTAAATCCGGTAATCAACTTGATGGCTTCTAGTGCTGTTAGACAAGCCAGTGTCCCAGACACCGCACCCAGCACAGAAAAACCACGCCGATCCCACTCAGGTTTCTCTGGGAAGAAACAAGACAAACAAGGAGTCACACCAGGAATAATTGTGGTTAAATAAGCCTCCATCCCGTTCATCGCTGCTTCCACCATTGGTTTGCGCCAGCGTACACAGGCGGCGTTCAATAAATCACGCTCTGTAAAATTGTGAGCGCAATCTAGAGCCATATCAGCAGACTGCACTAACTCATCTACATTTTCCGGTGTGATATAGTCGTGAACTGCTTCGATTTGGATATCAGGATTGATCGCCTGTAGAGTTTCTTTCGCTTTGAAAACCCTCGGTTTACCTACCCAATCATCCGTCATCAAAATCTGACGATTCATGTCGTCCATCCGCAGATCACCGCCTCGGACTAGGATTAGCCGCCCAACGCCCGCTACTGCTAGGTAAAGTGCCGCCGTACCGCCTAATCCTCCCACACCAGTCACTAAAACTGTCGCTGACTTCAGACGCTTCTGAGCTACTTCGCCAAAGTTTGGGAGCATCATTTGGCGACTATAACGTTCTAACTCGGTAGGCGTTAGGTTGATCACTTTATACCTCCTAATCAGAAGAGAGTTCTGTCAGCGTAATTACATTTTTTGGCTTATCTTTAAATACCTTGAACAGTTTTTGTTCTTGGGGTGAGGATTCCAAAAAGGTCTGATAAGCCTGTTGCAATGCTAATGAGTATTGATTTAATTTTTCTTCGTTGCTCAGTTCAGAATTACTGTCAATTTCACTGATAAATTGTGAGAATTTTTTTAGAATATGTAAACGATTGACATTAACCAATTTAGGGTCGTAGTCCAATTCAAAGAATTTAAAATATTCTTCTGCATCGGTAAGTTTTTTGAATTCTTCAATAGTTTTAGTCATTTGGCGTTCTCCAATTGCTTGAGATGTTTCTTTAATTCATCAAGCTGATGATAAATTTCATAAGTTGCGGCTGCAACTTCCATTAATTGTGTGTAATTTGTGGGTAAGCCTTCTGCTAAGTCGTGCAAATCCATTTTCATTTGTCCGGCTTTGCTGTTGAGGCGTTTGATTTTATTTTTGAGTTCTTCAATGCTGGTGTTTTCTACTTGCATTGGGGGGGTTTCTTTTGAATTAGAGGGTATTTTGCAACCTTTCGCAATGTGCAACTTATCTTAAGACCCCTCTCCAAACCTCTCCCCTAAAAGGAGAGAGGCTTTTATTCTTGCTCCCCTTCCCTAGTAGGGAAGGGGTTGGGGGTTAGGTCTGAAATCATCTTGCACACAGCGTTACTTTGGATTTGTTTAATAAATCCCTATGCCCTACTTTTAGATTTTGCTGACTTCGCGGAAGCGGGTTGCTAAATCTAGTCCTTTGGCTACGAATTTTTCGCCTTCTTCTGCTAGTTGTTCTAGGGATTCAAAACCGAAGCGGTGAGCGTCGCGGAGGGTTTTGACGGTGAGTAGTAGGCGACCGGAAAAGACTAAAGCCCAGCCAAAGCCTTCGTGACTTAGGTCGATTACTACTTGGGAAATTAAGCCCGTTTCTTGTTCGATTCTGGCGGCTATGGCGCGGAAGAATGACATGATTCGCGCTTGGGTGACGGGATCAACTTCACCTTCAATGGAAATTTCCCGTTTCTTTTTTTTGGGAACAACGAAGGGTTTTAGTAGTAGTTCATCTGACCAATTACGGTAAATTCCGTAAGTGTCTTGTCCCCGAATTTGTAATACTAATGTTTTGAGAAAGGGAGAGGTGGCAACTACATTTGTCGCGGGATCGTTGACACTATTTTCTGCGCTCATACTGTTGCTTCGTCTTCTAGTTCATCTACAAAGTTTGTGGTTTTGGGTTGCAATGCTTTCCGCAACCAAGGGGGAGGATTACCTTTGAGGGTTTGTACTAATTTAGTCAGGATTTCTTTTATTTCTTCTTGTTCAGAACGAGCCTTAACTGGTGTAACACCTTTTTTGATTAATTTGGCGGCAGCAGTTCCACCAATAGCTGTGACATAAACAATGGCGCAGTCAACTAATGCTTCTAGTTTTGGTGTGACTTTATCTTCGTTACCGTCTTGTTGTAAGTCGCCCTCAAAGTTTAATGTTTCTAAGAATTGATATCCTTCTGCATTAATTTCATAGACATCAATTTCTCTCGCCCAGCCAAAGTGAGCATTAATATGAACGTGGTCAGTAGTTGTAAAGGCAATTTTCACTTTTATTCTCCTGCTTTTGGGGATTGGGTACTGGGGATTGGGTATTGGGAATTGGTAATTTATTCTCAATTCCCTAATTTTGAATTTTGAATTAATCAGTCGCCAGTCCCCACAAATGTTTTACTCGTTCTTCTTCTGCTTCTAAAAATAGATTGCCGATGCCAAATAAGACTTCCATTGAGCCGCGATAGCCTACTTTTGTGAAGAGGCCATTGCCTAATCGGTCATAGATAGGTATACCGAGGCGATAGTGAGGAAGTGAAAGCCGTTTGGCGATCGCAGCTAGGTTAGAATTACCAATCAGCAGGTCAGATCCAACTGCCAATTCTTCTAAGTCTTCTAAGTCTCCAATAGTCACGCTCTTGATGGGGAGTTTTTCTAACAGGGGGGAGCGTGTTGTGGTCACGGCTGCATGAATTTGCGTCCCCATCGATTGCAGAAAGCGCACTGTTGACCACAGTAAGTCCGGTTCTAATGCTAAGGATACTCGCTTCGCACCAAAGTAAAAGTGCGTGTCTAACATTGCATCTTGCAATTGGCGACGTTGACGACGATATTTTTCGGGTACGGGGTTGCTGCTAAGAATGGCTAATGCTTGCAAAAACTCATCTACTGGTTCTAGTCCCGTGAGTTCGCTAAACACTTCGTAGGGAATGCCAAACCGTTCTTCCAGAATTTTGGCTGCACCCCGCATACTTTCACCCAAGGCGATAGTAAAGGCGGAACAACCAACTGCTTTCAGTTGCGCCACACTCGTACCACTGGCTGTGATGGCAGTAAATCCATCTTCTAGATGTCCATCTAATGATGCGCCAATGTCAGGTACAAAGATGGGGGTTAATCCAAAGGAAGTGACAATTTCTTTGATTTCTTGCAAATCCCCTGGTGTGAAGGCAGAACCAGCCAGAATTGTGACTTGTTCGCTTCTAATCGCACCAGCTTGGGGAATTTGTTTAACTATGCTTTCCACAGCCGCCGCAAAACCATCTTGCAACGCGCCTTTAAAATCGGGTGTCGGTGCAAAAACTACGGGAATGTGAGCTAGTTCTGGGTGGCGATCGCGGATATCCTTTAAGAATCTCTCAATATCATCGCCTCTGGTTTCTGTGAGTCCAGTGCTACACAAACCAATAATTTCGGGATTGGATTTCTCAACTAAGGTCAGAATCGCCTGTTCTACGTTTTCTTCACCACCGAGAATAGTCGTTACTTCCGTCATCGCCGTAGTAGCGAGGGGAATCGCTTCCCGAAAGTGACGAACTAACACCACCTTGGCGAAGGCTGTACAACCTTGCGAACCGTGGAACAGAGGAATCATCCCCTTCAATCCTAAAAAAGCCAACGACGCACCCAAAGCCTGACTTTGCTTGAGAGGATTAACTGCAACTGATTTGTCGGGAACAGTAACGACTGCCATTTAGATTACTCCTGGGTAGATAGGGAAGCAGGGGGGCAGGGAGCAGGGAGCAGGGGGCAGGGGGAGCAGGGGGAGCAGGGGGAGCAGGGGAGGCAGGGGAGCAGGGGGAGAAAAATTCCATGCCCAATGCCCCATGCCCCATGCCCTATGCCCTATGCCCAGTCCCTAATCCCCAATCCCCAATCCCTCAAAAACGCGATTTTGATTTTTGGTATATTCGTTAGCCCATGTCCCCATATCTTCATCCCAAGGTGCAGGTTTACGGATTTGTTCCCAAATCGGGCTGTAGAGGGCTTCGTAGAGTTCCCGCGCCATCTCTAACATACCTACATAACCAGCGTAGGGATGATGACGTTCTTGGTTGATATCGAGGAACGGAATCCGGGCTTTGAGGGCGGTGTATTGGTTACGACCACCAGCAATTAACATATCTGCTTGTGTATCTTTTACCAGTTGTAGGAGTTCTTTGGCGTTGCCTTTCTCTAGCATGATGCCATCAGTACCTATCAACTTCTTGATTTTAGCTTTATCTTCTTCCGTACTCTTTCTTGTACTGGTAGCAACTACTTCTATGCCTAAGTCCTTCGCTGCCGAGATAATCGACCAACTCTTAACACCACCTGTATATAATACAACTCGCTTACCTCTGAGGCGATCGCGGTAAGGAGCAAGTGCCAAATCCAGAGCGGCCATCTCAGACGCAATCAATTGTTCGGTACGCTCTTGTAAATCAGGGTCGCCCAATTTGGCGGCAATATTCCGCAGACATCGATTCATATCATCGATGCCATAAAAAGACTCTTCAATGTAGGGGATGCCGTATTGTTCCTCCATCTTTTTCGCCATATTGAGCAACGCCCGCGAACAAATCATCACGTTCAGCTTGGCGCGGTGGGCATAGCGGATTTCTTCAAATCGAGCATCGCCTGTAATTTTCGACAGGACGCGAATACCCAATTTTTCCAGTAACGGCAGGACTCCCCACATTTCCCCGGCGATATTGTACTCGCCAATTAAGTTTATATCATAGGGGGTGGTAAACTCCGGTTCTGCTGTCCCGACAACATAATCTAATAAAGCTTCCCCGCCAAAACGGTTGCCTAAGTTCTTACTACCAATAAACCCAGGAGCAAATACAGGGATAACAGGAGTACCAATTTTTTCCGCCGCAGTTTTGCAAACAGCATTAATATCATCACCAATCAAAGCTGTCACACAAGTAGCGTAAACAAATACCGCAGTGGGTTTGTAGCGTTTATGAATTTCCAGAATTGCCTTATATAGCTTCTTCTCACCACCGAAGATGACATCATTTTCTGACATATCAGTAGTGAAGCCCATTTTATATAGTTGTGGGCCAGAAGAGAGACTACCACGACTACCCCAAGAATTACCAGCGCAGGCGATCGGCCCATGAACCAAATGAGCCGCATCGACAATAGGCACAAGCGCAATCATCGCCCCATCAAAAGCACAACCCCCTTGAGCCGCCCCAGGTTGTGCTTGTTGACTACAAGACTTATTCTTTTTTGCACCATGTTTCTCTTGATTATGCTCACAGCCAGGCTGGTTAAGCAGCTCATTAACTTTTCTTTGGGTGTTCATTCTCTCTTCTCGCACGCGATCGACATTTTAATTTTCAGATATCAGTCATCAGCAATCAGTTCTTAACTACCAACCTCATCACTGATGACCGTTCATAATAAACTTCCTGCAAAAATCTTCTCTAACCCCGCGAAATCCTCCGCGCTAACCTCCGCGACACTCTGCGTTTAAAAAGCGATCGCTGGTTACATTTTCATAAACTAGACCTTTGCAAGAAACAAGGCTAATAGCCTCTAGCAAATATACTTAGTGATATCCTCTCCACATTCATCAGCCAGATAAGACAAAGCCCGAAAACGCAACCCCACAAATTCGTCATACAGAGGATTAAGCTTACACAGTGCGGGAATATGAATAGTCCGCCCAAATAAACTAATGTTTCGCTCAAAAGGACAACAGCAAGGAATTACTTGACAGATGAGATGAGCGAAACGAGAATTTTTAACCGGAATAGTATCAACCCAACGCCGCAAAGGACGAAGCACATCAAATGCGCCGGGTTTTTTATAGTTGGGTGGATGAAAGTTAGGGTGATGATGGTGAGTGTGAGTTGATGACATATAACTTATCTGAGGGGAATAGAGGGAATAAAAGGTAACTAGGGAACTGGGGATTGGGTACTGGGTACTGGGTACTGGGAAAAATTCCCTTCCCAGTCCCTATTCCCTAGTCCCCAGTCCCTAATCTCTACCTTTTAATAGAACGCTGAAATTAAGTTCTAGCGGATCAAGTCGAAGGAGATATCGGTCTTACCAGTGATGTTGGTGCAACGATCCATTTCATCCAGAAGGGTATTAACAACCCAGTTGAGGATATTTAGACCACCTTGGTAGCCGAGGGTAGAATAGCGGTGTAAGTGGTGACGGTCAAACAGAGGATAACCAATACGTACCATTGGGATCTTAGTATCGCGCCACAGGTACTTACCGTAGGAGTTACCGATGAAGAAGTCTACAGGCTCGGTGAACAACAAGGAACGGAAGTGCCACAAGTCTTTTTGAATCCAAACTTTAGCTTCTTTACCGAAGGGGCTAGCAGCGAGGATAGCTTCCATTTCTTTCTTGAAGGTATCATCACCGTTGTTGCAGAGGATGTGTACTGGTTCAGCACCCATCTCTAACAAGAAGCTGGTAATGGAGATAATCAAATCGGGATCGCCGTAGATAGCGAACTTCTTACCATGAATCCAAGCGTAGGAATCGGTGATAGCATCAACTAAACGACCGCGTTCGATTTCCAATTCTTCAGGAATAGCTTTACCGGTCAATTCAGAGATAGCAGTCAAGAACTCGTCAGTACCTTTAACGCCGAAGGGACGCAATACTTTGGTTTCTTGATTCCACTTGGTTTCGATGTATTCGCGGGTCTTGGGTGTGGTGTAAGCTTGGAGAGCAACTGTAGCTTTAGCGTTGATAGAATCAGCCGCATCTTCTAGCTTTGTACCACCTGGGTACATTTCGTACTCACCAGTGTTAGGTGAATCAAAGTAGTCGCTGCTATCAGACAGGATGGTGTAATCAACACCCATTACATTCATCATCCGCTTCAATTCGCGGTTGTTACCAACATAGGTATCAAAACCAGGAATGAAGTTGATTTTGCCGTTGCTGGTAGCTTTCTTCTTACCTTCTGTCAAGTTAGAAAGAATACCCTTCATCATGTTGTCGTAGCCAGTGGTGTGAGAACCAACGAAGCTAGGTGTGTGAGCGAAGGGAACGGGGAAGTCTTGAGGAATAGAACCAGCGTTCTTAGAGTTGGTGATGAACGCGCCTAAGTCATCACCGATAACATAAGAAATGCGCTAAAACTATTGCTGCACAAGAGTTTTGCGGTAGAGCCTGTTTATATTGCTTATATTTTGCTTAAAGCTTTGAAATTTAACCTTAATTTGTCAATCAAAACAGTAAATTGATTTCTTAGTTTTTGATTAAATCTTGAGTTATTTTCTACTTAAGAAGAATAAAGGCAACATTTCAGTGTAGAAGCCTACAGTTTTAGGTGGCTTTGTATTAATAGAAGTCCCCCCCTCTTTTTTACGTCGTAATTTCACGTTGTTATTCACGTTGTTATTCACGTCGTGATTTACGTTGTGAATTCACGTTGTTACTACAGGAGGGGGGAGGGAGGTAGCTATAGCGTGTTAAATTTAATGGTTAATCCCCTGCTTTTTCCTAGCATAGTATTTTGCAATTTCATGTTCATTAACCCAATAAACCCTACACACAATGCAAAAACTAGCATCTAAACCAGGAATAAGATTGTGATTGCAAACACTTTTAATAACCGTACCATTGGAACTTTTATAAACGATACTTTGTACAGGTTCTAAACTGTATGTGTTGTCATTAGCTAGCAACATACCGCTTGTATCTTTCTAGATGTATCTTATTATCACATTGTTTAATCACGTTGTATTTCACGACGTTAAACACGTTGTAAAACACGTTGTAAATAACGACGTTGATATAGCGGGGGGTGGTATGCTCACAATAAAACCACTACAATATATTGCAGTGGTAAGAACAGTTTAATTATTGCTTATTGTTGACGCTGTAAGAATAGTATCAATGGTGAATATTGACCAGATATTTTAAACCCATTGATATTAATCTTTTTTCGCCGTCAAAAGTACCTAAGTTTGGCTCATCTGTATCTGTGTTTGCAACAATTATTGCAACAGATTCAGCAAGTAAGTAAGGACATCCTTTCTCAAGTAAGGCTTGTAACCATGCTGTGAATATTCGATAGTTTTTAATGATTACCTGCTGTTGAGTCATGCTATTTAATCCCCATAAAATAACTTTGCTGCATCTGGATTTCTGGGACGGTAACGCAAGACAACCATTGATGGTAGATTGGGGTCTATTGGTTCATAAATCTCATAGTGGCTGTAATCCCAAATTTGATTTTCATTACCATAATGACCAACGGTGTAAGTGTGGTTAAAATCGCCATTACCTACCTTCATGTCGTTATCTAGAAGCTGTTTAACCGCTTCCTTTGCTGGTAACGGCATTGATAGAACAGTGCCACTAAATAACGGTGGTGGTTCACAATCAACACAAGGCATTTCAACAAATTGAGTACATGGCAATTCAATTGAGTATCCTTGATTCATTTACCCGTTCCTCCAACAAATACACAAATCCATTTTCTTGTTACTGGATGCTGACGCTTGGTGTAACTTGCCCCTAGTTTTTTAGCCCTAGCCTTACAGATGTTTTCCGCTTTTGCTTCATTTCTCGTATCTAGCGGGTCTTCCCAAATGCCAATTTCATCTGGATTATCAGGGTTGTCGATCATTCTCATAACGTTGCCAGTAGCGTCAGCAAGTACCCTTTTACCTCCGCCGTATTCCCATAAGTAATAAGTTGCTGTACCTATTACAACGGCTCCAATCAACAAACATCCCACGCCAGTAGAGCATATTGCCAACGGTGCAATTACAGCCGGGTTAGCTTTTACTGGACGTTGTGACAACGTAGAAAACGCCAATGTGAAGCTAACCCCAATTGCAACAACCGAACGGGGGTTTACTTTAGCTATTGATTTGTACATAATGTTCCTGACAGTTCAGAACAATGGATGACATTATAAATATTGTTCCGAACTGTTCACACTTGTCAAGAACATTTCACAAAGGGAACAAATTAAAGCAGTGCCTAGATACCCATCAATTACGGTAATCCTGACAGAAGAAGAAAAATCAGAGTTAGAGACAATTGCAAAAGGGGAAGATAGAAGCGTGTCTAACCTTGCAGCAAGAATTATTAGGCAATGGCTTGAGGCAAGAAAGCAGGATAAGCAGCCGTAAAAACAAACTTTGACTAAATACCAAAAACACACCCACCAAGAATTACCTTGATGGGTTTTTGTGTTTATTCCCATGTTGATAAAAACAACGTTAATCACGTTGTGTTACACGTTGTGAAAAACGTTGTTAATGTACAACGTTGTTATAGAGGGGTAGGTAGCTATCCCAAGCTGTAAAAAGTAGATAAATAAAACTTATTGCCTGACATTCTCTAGTTTTAGGCTTTAGTTGACTGATTTCTCTGTGACCTATAAGTCTACTTGCAACGATGGCTGTAGTTAATATAACTTTTTCTAATAGAAGTATTCAACAGATAGGTTTAACCTTTCCTTCGAGAAGTGATGATAACTAAACTAAACAGTTTAGTTGTATTTAACTACCTCCTTTAATCCCTCACACGGCAAGCTATACAGCAATTAATATTTTTCCGTTGGCATAAAGTTGGTAGATTTGCTTTTCTGGGGAGTGGTACTAAGATACTACTCAAGTGTTTAAGAGTTCCTATGAATTCTAAACACAAAAAATAACCCCCTGACAGTTGGTAGCTGCTAGGGGGTAAATAAAAGGTTTTTTATTATGACTTTGAATAAAAATTTTAACCACGGATTTAGTGAACCCTTGGGCAATTCATCAAATCTTCAGAATCCTAACATCTTAATCCAACAATCCGCAAGTCATAACGATTATGACTTAGGGGAAAACAAGGGGACTGATAAAACCTCTCTGAATTTGCACGACAAACCCCTATCTAATAGCGGGTCAGATGTGCAGTCAAAATCCCCACAACGTACACTACAAGCACATTTTGACGATTTAGTTTTTTTAGTAAAAATTCCCTACTCAAAACCCCCTTCTCAGCCTCTAATAGGCTCCCTAGGATGGGAATCTTTTGTAGGTAAAAATGCCTTTAAGCCAGTTAGTGAAAAAAGACCCCCTTGTGGTACTGACATCAGAGAAGTGATTTTTAGAAACCCTCAAGGCGTGGAGATTGAACAGCTTTACTCTCCTGATAAAGACTTTGAAGCAGACTGTACATACCGCTATACGCTTCCAGGGAGCTACTTAAAGTCTTTACCCCTACAAAAGCTCTACCACGCCTTAAAGACGCTTCTAGCTACCCCTGATGTGAAGTTCACAAGAGTAGACCTAGCAGTAGATGTTTACAATGACCCTCGACTGCTAAAGCGGTTTCTCACTGCTTATGAATCTGGTAACTTCACCGGATTCAAAAAAGGTTCTATTCATAACTCAGACAGTTTTCAAAAAGGACAACGTGTTAGTGAGGGTTTAACAGTTTATTTCGGTAGACGTGAAAGCGATAAACTTATCCGAGTTTATGACAAAGCATTGCAGTTAGGAGAAGGTAATGACCACGTTCGTTATGAATTGGAATTACGTAATGATAACGCTCATAATGCAATAAAAGAAATAATAGACAACTACCCTATAGATAACCTTGAGTATGGTATCGCTGTTTTAGCAACGTCTGATAAATACATTGATTTTATAGACAGAAGTAAAAATAAACAGCCTTGTAGATGTCCTCGTTTAAAGTGGTGGAATAAGCTTTTGGCTGACGTTAAAAGTCTAAATAAATTATATATCTGCAAACAATAATAACGTTGTTATATCAATTGCAGATATATAATGCAGATTTAAATTAATCACAAGGCAAGTATATGCTAGATTCAGAAATAATCACGTTAGACTACCTCCTGATTTCCCGCTACCTTAACCGTAATTGGTATTTATGGCATAGGGTGTTAGGTAGGTGTAAAGTGACTAACATTAATAGATATGATGTGAATACAGTTTATGTACAGTTCGGTAATCATCAATCAGTAAAATGTAGCTTGGATTTTCTAGGGTTAAAGCCTAAAAATAGTATTATTAGATAGTCGTTACCCCCTCTAATAGAACAATGTAGAAACACGTTGTAAATCACAACGTTATTCACAATGTGTTTAACGTCGTTATAAAAAAAGGGGGTATCTACCCCTTTTAGTTTTCTGTATTTAGTTTTAATTAATCAATACTTGCTGTATTTGATGCTCTGCTAAAATTAGCTTTGCTCGCTCTAATTCAGACTGTAGTCTTGTTATTTCATCTTTTAGAATTGTATTTTCTTCTTTTAACTCTTCTAATTCATCTCTCTTATTCACCGCTTGGCTGAATGCCTGTTCTACGTGCTGTTGATCAAACCATTTTTGATAGATTTGCATATGTACTGCTAACGTATGACCCATGCTTGCTGCTGCTGCTCTAGTGGGTATCCCTGCTAGATGCGCTCGAATTGCCCAAGCGTGACGTAGGTCATAAGGCTTAAAACCAACATTAACCTTTTTAAACCAGTCAGATATTGATTGAATTAATGTACTTTTCCCCCGTAAATCACATCTACCATTAATATATTTATCGACCAAGGTAACTGTTTCAGGGTTTTTTAAATCAAATAATTCAATCCACTCTTTGTGTAGCGGTAGGGCTTCTCTGTTTGACGTTTTACAGTCTTCATGAACTTTCCACTTAAGATTGTTAGGTGACAACCAGTGCTTAAAATCTGGTAAATAAATTATTTCTTCGGGGCGACATCCGTATGTTGCTAGCATTCCGTAAATCCATCTGAAAACCTTCCAATTATCCGCTTGTTCTTCTCTTTTATTTCTTCTACCTGTGGCGTATTTTTCCCAATCTAAAAACTTAGATTCGATATCCGAATTGGATGGAATTGACCTTCTTTTTGTCTGAGGTTTCTTGTATTGAAGCTTTAAATTTATTCCGAATGCAGCACAGAATGAATTTAAAGTAATACTTACCCTATGTTTCATTGATGGCTTTTCGTTGGGGAACTTATCAAACTGTTCTTTGATGTTCTCTGGTGTAGCCAACATTTGTCTGTCAAATCTTTTAAGAACCGTCATGTAATTCTTGAATGTGTTTTCAGACCTAATATTTTTCTCCCTATTACAAAAGTAAGTTTCTTCATATCTGTCTAACAGTTCCCCAAATGTTTTGTCAAATTTATCCTGCTTCTTGCCTAAATATTTATCATCCCATTCAAAAGTTTTACGTGCGATTAATTTACTCAGTTCGTTGGCTTCTTCTATGGCAGTTTTTAGACCGTTTAAATTAGCAGGAATTCCTAGCGATAATTTGTACTGTTTTGCCTCTTTACCAGTTCTGCTAGTGTCCCCTGGTTTTAATGGGAGTGTTGCTTGCAGTTGGAGTGCATCCCCAGTTCTTACAATACTTACCCTTGCCTTATCAGCCTTTAGCCGTGCGTTAGCTTCCTCAAGCTTCAATTTAAGCTGTTCTTCACTCTTGGCTGTTTGTTTTTGTACGTGCTTCATTGTTCCCATATATGACCCGTCTGTAGTGGCTTTAGGCTCTGTATCGACGGTAGAAGCGTTATAAACCCTGTGCAGTCTTGTTTTTGGCATTTCTTATTTCTTGCTTAAATATCATGAGACAACCTAAGCCAAAATACGTCTGTTCATGAGAAGCAATTTGAGTGTTACTCTTGAAACTACGTATTTAGGTGGTTTTAGGATACCATGATTTCTGCTTTAATAACCGAAGTTTTCACCGATTACTTCCGCCATACAGGTGGTGCAAACAGCAATCATCTTAGGCTTGTACAGTTGGTATGCAACTTGCATACCTTCGATCATGTTGTTCAAACCACCGAATACTGCTGCGTCTTCTGTCATAGAAGAAGAAACTGCGGAGCAAGGCTCTTTGTAGTGACGGCTGAGGTGTGTACGGAAGTAAGCAACACAACCTTGAGAACCTTGAACGAAAGGTAGAGTACCTTCAAAACCCAAAGCAGCAAACATTGCGCCTACAGGTTGACAACCTTTAGCGGGGTTAACGGTTAAAGCTTCACGAGCGAAGTTCTTTTCCCGGTAGTCCCAAGATTTTGTCCATTCAGAAACTCTTTCAACTTCTTCAGGAGAGTGTGCGCCTTCAAAGTTCTTTCTCTTGTTTTCAAACAGTTCTGTGTATTCTGGCTGTTTGAATAGATCAACGTGGTCTACAATTCTATCTGGATTCTGTGGCATTTGTCTGTCTCTCTACGCTTGCTGGTTGGTTTAGTAAGTGATGTTTTGCAATAGCCTGGGTGACTGACTCCCCTGAAGGGAGTTACGAGTGATGAATCATGAATAATGAATGAAATTTCATGCAGCATTCAGCATTCACCATTCCTCCCTCGTGTCCTGGGGCGCAGACACCCCAGGCTATCCGTCTATTTCTTGGAACTAGGCAGCAGCCTTAGCTTTTGTAGCGGTTTTTTTCCAAGGTGCGCCAATCAAGTCCCAAGTGGGGCTGTTGAGGGCGAGATCCATATCACGAGCGAAGATAGCAAATCCGTCATAACCGTGATAAGGGCCGGAGTAATCCTTTTTGTGGTTTAATGGCTTTCAACGGCTTATTGTTTGCAGTAAGCACTGTTATTCATGAACATTGTTTACCCAGAACAAATTAATTTTTAGGCTAAATATAGGCTAATACCACAGCGATGCAAAATCAGGGTCAAGACAAATATCAACAAGCCTTTGCAGACTTAGAGCCACTTTCATCTACCGACGGCAGCTTTCTCGGCTCAAGTCTGCAAGCACAGCAGCAAAGAGAGCATATGAGAGCAAAAGTGTTACAGGAACTAGATAAGGTAAATCTGCGTTTGAAGTCTGCAAAGACGAAAGTATCAATTCGGGAATCAAATGGAAGTCTGCAATTAAGAGCGACGCTACCAATTAAACCTGGAGATAACGACACAAAGGGAACTGGGAGAAAGCAATACAATCTCAGTTTAAATATTCCCGCCAATTTAGATGGACTCAAAACGGCTGAGGAAGAAGCCTATGAATTAGGTAAATTAATCGCTCGTAAAACCTTTGAATGGAATGATAAATATTTAGGTAAAGAAGCGACTAAAAAAGATGTAAAAACCATAGGTGATTTATTAGAAAAATTTGCAGAAGAGTATTTTAAAACCCATAAACGCACCACAAAAAGCGAACATACCTTTTTCTATTATTTTTCTCGTACCCAGAGATACACTAATCCTCAAGATTTAGCCACTGCGGAAAATTTAATTAACTCAATAGAAAAAATCGATAAAGAATGGGCTAAATATAATGCTGCGAGGGCGATATCTGCATTTTGTCAAACATTCAATATTGAAATTGATTTATCTCAATATTCCAAAATGCCCGATCGCAATTCCCGCAACCTCCCCACAGATGCAGAAATATTATTAGGAATTACCAAGTTTGAGGAGTATTTAAACATTAGAGGTAATCAAGTTAATCAAGATGTCAAAGATAGTTGGCAACTCTGGCGTTGGACGTATGGAATGTTAGCCGTATTTGGTTTACGTCCTAGAGAAATATTTATTAACCCTGATATTGATTGGTGGTTAAGTTCAGAGAATGTAGATTTAACTTGGAAGGTAGATAAAGAGTGTAAAACAGGTGAAAGACAAGCATTACCTTTACATAAAGAATGGATTGATGAATTTGATTTAAGAAATCCGAAATATTTAGAGATGTTAGCAACAGCAATTAGTAAAAAAGATAAAAGTAATCATGCAGAGATAACTGCTTTAACACAGCGAGTTAGTTGGTGGTTTCGCAAAATCGGCTTAGATTTCAAGCCTTATGATTTACGTCACGCCTGGGCAATTCGAGCGCATATTTTAGGTATACCAATCAAAGCGGCGGCAGATAATTTAGGGCATAGTGTGCAAGTGCATACCCAAACCTATCAGCGTTGGTTTTCGCTAGATATGCGTAAGTTGGCGATTAATCAGGCGTTGACTAAGAGGAATGAAATTGAAGTTATTAAAGAGGAGAATGCTAAGTTGAGAATGGAGAATGAAAGGTTGAAGCTGGAGGTTGAAAAGTTAAAGATGGAGTTAGTTTATAAACAGAGTTAAAGTTGTTTAGAAAACAACAATAGAACGCTAAGTTAAAGCAAATTCAATCATTGGAAAAAATCAACAAAGTCACATTTGATAAGTGTAAACAGAAATTTATTGGCATAGTTTGATGTGTGTTTTTATTGTGCTAATTTGATTTTTGATGCGAATCTAGAAGTAAATATAATAAATATCTTGACTACTTTTCGACACTTACCTGCTTGACTATCTCTAATGGTAAATCTAATGCTTCAGCAATTTGCTCATCACTTAAACCAAAATGTCTCAATTTGTCAATTTTTTTGGCATAAGCTTGATTTTTGCTATCTTGTACTGACTTAGGAATATCATAATTGCAATTATTTGATTTAGTTTTAGGTTGTTTCCAACCAAAATTTATACAGCCAATTATATTACTTTCAATTCTACTATTATCACCTAGAGAGATATTGATATTTCGTTGACGTTCTAGAACTGATTTAAGATTACCTTTATCAACTGGCTCATCAAAAATATCAGATAACATTTGCAAAAGTTCATACCCTACATCCTTGGCATGACCAGGACTACAGTTAAAAGCGTCTGCTATGTCTGAATAAGTTTGATACTTTAGTGTTCCCTCAATCACTCCACGCTGCAAGTCATTCAGATGCTTACCTGTCTTATGGTAAACAGCGTCATCCACAAATTGTAATAGCTCCTGAACTTGCATATACGTTAATGTAAACTTTCACAAAGCATTTTAGCAGAGATTAACCGTATTTTTCCGTCTTATTGCTAATTTTTTTACTATCCGCTCTTTTCCGCTTTTTTCATTCAAGTAACTATTTTAGGATACAAATAAGCAAATAAAGTAGGGTGTTTCTACTCAATAGAGGATGAATGTATAACCTTTTCATCCATACAGTTGAGATATGAATATGAGTCTAAAATGAATGTTTTTGGAGAAAATATGCCTGAAAGACTTGTTATAGATACATCAATGAGTTATGAAGCTGGATTAGTTGGTATAAGTGGTGATGAAAGCCATCCTTATAACGGAAAAAAAATTACCAGGATTGAATTCAATAAAAATGTTAAATCAGTACCCTCGGTTAAAGTTTTAGGTGTTTCTGTTCCTGGTGCTGGCCGTGGTGATGCTCATGTTGCTGAAACAACCGCATCACATATTCGAGTTCACTACTGGCTTGATGCTGGAACAAAATTAACGTATAACTTAAAAGTTTGGCTGAGTGATGAATAACTTGAAAGTTATAAAACTTATTTTATTGTGAAACGTGTTAGCAATGTTTATAAAAACATTGCCGATGCTTAATTTCAGTTAGTTATTAGTTTATTACAAAACAAAAAGGAGCTAGAGGAATGAAAGTTTGGCAAATTATTTTACTTGTCTTCTTAGCAGGAGGAGGTGGCGCGCTTTACGATCTGATAATTTGTGGCGATCCAGTTCCTATATTTCCTGAACAACAATCTTGTAGTAACTAGCAAGCCAGTAGGGTGCGTCAGCTTGAGTGGATGATTTCATCACGAAAATGAATATATGCTGACGCACCCTACAATATATGGGTTATTCACGACCGATATTGTCTGGTATATTTGGTGTTTGAACTGTACCCCAATCTTCTGAATAAATTCCTTGTTTAACAAAACGGTGAAAACTTGAATATTGCCATTCTTTGGGAGACTGACATAAACCATGTTTGACAGGATTGTAATGAATATAATCGCAATGGTTAGCAAAATCTTTTTCATCTCTAATTAAATGTTCCCAATATCGCCTTTGCCATAAATTACTTTCTTGGCGTTTTTGGCGAGATTCACTAATCTCTGCTGTTATGTTTAACTGTTCTGCACAACTTTGGGTAACAAAGCTTTTAATTAATCGCCAACGGATAGCATAATTACTATCATTTTCTGGTAAAGTACAGATACAATGAATATGTTCTGGTAAAAGGGCGATCGCATCCAGAGAGAAAGGATAAAGTTGCTGAACTCGCCTAATAGCCTTTCTCAAATTTTCTCTTCCTATATCGCTACATAACCAAGGGATTCTTTGGTAAGTTACCTGTGTAAAAAAGAAAGTACCCCCAGACGTTATGACTCTGCGATAATTAGACATAGTTCAGTATATTATCTCAGTATTATTTCATTTTAAGCGCAAAAATTTTAACTACCACTAATGTGAGGTGCGTCAGCCTGGGTATACTATTTCATCATCAACATCAATTCATGCTGACGCACCCTACAGAATCTTACTGATACCAGTAGCGATTAATCAGGCGTTGACTTAGAGGATGATTTTCCTGATTTACTCATGCAGTGATATAATTCAAGAAATTTATTTCTATCTTGAAGGATATTAGCAATTAAATGCTAGAAAAGGTTGTACTTCATAATTTTAAGAGTCATAAATATACAGAACTTAATTTTGATAGTTCCCGATTATATGGGCTGGTAGGTAAAAATAGTGCTGGTAAGACATCGGTGCTGCAAGCATTGCATAATCTTAGTAGGCTTGCTAATTTTGATTCATCATTTGCCAGAATATTTCAACATGACAAATCTCCTCAATTCATGACAACAATTGGCGAGAAAAATATGTCTGTGACTGCTAGTGGTTTTTGGGGATTGAAATATCGGCAATCTTGGCAAGCTTCCTATATTTGGCAGAAAGAAAATAATGATTCTTGGTATCCGAAAGCATCATGGAAGATAAATGCAACAGAAAATATATCAGAAGGATGGACAAGTTCTTTAAGTGATTCTCCAGATGCCATTCGTAAATCTTTAAGGCACACTGTTTACCTGAAGTTAGTAGCAAGTAATCTTGCAAAAGCAGCTTATAGCGATGAAGAGACACCAAGAGTAGAATTTGATGGGTCTTCACTAGCACCAACTTTAGATTTTTTGCGTGATGAAGCTCCAGACAAATTTGAATTAATAGAAGAAAATCTAAGTAAGATTGTACCAAATGTACTAAAAATTGGCATAAAACGAGCAAAAGTGCCAGTAGTTCGCAAACGTTTAATTGAAGTGGATGGTAAACCTATTTCCTATGAAGAAACTCAGGAAATGACAGGACAAGAAGTTATATTAAACATGAATACAGGCGAGCGTATTCCTGCTCATGCAATTAGCGAAGGTACAATATTAACTTTGGGATTATTAACTGTATTGATGAATCCTAATCAACCTAATTTAGTTTTACTAGATGATGTGGAACAGGGACTTCACCCCAAAGCTCAACGCGAATTAATGACTGTGTTTAAAGAAATTATTGCAGATAATCCAAATCTACAAATTATTTTTTCTACTCATTCACCATATATTGTTGATGAGCTTGTTCCTTCTCAAGTACATATATTAAATAACAGTAACTCAGGTTTCACAGTTTCTAAACGCTTAGATGAACATCCTGATGTGGAGTGGGCAAAGCAAACCTTAACAACTGGTGAATTTTGGGATGCTGAGGGTGAAGAATGGGTTGTGGAAGGAGAAGTGAGTGATTGAGTTCATTGTCATAGTTGAAAGTGGTGCAGATTTTAGAACTGCTACTAAATTAGCCGAGCGTGTTTTATTAGAAAAAATTAATTGGTTAGAACCTGAGCTAATACAACATATATTTCAATGGAGAGGATTAGAGGAAGAAACAGAATATTCCTGCTGGAGAGACATTCTTAAAATTATTGATGATGCCCAAGAAAAGCTAAAATATAAACCTTCAAGATTTCTAGGTCATGATAGTAATGGTGTCCCTTTTAAAGCTGATGGAGCAGCATCTATTAAGGTGCTTAATTTAATTAGGTTTTTGCAAAGAACACGACATATTAAGGCTGTTTTATTGATCCGTGATTTAGACAACCAACCAGAACGAAGAGAAGGGATTGAACAAGCACGTTCTCAACATATCGAGCTACAGCCAAAACTAGGAATTATAATTGGTACGGCTAACCCAAAACGTGAAGCATGGGTTTTAAATGGATTTATTTCTTCTAATCAGCAAGAAGAACAACTTTTAGAAGCAATCAGAACTAAACTGAGTTTTGATCCTTGCATAGATTCACACAGACTACGCTCTACTTCACAGGAAGAACCTGAACGAATTAGAAATCCAAAAATAGTAGTTGAACAACTAACAGGTAATAAGATGGAACGTGAATGTCTGTGCTGGGAAGATACCAGTTTAGAAATTTTACGCGAAAGAGGTGTGCATACTGGTTTGGACGACTATATTCGTGAAATTGAGCAATACTTGACTTTAATTATAGAATGATGAGCTTGGAAGACAAGCGATCGCTCAATATAATAAGGATAAAGTTGCAGGTGGATAGAGAGGCGATCGCAACAATATAAATTGCAATAATATACAATAGACACAAATCCAGTTACTCCCTTTTGCGAGGTAGTCTTAATGGTACAGACCCCATCTAAACCCATCACATTAGACGAGTTTCTGAACTTACCAGAAACAGAACCCGCCAGTGAATACATAGCAGGTAAAATTATCCAAAAACCTATGCCGCAAGGAAAGCACAGCGCAATTCAAACTGAATTTTGTACTAATTTCAACATAATCTTTAAACCTAAACAAATTGCCAGAGCATTTTCAGAACTGCGTTGCACATTTGGCGGTCGTTCAACTGTACCTGATATCTCGGTTTTTATTTGGAGTCGGATTCCCCACGAAAAGAATGGGGAAATTGCTAATACTTTTCTTATTGCTCCCGACTGGACAATTGAAATTTTATCACCTGATCAAAGTCAGACAAAAGTAACTAAAAATATCCTTCATTGTTTGAAACATGGTACTCAAATGGGTTGGTTAATTGACACTGATGAGCAAACTGTATTTGTTTACCATACTCAACAAGAAACAGAAGTGTTTGATGAGCCAGATGCACTCATATCTGTACCCTCATTTGCCAGTGAACTTCAATTGACTATTCAAGATTTGTTTAGTTGGTTGCTGTAGTGAAAGTTATCACTTGTTCAAGCTATTTTAATCGAAAACTACACCGCGATAAATTTCAGCGATCGCTAAATCAAACCCGACTGATATAAATCTGTAATATTACTTATGTGCATTTTCCCTTCTCTTAGTTACAATCGTGAAATTATTGATATTTCCATATTGGACTGGGGAGAAAATTTTTAAATGGCTATTAATGAAAAAATTATTGAATTAGTTATTGATAAAATTTTGCTTGGTGGCATTGTTTTGTTAGCAGGCTACTGGCTTAACAAAAGATTTGAAATATTTAAAAATGAAACTAATGAAAAGTATTACCAAAGACAACTTATTGCTGAATTAGAAAATCAACAAAAGCAACAAATCTCTGAGCTAGAAAATCAGATTGCTATAGCTAGACATAACGCAGAGATTGAGTTGATAGAAAGACAAATATCTGAATTTTACTGGCCTATATATTTGAGGCTAGAGAAAGATAACGTCATGTGGAAGAGAATTAAGTCTCTGAGTCCTGAACAAAATGTTGTGTTACCTGAAGCTGCAAGTGATGTCATAGAAAAAGAATTCATCTTGAAAAATCATCAAGAAATAGTTGAGATTATAGAGTCCAAAATTCATTTAGCAGAAAATGCAAGTAATAGCAAAGACTTGATCAATGAATTATTAAAATATATCAAGCACGTAGCTGTATATAAAACAATCCGTTCTGTAAAAGAGATACAAAAATTTAATCCAGTTGATTTAAATGAACCATTTCCTGAAAAACTTTTTCCATTGATTGAAAGTAATTTTCGGGAGTTGCAGAACAGGTATGTTTATCTTAAGAATATTAAATTTGGAGAATTGAAGAAATAAAATTACTTTGATAATTACACATGGTTAAAGTGCGCTCTTCATAGCTTACATATTGCTTCTTATAACCTAAGTTATTTTACTCAAAAACAACACCACGATAAATTTCGGCGATTATTCATAAAGATTATGCTGCTCTGGATTGTAGTGGTGATCATCGCAATGATGGGTGAAGTCAACTTTATGTTAAGCAACACCCTATACCGTTATGTATATTTTATGTAATATTACTTTGCCAATTGTATATGCTGAAACTTATAATCGATAGTTGAATTACTGATGATAAAGAGATGATTACACAACAAAGTCCTCAAAAAGAATCTCTTCCAGATTCTCCTTACTGTGTCTTCTTAGCAGGAAGCGTTAAGCATAATTGGGATTACGCCGCCAAGGGAATGCGAATCACAATTGAAAGCTGTCGCCGTTCTAACCCTAATATTCCTATTGCTGTAATTATTGACGATGATTCCTTGGCAATTCGACAGTTGTTTGCAGGATGTGAAATCATAGTCATTGATCCTTCAGAACTACAGTTAGGTTTGCGGCAAGATTTGGGTATAGGAGTATATTTCATATTTTATATACATCTATTAAGCCACTACAAGAAAGTTTTATATCTTGATGGAGATACAGTTATTCTTGGCAATCTCACACCTCTATTTGAAATGGAAGGACATTTGGTAGCTAGAAGATTTCAAAGGGATTTATCAATTGAATATGTAGATCCAAATCTGGTTATGCAAAAAGAAGGAGTTCCTCAATCGGCTGATTGTATAAATACTGGAGTCGTTTTGTTCGATATGGAGTATTGGGGAAATGGTAAATTAAAGCAAGAGTTTTTCTCTTTGGCAGAAGAATACGGGTGGCATTCTTTTAAAAACCCGGATCAGGGTTTTTTTAATATAATTTGTTGGAGAAATTCTATTAAAGATAATCTTCCTAAACCTTACAATACTTTTGTTTCAGAAATCGATAAAAGTCATTCACACTATACTAAAGTCTCTGAAACGGGAATATCATTTCCGTGTGTATCTGATATAGATATCAAAATTATTCACTTTATAGGGCCTCTCAAGCCTTGGCATTTTGCCAAAGAAGGCTATTTTTTGCATAAACGATGCTACCGTTATTATGAACAATTTTTACCTTTAAGTAATCGTATAATTCAACACATGATTGTCTATCCAAACTTTATAAAACGTCAACTGAAAAGTATTTTAAATAAGTAAGTTGGTATAATCAAACCAACGATCACAGTTTTGTGCGGGTGCAAGTTTTTGCGCCTGTTGAATCAGATGCTACCCAAAGCGGCGTTGCTATCGATTACGTACATTGCACGCACTAGGGATTTGATACTATTAATAGAGTGGGCGATCGCCAAAACCGCATATTTGCAAAAGAACTATGGCAAAGCGTAAAAAAAACAATCTCCAGTGGATTAAAGAAACGCTTGAACTACAACCTGATCATCGTTGGGAGGCTCCATCAGGCTATCAAATCTTTGTAGCAGATCGGGGCGCTGTTCGCTTCAATGTTCCCCAGAATTGGTTTTTTGAGCCACAAGCAAAATCTTTCAAGTTCCGCGATAGAAAACCACCTCAAGATGATTGCTGCCTAGAAGTATCCTTCAATCGTCTACCCCCCAATGACTGGAGTCTGTTTCCCCTCAAAGCCACCTTGAGAAAAGTGGTAGAAGATGACAGTCGCAACGTCATTGAGAAAGGGGAAATCATTACCGTTAAGCGCCAAACCGCCAGGATTGTGTGGACAGAAATGAAGTTTATCGACACTCAAGAAGAACCACGGGAAGCTTTTTCGCGGATTTGCATAGGTTTGGGTTCAAATGTGCAGTGCTTGATTACATTTGAGTATTGGGCAGATCAAGCAGAACAACTAACACCCGTTTGGGATGAAGTAATACGTAGTCTCACACTAGGGTTATATATCCGTGATCCGAGGACAGGATTGGCTTTTCCTGATTAAACTACAACAAGGCTTTATATCAGTTACACATCCTTACTGAATAAGCTTGTATTATTAGTCACGTAAAAACTAGCGATTTCCCAAAACTTTGTGATAAGAATTTGCTAGAGTTAGTAGTTTAGGTTGCAGGAATTTAAAAGTGCTTGATCTTTCGCATTCCCAAGCAACCAATATCACCTGACTATAATTAATCTTAGTGAGAATTGCATGGCCATTTTACTAACCACACTCTACACACCCTGTAAACCTGAGCGTGCTAAAGAATTTTTAACTTGTCTGGAAAGAAACCTTGCACATCCCTACATTGAGGCTGTGAAAGTTTTTTTGGAAGTAAAAGATCAGGATTCAGGCTATGGTTACTTGGAGGGATTTTCCCACGAAAAATTAGAAATCATTCCTGTACATCATCGTTCTACTTATGCTGAGTTGATTGAAGTCGCCAATAATTGGGGGAGTAATAAAGTAGGCATTATCGTCAATGGTGATATCTACTTCGACGAAAACAGCGCCTTAGAACGCTCCGCAGAGATTACCACAGAAGAATTTTGGACTCTATCTCGATATGAACCAACCAAAGATGGTGGCTGGAAACTGTTTCATATTGCTGTGGCTGGCGCACACGATTGTTGGATTTTTAGAACCCCACTAGCTCCGTTTAAAAATAATTACCAACTTGGTATTCAAGGTTGCGATTTATTCATGGCTCAACGGGCGATTGAAGCGGGCTTTAAAGTCTTAAATCCTTGTCTTACCATCCTTCCCCGACACTTACATCAGGTGGGGGGAGTACGCAATCATAAACTTGATCCGATTCGCAAAACTAATTATTGGCACGATCCAGAATATGCACCCTTGGGTACGCAAACTTATAGCCCAAAACCTTGTTCGCTAGAACGCCGGGCTTATCTCTCAAGCAGTTCACCAATGTATGTAGGTATGAATTTAGTTGGACGTTGGTTATTGCCCATCTATCGCTTTGAGCCTATCAAAAATCAAATCGATACTTTACGAGGACATGGACGTACCCATAAAGCCAAAGCAAAATAGGTGATAGTTTCACAAGAAAAAGTTAGGAGGAGACAGCGCATTGTCGAGGTTTCCTCTGTTCCACTGTTATTTAAATTTACTGATAGTTGTAAATTGACTATATGCCATAATTACTAATTTTTTCACCACCCTAAATCCAGTCTAGGGATTTGAGGCTTGTTTTCAACAGTCGCGATCGCACCCTTCGGTTCACTAATCCCTATTATCGTGATTACTTACCGTGGCTGCTGGGAGCGATACCTGCGGTAAGCTGCGCTAACGCACTCATCGCCATAAAATTAAAGTATGACTTTTGCTAAAACTTCTAAGTCTAAACTATTTAAGATACTAGACTTTATCGGTCGCTTTTCGTCCCAAAAGACTAGAGATGAATAAAAATCTCTTGCTAATGAAGAATTTAAAAGCGCAACGGTTTTAAAGGCGATTTCTTCATCCTCAAAACTGAGAAAGTAAACCGTATCATCAAATATAGTAGGTTTTTCAGATATTTTACCAATCAATCTAAATTCTAATTTCTTGTAAAGTCCACAAATTGCAATTTTCCAAGGAGAAAAACTATATGAGCCAACACCAAAAATAGAAAATCTTGGTTTGTTTTGATAGATTTTACTTTTTCTAGTATCTAATAATTTTTCATGTTTTTCCAAATATTGCCATGTTTTAGGAGCCAAATCTCTTATATTATCAGTAGGTTCACCAATAATTTTTTGAGTAACCAAAATATATCTGTCAGTCGCATTTATTTTATTCTGAGCAACATAAGAACCTTTGATTAAAGGGAAGAGATAAGTTTCTTCTATATCAACAATTTCTCCCAATCCATTTATAAAAGTATCATTAATTTTTTGTAATTCCATTACACTCGCGCAATCATGCTTGATGCCGGAACGCCATTTTATATTTGATTTATTAGTATATAAATTTTTTAACCTTTTTAAAGCAACCAAATCCTTGATTAGAACATTGTTATGATAACCTATACGATAGTATTTAGAAGTTTCAATATTGTCAAATATATCACAAAAATAGTTTTTTGATATTAAATCAAATTTGCATAAAAACAAACAAGCGTCAACATTTACCCTAAAATACTTTCTTGTATCTATTTTATAAGTTGCAGAGTAAGCTAGATTTAATTTCTGAGAATGAATATAGTTTAATATTTTCCTAGAAACAGAAGTTTTACAAAGCATTGCTAGATAACCATTATGCTTTTGCAAGCATTGCACAAGCCGAATTAACATCCATTCTGATATATCAAAATTACTCTTACCAGTGATTGCATCTAATCCATGATAGTTTTGAAAATTGTTCTTGATTGGCAAGTTTTCACCATCAATACTACCTTGTTGTGAATTTGTTACCCAAGGTAAATTACCAATTATTAAAATTTCCTTATTTAATTGCCCTATGATTGATGACCAATCAACCTGAAAGAAATCCCCACATCTAATGTCGAATTTTTCATCATTTAAAAATATCTGTTTCTCTTTAATTTTATCTAAATAATTAGAGTTTATTTCAATTCCAAAAATCTTTTTTGCTCTTGTAAACGAATATGAAGCAGCCTCGATAAAATTTCCCAAGCCACAGGTTGGCTCAACTATAATATCTGGATTTACACCCAGTTGAACTAGCTTTTCGCATACTTTTTCAGCTAATTCTAACGGCGTTTGAAAATCTCCATATTCTAATTTTGTTTTCTCAACATTATGAATCATGGATTATTTCTGTAAACAGTAAGTATGCCATCTTCTTGACCAGCACGTTCTATTACTCTTCCATATTGAAGCCGCCACTGCAAAGCATTAGAAATGGTCAAAAATCCCTGCATAGGTGGATTTCTAAGTATTTCGTCTGCGACGTTACCCGCCTCAATCTCATCGACGGGTAAATTACGATCGCTCATAAAGGCAATTAAATCATCTTTGTTACCTTCATTGGCCAAAATATTACGGATTCCGCGAGTCATCTGGAAATCTGCTGTTCTTTCAGCACTGACGTAAATCGTATGCAAAATGTTTAGGGTTGCTGTGCGATTGGTACTATTGTCTATTTTATCGTAGACGAAAATCAGCAATGAATACCCAAGCCCAAAAATCTTTTGCCGTGCAGATTTGAACGGACATGATGATTGTGGTTGTCTAATGCTTGTTACCTTGACATCTACTAGCAACCCTGGAAAGTCAATACCGCTTGCAGAATTCCCCTGGACAAACTCATAGTGTTCTTTGAGATAAAGTCTAAATTTTTGTTCTATGTATGTTCCGACTGCTTTCCCATCAGTAACACCGTAAAGCAATGGTTCTGGGTGTATGGACTCGGCGGCTGAAAATATAGCTGCTTCTGTGCGAAGAGCTTCTATGGTCAAGATTGTCATGGGTATAGCAAAAATTAGTGTAAAAATTATAAATGCTATGTGCCTTGGAATTAACCACTATAACTATGAGACTTAGCATTTTTGTAGTGCGATCGCTAACCTGAGTCATTAGTGCGATCGCTTACACAATGTCTCTTGTACGTTAGCATATTATTAGGGTGCGTCAGATATCAAGAATCTCCTTATTGACAATCAAATATTTCGAGATTATTTAAAGAAAGTTGATCCTAGTCTTACTAGATAGCCAGCGATCGCATCCTCATCATCTCATTCAACGAATGCGATCGCCCAACCGCCCCCAATTAATCTAAAATAATAACAATCGAAATACTCTTTCGTTTTACAGTTTTGATGTCACCCCAATTTAACCAAAACCCAAAAACAAACAAGTAGGGTACGTCAGCATTAACTGATTTTCACGATGAAATAGTTTACCCAAGCTGAATGAGGATTTAATCAATCTAGGCGATCGCCTACTCTGTGTCTTTTTTGGGCGTAGCTTACCGTAGCGATCGCCTAGCTAATCAAGTTAATTTCACTATGTTTGTTGAGAGCGATCTTCGTGGTGTAATCTAGGCATCGCTAAAATTTAGACAGGCGTATTCATCAGCTTTGAGAAGAATCAAGTTATTATTAATTAAGCTGTAGAGTAATTATTCTTGAGGTAGAGAACTTATGACCCTATCTGAGATACTTCCTGCCGTTAGGCGACTTTCAGCAACAGAAAAACTCAAACTCATTCGGATTCTAGCAGAGGATTTGGACGTAGCTGAGGATATTTTGCCATTAGAACCTTTCAAAACTTACGATTTACCAACTCCATATAATAGCTTTGGAGCAGGTGCAATTTTGATGGATGCACTCAAGCAATCCGATATAGATCATTAATGATGTATGCGATTTAAGTATTCAACTCTTAGCCCAACACAAAACGAGTTTGATAGTTTACCAAGACTACCACTTGTTTTACGGCGAGGCGATAAAAGTATTGAAACAATTGGCTTAGTGGATAGTGGAGCTACCGTTAATGTTTTACCCTACGAGTTAGGTCTTCAGTTAGGATCAACTTGGAATGATCGCCAAGCTATTATTCAGTTAGCAGGAAACCTCAGTAATCAGTCAGCTATACCTTTATCTGCATCTGCTGAAATTGCAGATTTTCCAGCAGTTGAGTTAGTGTTTGCATGGGTGCATAGTCCAAATGTACCGCTAATTCTCGGTCAAACCAACTTTTTTCTTGAGTTCGATGTTTGCTTTTATCGTTCCCAGCTTGAGTTTGAAGTCAAACCAAAATCCTCAACAGCAAGTTAATTAGGCTTTGTTTGGAATGTGATGGCGATCGCCTACAATAGTTGCTTGATGCGATCGCCTATTGAATCAAGGTAATTGCATGATGTTTATTGGGTGCGATCGCTAACTTTAGCCATTGGTGCGATCGCCAGCCCATGAAGCTAACTCAATCATAGTTGTAGAGTGATTTAGGGGAGCTTACTGCCGATATCTCCAACAATGTGCGTTTTGTTCGATTTCATGAAGAATCAAGTTAATTGCACACTAACCTAAATCAGATTGGGTAATCCGTTTATTATGTTCGGTTTACACCCCATTACACCTCATAGCTTTTTTTATTTGAAAATGTAATAATTTTTTAATCTTAAATACTTAATATTACTGAGTATTTGGAGTTGCATCAGTGCTTGTTCTGTGTCCGATAGATTTAAAATTTCCACTGCCAACAACTCATAATGCAGGTAAATTATGGACGGCTTAGAGCAATATTACCAGATTTTAGAGATTTCCACTGATGCCTCGGTTGATGAAATTAAGCAAGCTTACAGGGATTTAGCTCAGATATGGCATCCTGATCGTTATGCCTATAATCCTAAATTACAGCAAAAAGCAGAAGCAAAGTTTAAGAGTATAAATGTTGCGTATGAGAAGCTAATGGAACATTTTGAAGAATGTACTTCAAATGACTTCGCTAATGATGTTCAACCTGACTATCAAGCACATACCAATGATGAATCTTCAAACGAAGATGAAGGTATGTTAACTAAATTTGTGAAAGGCTTGTTTAAGTTGACACTAAAAGATCAGCTAAATCTTGAATCTGATATTAAGCGTTTTTCTTCTGTGTTTTGGTGGAAAGCAGAACGTCTAGCTGCTGTCGGGACACCTGGTGCTATAACTGGAGCTATTGGTGGGCCTGTAGGTCTAGCAGCGATACCACCTGAACTTGTTTTGTGTGAGAGGAATGCAACTATAGGAGCATTCGGCATAGGTCATTTGTTAGGGTGTCATATTGATTATAATCTAGATAGAGAAATAATCCTTGCTATCTGGGCTGGTGAAGGAACTTTAGAAACAAGAGTTCCGGCAGGAAAAGTTGGCATCAAAATTAACAATAAAGCTCCGTCAGCATCAGCATCTCGTGGTTTGATGGGAGCAGTCATTACATCATCTTTAATTAAAGGAAGTGCTAAATTTTTAGCAAAGCTTTCGGCTAAATTAATTTCCAAAGCGGTTGCTAAGATCAGTGCAAAGATTGCTGCAAAAACTGGAGGCGCAGCAATCCCTGTTCTGGGCGGATTTATTTCTGGAGGCACGAACGTATGGTTAGTGGAGGGATTTATGGATGCGGCGGAACAGTTCTATTCTGCTCAAAATATGAGTCAGGCTGTCTACTTAGTTTTGAAGGATAATCAACTTATATCTGATTTATAAGTAGGCAGTAGTAGCAAGTAGGGTGCGTCAGCATTAACTAATTTCCGTTATGAGATAGTCTACCCAAGCTGACGCACCCTACAACTAGCTTGTTATCATATCGATTGGATGCGATCGCCTAACCACCACAAATTAATCTAAAATAATATCAACAAAAATAGTTTTTCATTTTACAATTTTCATATAGCTGAAATCTAACCAAAACCCAAAAACCAGACCCGATAAGAGTTATATTGTCTTAAGCAGCAAAAATATACTGTTCTCAAATAACCCTACAAACTGCATTTAGGCTAAAAATAGACTTATTTTTCTCCCACTACCAAAAAACCTTACCTCATCTGACATTTGCACCCCATCGCTAGGTTCGGAGTAATCCCAAGAGTGCATTTGACGGAAGGGAAGACCCATCTTTTGGAAGACGTACTTCTCTTTAATACCAGAAGCGATTAAATCAGGCTTCTTAGCTTTAACGAACTCTTCAAATTCGTAGGCGGTAACGTCATCATAAATGATGGTGGCGTTATCGATGTAGTGGGTGGTACGTTTGTAGTCGTCGTTGTGAGCGAACTCGTAACCTGTACCAACAACTTTGATACCCAAGTCTTCAAACGCGGGAACAACGTGACGAGGACGTAGACCACCTACGTACAACATTACGGTGTTGCCTTCGAGGCGAGGACGGTACTTCTCAACCACAGCGTTCATGATTGGAGTGTACTTAGCAATTACCTTCTCAGCGTTTTCTTGAATCTTGGAATCAAATTTAGCTGCGATTTCACGTAAAGAAGCAGCAATCTTGGTGGGGCCGAAGAAGTTGAACTCCATCCAAGGCATACCGTAAGCTTCTTCCAAACTACGGCAGATGTAGTTCATAGAACGGTAGCAGTGGATGAGGACTAACTTAGCAGCAGGTCCTTGGATTAACTCGTTGAGTGTACCATCACCAGACCACTGAGCTACTACACGTAAGCCCATTTCTTCCAACAGCATACGGCTAGCCCAAGCATCACCACCGATGTTGTAGTCACCGATTAATGCTACGTCGTATGGGCTTGGCTCGAAGTCAATTTTGTTTTCTTTCTTAGCCTTGTCGAAGTGTGGGAAGATCCAGTCACGGATAGCGTCGTTAGCGATGTGGTGTCCTAAAGACTGAGATACACCACGGAAACCTTCGCAACGTAAGGGGATAACTGGCTTACCGATTTGCTTAGAAGTTTTCTTAGCAACAGCTTCGATGTCATCCCCAATTAGACCAATGGGACATTCAGATTGAATGGAAACACCACGGTTGAGGGGGAACAGAACGTCAAGTTCTTCGATGAGTTTAGTGAGTTTCTTGTCACCACCGAATACGATGTCGCGTTCTTGGAAGTCGGAGGTGAAGTGCATAGTACCAAAAGAGTTGATACCAGTTACACCTACGTAGTAGTTACGACGACCAGACCAAGACCAGTAACCGCAACCTACAGGCCCGTGGCTGATGTGGATCATGTCCTTAATAGGACCCCAAACCACACCTTTAGAACCTGCATAAGCACAACCACGAGCAGTCATTACACCAGGAACGGATTTGATGTTAGACTTAACGCCGCAGTCAGACTTGCCTTCTTCGTGAACGTTGAGGTGTTTTTCGCGTTTTTTGCGAGATTTTTCGGGATAAGCTTTCAGAACTTCTTGGACGAGTTCCTTATTTTCTTCTACAAGATTCTTCTTTTCTGGAGGTGTCATAGTCTGCCTCAGTGACTCTTACGAATGGGGAAAAAGGATATGGAGAGGGGAGAGGGAGAAGTGGGAAGGGAGAGTGGGAAGGGGAATTGCTTCCGCATCTTCCTTTCTCCGTGTCTCCTACATTACGGCATTATCTATTTGGTAGCTTCTGCGGGCTTACCAATGATTTCAGAGTGCTTGGTGTCGTCGTCTAATAGACCGTATTCGATCAACAGAGCTTCTAGTTCATCCATTTCCATTGGTGTAGGAATGGTGAGTTTGTCGTTGTTGATGATCTTCTTAGCCAATGCACGGTACTCTTGACCTTGGTTGCTGTCTGGTGCGTACTCGTTAACGGTCATCCGACGCAATTCAGCGTGTTGAACGATGTTGTCACGAGGTACGAAGTGAATCATTTGGGTGTTCAAACGTTCAGCCAAGTTCATGATTAACTCGTCTTCACGGTCAACTTTACGGCTGTTACAGATCAAACCACCTAAACGTACACCACCGGAGTGAGCATATTTCAAAATACCGCGAGCGATGTTGTTTGCAGCGTACATCGCCATCATTTCACCGGAGGTAACGATGTAAATTTCTTGTGCTTTACCTTCACGGAAAAGAGCAATGATATGCTCTTAATAGCCGAAAATGTTCATTTTTAACAATGTTTGCTGTCATCAATGTCAATGATGGACAGTTTTTTTATTAGGGTAAATCTAGGGTATGAACAGAACACAGGAAGCATTTGCCGATTTTCAACAAACAGCCATCACTGATGGAGGATATTTAGGCAGAATGCAAGCAGTTACAAATCAAGAAAATCACCTGGCGGAAAAACTGGAAATGGAGTTAAAGGCGGTAAATGCTAGACTAAAAGCTGCTAGGGTGAATGTTTCCATCAGAAAATCTGGTAAAGCACTACAACTGAGAACTACCCTACCCATTAAACCAGGGGATGTTGATAAAAACGGTATAGGAACAAAGCAATACGACATTTCTTTGAGTATTCCGTTTAATTTTGATGGGTTAAATACTGCCGAAGAAGAAGCCCATGAGCTAGGAAGACTAATAGCAAGAAAACAATTTCAATGGAATGATAAATATTTAGGCAAAACTCGCAAGAAAACTACAGCAAAAACAATTGGTGATTTGATTGCAGATTTTGAGAACAATTATTTCCAAACTCGAAAACGTACTTTGAGAAGTGAAAATACATTTAATAGTTATCGCTATATTGCTCAAGCACATTTGCCCAAGGATAAACTAGCAAACGATGGCAATTTTATTGAAGCTGTAAACTGTTGTAATTCATCAGATAGTGTCAAAAATGAGTTAATTAAAGTTATTAGGGTGTTGTGTAAGTGTTCTGGTTTGGAAGTTCCAGAATTAAGTAATCTGAAAATAAAACCTGCTGCTCAACGAAAGCGTGATATACCGACTGATGCAGAAATAGAACAGGAATATCTCAAGTTTGAGACTTACGCCCTGAATCGTCCTAGTAAATTATTGACAAGGGAAGATAGGAATAATTGGAAGTTGTGGCGTTGGGTATATGGAATGTTAGCTACTTATGGATTAAGACCTAGAGAAATTTTTCTCAATCCTGATTTAGATTGGTGGTTATCATCAGATAATACGATGAATACTTGGCGTGTGAATGAAGAATGTAAAACAGGGGAAAGGGAAGCATTACCTTTATATCCCCGTTGGGTGGAAAGTTTTAACTTAAAAACTGATACAGAAGCCATTGACTTATTGAAAGCAAAAATCCAAAATAAAGTTTCTAGTCAACAGATTAATTCAGCACGACATGGTACAGACCGATGGTTTAGATTTGTCGGTATTACTTTTCAACCCTATGATTTACGTCACGCTTGGGCTATCAGAGCGCATTTAATGGGAATACCAATTAAAGCTGCTGCTGATAATTTGGGTCATTCTGTGAATATGCACACATCGATTTATCAAAAATGGTTTAGCTTGGAAAATCGCAAGGTTGCTATTGAAGAAGCAATTAAGAAAAAGTCTAAGGTGCAAGAATTACAAGATATGGTGATTGAACTTCAGCAAGAAAATGAGATGTTGAGACTAGAAAATGAAAAATTGAAGTTACAAATAGAAAACAAAGATTTGATTCGTCTAATGAATTAGATACAATGGCTAATAGTGGCTAATAGATGTTAGCCCAGGAAAAATCTGTAAATCCAACTGAATCTATGACCATACAAATTAGTATCGAACTACCAAATGATGTATTTTCTGCACTCCGTAGTAATCCAGAAACTTTTGTAAAGGAAATGCGTTTAGCGGCAGCTGTCAAATGGTATGAGGTTGGTACGATTTCTCAATCTAAAGCTGCTGAAATTGCTGGAGTGAGTCGCCATCAGTTTCTAGAAGCATTGCATCGCTATAATGTTTCACCTTTTCAAGTAACTCCCGAAGAATTAGCTGAGGAGTTGGAGCGTGACTAGACGATGGGTGGTAAATGCTTCTCCATTAATTGTGCTGAATAAAATTAATCAGATTCATCTGCTGTTTGATCTCTGCGATGAAGTTGTTATTCCTAGTGGTGTGGTTCGGGAAATCTGCGTTGCACCAGATGATGATCCTGCCAAACTCTGGATTTTGAATGAAGGATCTAGCTATATTCAGGATGTCGTACAGATTGATCCAGTAATTGCCGCATGGGGTCTGGGTTTAGGAGAAAGTCACGTTCTCACCTGGATATACAACAATCCTGGCTATGAAGCAATTTTAGACGATCGCGCCGCTAAAACAGCCGCTATGGCTTTAGATATTCCTGTGCGGGGAACTTTGGGTGTAATTCTACTAGCGAAACGGGAAGGAAAGCTAGAAGCCGCTAGACCAATTTTTGCACAGTTGATTCAGGTTGGTTTCAGAGTCAGCACAGAAGTTGCAGAGTCAGCACTGAGGTTGGTTGGTGAGTAGGGCGATGTGCTACGCCTCGCCTTCTTGCGATCGCGTGGCTTGTTGCAGAAATGCTCTATCATTTAATTCTTGGGCGCAGCTAGAAGGCTAAGTCTGCACGGTAAGCATATCAGATAATGTTTGGGCGGCTTCATGGGCATCATAGGGAGACCAGACAACAGCTTCCGTCGATGCTAGTTGCTCTAATAGCAGGTTTTCCGGTTCGTGAACATCAGTTGATTCGAGATTACATCCTTCTTCTTTTGCTACCTCTAACAAGAGAAAATGGATGAGGCGTAGTTTGTCTTGGTGGGATAGCTGGCTGACAGCAGGTATTAAGTGATTGAGAGACATATTGCCACTGATGAAAAATTGGGCGTTGCTGAATGAGATATGAATTTATCTCACGCATTCGCCGCTAGGCGTTCCGCTTGCGGTAGGCGCAAAGGCGCGAAGGTACAAAGGAAAAGAAAGGTATTTCTGGCATTTCATATTCTGATTCAGCAACGCCCCTTTTTTGATATTTTACATTGCTCATATGCTCAAATTCTTATAAATCCTCTGGTTTTAATCCTGTTTTTTTAGCGATACGAGCGAGCATTTTTGAGCCAATTTCATCACTATCCCGAAACGCAAATACATAGTCATCCCAACCTTCTCTTTCTAAGATTTTATGCGACCCTGTTTGTCTTTTAACGATCCATCCAATTTTTTCTAGTGCAGCTAACACTTGTCTGGCTTTTGTCGATGACCACTGACTCATATCACCATCCTTTATGCTGCAATAAAGGTGAGACTGGTTAAACCTAAGCTAATCTCCCCGTGTTCTAGTTTGTCAGCAATCACTCGCAGAGCTAAAGCCTGCACATTAGATATGGCTTGTTGTTGAGTCGCAGCATAAACCATTACACCTGGTATTTCTATAATCTCTGCAATCCAACGACCGTCATCTTCTTGTTCAACTTCAATAGTCAAGTGAGTAGATATCGGACTTTGCATTATATCAACTCCGTTTTTTTATTCATAACAATGTTCATACTCAGATGAATGCTAAACCATTCTAGCTTTGCGATCGCCTTCCCCAAACCAAGCATTAGAAGTGCAGTACACATAGATTTTTGAATATATTCTTTTACTTTAGAATATAACAATTTTATATCGGCTCGTACACAAAACATGAAATACTATATCCAACTTTTTACTTCATTTATCCAATCTGGGACTTTATACGTATTGCCTATTTTCTCAGTATATCTTACTGCAAAAATATATTTATTTTTACCTATATTAAAAAACTTCTCAATATTTTCTGCTTGGGTTTTTGTTATATCCAGTGCAAAATAAACACTCTCTTCAGACACATCATTTTTTTCTTCTAAGAAGCCGAGTAACTCAGGAAATTCTTCCTTAAAAGAAATTAAAGTATCATAGAATTGCTTACCGTTAAGTACATCTTCAATTTCTGTCTTCGGAGCAGTAGGATTTGAACTAATTTTAATTAATTTTGTAACTCTTTCTTGCTCTGAATTGATTATGCGTTTACAAATTAAATTCGTATATTCTTTTGTATCGTAATTAACTAAATCTCTATCAGTGTCAGATAAAAGAATTATTTTCCCTTTAATTTCATCTTTAAACTCTTCATATGAAACCAGTAGGTGATTATATAGTTTTTTAATTTCAGAAGCGCCACCTACAGGAATTATTCTGAGTTTCTTCTTCTCTACGATGTCCTCAAAATATTTACTGAAATAAATTTTCTCTGAAGAACCTTCACAAATTATCCAATTATAAGGCTCATCATTCATTGAACTTGTTATAACTGATTGCACAAAATCATTAATACTTTTTAGCCTAATATCATAAGGTAAATTCCCTCTTGAAGCGTTCTTAAGTTGTCTAATTTGCTCACGATAATTCGTTAAATTAATTAAATCAATCTTATTTTCACCATCTTTCTTAGAAATGATCGCAATACTACCTTTCTCTATAGTTGGAAAGAAACCATACCAATGAGATGCAAATATCAACTGCCTGCATACATGACTAATTTCAAATAGTGAATTAAATTGATCAAAGCAGGCTGACATATGAAGAGAAGATTCTGGTTCGTCTACTGCGATAATTAAATTTTTCCCTCCTTCCCTACGATACCTAAGTAGACTGTAAGCTACATCTATAATTGCTTTCTGTTTTTCTCCAGAACTGAGAGCGCCTATTTCTAACCATTGATCACCCTGCTTTTTACTAAGCTTTCTAACATTAAAGAATGCTTCAATAATCAAATTATAAATATCATTTTTTTTAAGATTTCTTTGTCTAGTTGTTGGTGTTCTGTAAGAATAAGATTTTAATTCTCCAGATAGTATTGATAAAAAATCATTTAATTTTCCATTAATAGCACTTATTTGCTCCGATGTAACTATTTTTTCTAATGATTCAGATAATGTTTCTCCCATGAGAACCTGAATTTCTTTTGTTTCTAATCTAGTAAATAGCTCTGTATCAATTTCTTTTGGTATATAAATATATTCTATTCTGCTTTTAATTTCTATAACGAAGTTATTCAAAATATTTAACTGATCTTCATTGAAATCTTTATCAAATTCATTCTGAAATAATGCCTCACCAACTTTTTTGCAGTTAAAAATACTTAAACTAGGTTTTCCATTATAATCTACGCCTATAGGTAAAATATAATATTTCTCTATATTTTTATTTTGTTTAATCTTAGAAATTTGTGCAGAAAAGGTCTTAAAATGGACTGCATTGACCGGGGCAATATCTTCTTGTTTAATATTCAAAACCGTATCATTTAACGCTTCAGCTTTTGATATTAAATTGTCTGGTAATAAATCTTTTTCGATAAAAAATACTGGTACAATGTGAGCTATCACACCGCTTCCACTCTTTTTAGTAGCTATATTTAGGTTCCATGCTCGACCATTAAAGAAACAGTCAAAAGCCTCCAGTATTGAACTTTTCCCTACTCCGTTATTACCTACTAAGCCACAAAAATTCTCATCATCAGTGAGAGGAATATAATTGATTGCTTGGTATGTTTTAATATATCGTAGAAATACGCCTATGATCATTTATTTATAAACGTATGTAATTTAATATACAATTAGTTTGGCTTTTTATGATTTTATCATATAAAAAGCAAACAGTAGAGATGATATTAATAAATTATTATACATAAGATCCATAACCTATTTCTAAAAAACAATGTATACATCTTTACAATAGGGATAAAATAGGGTAAATAAAGGAATATGGACAAAACAAATTATTAATTTCTCTATTTTTTCCCAGGGAAAAATTAGGGTGATATAAAATCAAAACTCCAAATCAATTACATAATCAAAAACTTTAGCAAACACAGCTTAATCTTCACGGATAGGCATAGCGAAACCACCGCACACAACGTCACCCAATACGTCGTAGGATACGAAGTCTAGGTCTTGGTAAGCACCGTTTTCTTCTAGGAAGTTAATAGCGGTGATGATACCACGACCAGCGCAACCTACACCGGGTTCTGGACCACCAGATTCTACGCACTTAACACCACGGAAACCGGTCAACATTACTTCGTGGAGTTCTAAGTCTTCTACTGCACCACGTTCAGCAGCCAAGTGTAATACGGTGGTTTGAGCTTTGGAGTGGAGCATCAAACGGGTGGAGTCAGCTTTAGGGTCGCAACCTACAATCATGATGCGCTGACCCATTTCTGCCATAGCTGCTAGGGTGTTTTGGGAGGTGGTAGATTTACCGATACCGCCTTTACCGTAGAAAGCTATCTGTCTAATGTTTTCGTCAGTCATGGTTCTCTTTTCCTGCTAGTAGTTGGTTAGTTGGTTGGTGGGTCTTTGCGTTTTGTTTGTCGGCTGCTCACGCCTATTGAAGCTCGGCGGTGAGCTTAGTGTAGAACGTCACCGAAAGGAGGCGATCGCTCTACAGAAAACACACTAGAATTTGTACTCATGATGGTTCGTTATGTAGTTGTAAAAGTTCTTTTGACAGTTAACAGTCAACTGTTAACTAGACTGCTTCGACTACTAGGCTGGGGTTGATGCGATCGCGTAGTCTCGATTCAATCGCTATCTTTAAGGTAGCTGTAGAGCTAGAACAAGAGCCACACGCGCCTTGCAGCACTACTTTAACAATATCGCCGTCTACATCGTAGAGTTCTACATCTCCGCCGTCGGCGATCAATACGGGTCTAACTTCTTCGTCTAATACTTTTTGGATGAGGGCAATCTTTTGAACGTTAGTTAATGGTCGTTTCTGCCCAGAATTAGCAATTTCTTTAGTGGGGTTTACGCCATTTGTGTTGAGATTCGTTACGGCGTTCTTTTCCTTTACATCTTTAATGATATCATCAATCTTAGCTAAACAGGAACCGCAACCGCCACCAGCTTTGATGTAATTTGTTACCTGTTCCGCATTAGTAAGGTGATTTTCGATAACTACACGCCGAACCTTATTTTCGCTGATACCAAAGCAAGTGCAAACTAATGCCCCTTCATCATCGTCATCATGGGCAGCTAGAGGAATGCCACGATAGTTATAGATAGCAGCTTCGAGAGCTTCCTGCCCCATCACAGAGCAGTGCATTTTAGCTTCTGGCAAGCCACCGAGGTAATTAGCAATGTCTTTATTAGAAACTTTCAGGGCTTCATCCAAGGTCAGACCCTTAATCATTTCTGTCAAGGCGCTCGAAGAAGCGATCGCACTGGTGCAGCCAAAGGTTTGGAAGCGAGCATCCAAAATCTTATCAGATTCAACTTCAACTTTGATGTGCAATCTCAGCGCATCACCGCAAGCAATACTACCTACTTCTCCCGTGGCAACCTTCACGCCAGGTTCGCTGTTTTCTTCGATAACCCCCTGATTCTTGGGATCGTAAAACAGTTCTAATACTTTATCTGTGTAGTCCCACATATTTAGTTCCGAGTGCTGAGTGATGAGTGGAGAGAGGTGACAGGTGACAGGTGACAGGTGAGCCACTGCGGTGGACGGGTTCCCCGGCATATAGCAAGTGGCGAACCCCTTTAGGGGTGACAGAGAATTATCTGTTTCCTGCAACCTATAAGCAAGGCGATAAGTGATATCAAATCGTCTGTAACCTGTAACCTGTAACCTATTACCTATGAGCCAATGTTTGTTCTTGGGATTGCAACCAACCCGCTTCATCATTTTTGAAGGGGGAGAGGGCGCGGAGGCGTTCAACAATTTCGGGCATAACCTCGATTACTTTGTCGATTTCGGCTTCTGTGGTGTAGCGACAAAGACTGAAGCGAATCGAACCGTGTAAGGTGGTGTATGGTAAACCCATTGCCCGGAGGACGTGGGATGGTTCCAATGAGCCAGAGGTACAGGCGGAACCGGAGGAGGCACAGATACCGTATTTATTTAACAACAGCAGGATGGCTTCACCTTCGATGTATTTGAAACCGATGTTGGTGGTGTTGGGCAATCTCTGCGTAATATCACCGTTAACTTCGCACTCAGGAATTTTAGCAAGTAAGGTTTGTTCTAGGCGATCGCGCAGCCGTTTTTCTCTCGTAGTCGCTTCTTCTAGGTGCAGCATTTCCAATTCTGCGGCTTTACCTAAACCGACAATTCCCGGTACATTCTCTGTACCTGCACGCCGTCCCCGTTCTTGGTGTCCTCCAATCATTAGGGGACGGAATCTCACACCACGGCGCACATACAATACACCAATCCCTTTGGGTGCGTGGATTTTGTGACCAGACATCGTTAACATATCTACAGTGCTGGTCTTCATATTCAGAGGTATCTTACCTACTGCTTGCACCGCGTCTACATGGAAGATTGCGCCTTTTTCCTTCACCCGCATCCCAATTTGCTCAATGGGGAAAACAGTCCCGGTTTCGTTGTTGGCATACATAATCGTCACCAGGGCGGTGTTACCTGTCAACGAGGCTTCTAGTTCATCTAGATCCAATTGCCCCTGACGATTCACCGAAAGATAGGTAACACTATAACCTTGGGTTTCTAACTGTTTGCAGACATTTAAGACTGCGGGGTGTTCTACCTGGGTAGTGATGATGTGGCGTTTTTCTGGTTGAGCTAACAAGGCGGCGCGAATGGCGGCATTATCACCTTCAGTACCACAACTTGTAAACACAATTTCTGATTCATCCGCACCCAATAGGGCTGCAACTTGTTCTCTCGCTGTTCTCACTGCCTTGGCCAGTTGCCCGCCAAAGGTGTGCATACTAGATGGATTACCGTAATATTCGGTCAGGTAGGGCATGATCGCCTCTACAACTTCTGGATCTACCTTAGTGGTAGCATTATTATCCAAATAAATAACACTCATCTTTATACCCCTAAGATTTCACCCTGACGCTTTTGTAATTGTTCGGAATATTTCTGTGAATAGAAGTATCTGCTATCAAATATAATGAAGGTTGTGTCTATGGGTTGTTATGGAAGTTTGGGGTTACGCCAGAGTTAGCAGTGAGGAGCAGCAAGCCGATAAAGGTGCGTTGCGTAAGCAAATCGAACGCTTGCAGAATGCTGGCTGTGCAAAGGTATACTGGGATATTCAATCACGAACAACGGAAGTCAGGGAAGGGCTACAACAATTAATTAATGATTTGCAGACATCTCCAACAGGTAAAGTAAAATCACTGCAATTTACCCGAATTGACCGGATTGGCTCATCATCGCGGCTGTTTTATTCATTATTAGAGGTATTACGATCTAAAGGGATTAAATTAATCGCTCTAGATCAAGGAGTTGATCCTGACAGTCTAGGCGGAGAATTAACAATTGATATGTTACTTGCTGCTGCCAAATTTGAGGTCAGAATGGTAACGGAGAGATTGAAAAGTGAACGTCGTCATCGGGTAACTCAAGGAAAAAGTCACCGAGTTGCACCATTGGGATATCGTATCGACAAAGATAAATATGTCCGCGATGAATCACCGTGCATTTGTTTGCTGGAAGGACGCAGAGAATTAACTGTATCTGACTTGGCTAGGTATATTTTTAACACTTTTTTTGAGTGTGGTTCAGTTGCGGCGACTGTGCGTAAATTACACTCAGATTTTGGTATAGAAACAAAAGCTTTAAATTGGCATAAATTAGAAAAGTCATCACAAATTGTTAGTGATGACGACTTAGATAAAATTGTATTTACGCCCAATAAAACTAACCACCCCTTGCGTTATCCGTGGTCTGGTTTAAGATGGTCAATCCCAGGCTTAAAAGCATTATTAGTAAATCCTGTTTATGCTGGAGGATTGCCTTTTGATACTTACGTTAAGTCAAAGGGAAAACGCAAACATTTTGATGAATGGAAGGTGAAATGGGGAACTCACGATGATGAGGCAATTATTACCTATGATGAACACGAACGCATCAAACAAATTATCCGAGGTAATCGCAATAACCGATGGAATGCTAGAGAAGATAGCGAAGTTAACCCATTTTCTAATTTACTTAAATGCGCTCATTGCGATGGCTCAATGACACGCCACGCCAAACGAGTAGATAAAAATGGGCAAGCTATCTATTATTATCAGTGCCGTTTGTATAAAGCTGGAACTTGTAATCATAAAAATATGATTTCATCAAAAATATTAGACATCCAAGTAATGGATTTATTGGCACAAGAAGCGGAAAGATTAGCCAACTTGGTGGAAACAGATGAGCAACTTATTGTAGAAGAACCCCCAGAAGTAAAAACTCTCCGCGCATCCCTGAATACTCTGGAAACATTGCCACCAAGTTCAGCCATTGAACAAATCAAAAATGACCTCAAAGAACAGATTGCGATCGCACTGGGAACAACAAATAATGCCTCTAAACAATCTCTGATTGCTAAGGAAAGAATTATACAGGCTTTTGCTCATAAAAGTTACTGGCAAGGACTAAATGCTCAAGATAAACGAGCAATCCTTAATGGCTGCGTGAAAAAAATCTGCGTAGATGGAAATTTTGTTACAGCCATTGAGTATCGTTACTAGGCAGTCTTGTTTTTGGACTTTGTTTTTTGTTCTGGAATAGCCGGAGTAGATCTTAACTCGGCTTTACGTTTTTCCCATTCAAGAACTGTGCGAATTACAACTTGTGACCAAGATTCGTAAATCATAAGTACCATTGTTAGCTAATTTGAGGATAGCGAAAGTTAAAATATTTTTTGTTCATCGCAAGCCATTCGTGTGAAATAAGAATTGTGTGAGAAAATAAAATTTCCCAAGTGTTTGAGATTCGATAAATGAAGGGCTGACAAATGTACTGAAGAATTTGAGATAAATTAAACTGGCTGTTGTTGAAGCTGATTCGCTCATTTTGGGGTAAAAATTTGATTACCCCTAGTTTTGGAAATATCGCTTTGCCATTGGCGCAAGGATACGGCAGCCACGAACGTAGTCTAAAACTTATTCTGCCGCTAAACGTTCATCTGTACTGACTGGTACTACAGAGTCAAGCAAGGGAATACTGCTCAAGCTGCTGAGGCGGACTAACTTGTAGCCAAAGTAATTCATTTTTCAACTGGCACACTACCCATAATTAGCACTGCCAGTGAAATCACTTTAACGGTTGTTGCATTTATAGCCGACTACTAGTATTGCTGAAAGTATCTAACAACAAGGTGCGCCTGTTTCAGTAATTTAAAGTAATATTAATCATAATATTATTTAAGATTAACCTATAGGATAAATAATGCGGGAATAGGCACTCAACAGGTATCTCTGCAATAAAGTAAGTTGTTTATTAGCTGTTTGAGTATTCCTACCAAAACTGGATGCTACCAATTTTTTAAACTCTTTCCGACTTTTCAAGCATCCTCTAAATCTCTTTGATTCATATTAAGTACCAATTTTTACTTACAATCAACAAAGCGTAAAAGAAATTTATGTATTTTACAGAAGATAACTTAATACAACCACAAAATTTAGATGTAAATCAATCTGAAATTCTAAATTTGAAATCCGGATTGGAAATAACTAATTTGGATGCTTTGGTTAATTCTAATACTCTGCTGCCTACTTCCTATCCTATTAATAGCGAACTAATTAATTTCATAAATTTAAATACAAGCCCTGTAAATGATATATTTCCAGTTTCTATTGATGATAGAAATTTAAATTCGAGTATAGAAAATATTAAAAGTACTATAGATACATTAACAGGACAATATTCACATGGTTCTTTGGTATTACCGGAAGAACTAATTTTTATTGATTCAAATGTTGAGGATTATCAGAGCTTAATAAGGGAAATAGACCCTAATACAGAAATTATTATTCTCAATTCAGAACAAGATGGAATCCATCAAATCACTCAAGCCTTGACACAACACCAAGCAATATCTGCTGTACATATAGTTTCTCATGGTGGCATAGGGAGCTTACAGCTTGGTGGTTCAGTTTTGCATCTCGAAACACTCAGCAACTACAGCAGTGATTTCCAGCAATGGGCTAACTTCTTGACACCAGATGCAGATATCTTACTGTATGGTTGTCATGTAGCTGCTGATGATCAGGGATTAGCTTTCATCCAAACATTAAGTACCTTAACAGACGCGGATGTTGCAGCTTCTAATAACTTGACTGGGAATGCGTCTGTTGGCGGTGACTGGGATCTGGAAGTGAAGACTGGGACAATTGAAGCTAGAACAATTTTCCCGAATAGCGCGATCGCTAACTACAATGGGATCTTAGCTACCCTCTCCGGATTGGTAAGTGGAACCAAGAGCTTTAACGAAGATTTGACTATCAATGGTAATCTCACTTTAAGTGGGGATGTGATTATTGATATTTCTGGTTCTGGAACTAATCAGGTAAATTTCTTAGATAGTTTTTCCATTCAGGGAGATGGTCAAGGAGAAAGGGATAGTCTGACCATCAAAGCTGGAAATGGAACTGTTACTATTGGTGGTGATATTGGTGGTGGTGGGTTTGAACACCTAACTATCGAAGCTGGTACTATAAAAATTCTTGATAATGCAACAATTTCCACTCGCCAAATTAATGGCAGTGATTTTCTCAACGATAGTTCAACTGGGAACTCTGGTTTCATCAGGCTAAATGCACCCAAAATTACGGTAGGTAACGGCGCTCAACTTTTAGCTCATGTAGAAAATGGCAGTAGTTTTACAGATGGGGACATCAAGTTAACATCGGAGGATACAGGCACACGAATTGGCTCTTTTACTATATTTGACTTCCAAAACAGAGAAGTCGATATTTCCTTAGATGGTGCAACTATCAAAGCAGCCAATGTCATCTTGACAGCAGACGCTAAAGATAATGATCCCTTTAGTGGAGTGCCTGAACAAGTTCAGAGGATGATTATCGACCCCGTAGTGAAGTCATCGATTTATCAGTTGCAAAACCTGATTCTGCCAGCATCAGTACAGGTACGAGGTGCTGAATCTAAAATCACCCTCAATAATGCAGTCATCACTGCCAGTGGCAAAGTAGATGTGATATCAACTGCCCTAGTTGACGGTAGCCTTCAAGCAATTAGCGTAGTCAATCCCATCAATCCTTTATCTCGCTTTGCAGTAGCATATGGTCAAGCCACAGGTAAAGCCAATGCTCTGATTCAGGGTAATACTAATATCCAGGCAGGCACAGATGTCAATATTAAATCGAATACAACCACGACTGCTAGAGTTGATGCACGGGTATTTGGCAACATCCTGCAAAGAATACAACCAGCTAATGCCAACGAATTAGGTCTTTCAGTGGCTATTGCCAATACAAAAACTGAATCGAAAGCAGAATTAGAAACAGGCTCTGCAATTACAGCAGGTGGTAACGTGAATGTGAATGCTCAAGGCACAGTCACAAGCCAAGCTAGAGCTTTTACGGCAATTTATCTTAGCGGTTTAACAGGGACAGGAATAGGGCTGAACTTCGACGATACAGATATTAATGCCAATGTCAATGGCAGGATTACAGCAGGTGGCTCTTCGATTGGAACGGAGATTGATTTATCCAAGGTTGATTCGACCAACAACACAATTGAATTACCGAATTCTGACAACCCTGTAAACGGAGAACAAATTGTTTACAGTAACGGTGGAAACACCAGTATTGGCGGATTGGAACATGGAAAAAGCTACACAGTCTTGCTGTTAGATGACAACAGCATCAAATTGACAAATGGATCGAGTATTGACATTGACAATTCAACCGTTAATCAGGGGGCAGAACATGGATTCAACTTACGGACTGGATTCCAATTTAACCCGGAGACTGCTGTAAATTTAGACAATGATACCATCACTATTAACAATCACGGTTTAAGGACTGGTCAGTTAGTTGCCTATTACGGAGATCCCCAGGGAGAAGAGATTGATATCTCGACTACACAAGGCTATTATTTTGTGATTGTAGAGGATGCTAATACTGTCAAATTGGCACTTACTCCAGAAGATGTGGCCAATGGGTTAGCTCTGGATCTCAGAAGTCAGGGGACTGGTTCAAATCATTTCTTAACTTTCATTCAAGAACGCAGAAATGAAATCAGTTTTGACTCTGATACTGCCGTAAATCTCAATAATGATACTATCACCATTGCCAATCATCAATTCAAAACTGGTCAGCCAGTTATCTATACCAAAGATCCTCAAGGTCAAGAAATTGATGCTCTATTAAATCTTGGTGATTATTTTGTAATTGTAGAGGATGCCAATACGATTAAATTGGCATCTACCCAGAGCAACGCCTTACAAGGAGTAGCACTAGATTTAGGAACTAAGGGTGCTGGCTCCAATCACATCTTAACTAGCCTGGAGAGTCTGATCAGTTTTGACCCCTCAGATAGTAAAGTCGTCAATAATCAAAACAACACCATTAAAATCCCTAACCACGGATTTCAAACAGGGGATACAGTTGTCTACAGAACAGACCAAAGCATTGTTACCCAACAAACAATCCCAATTAATTTGTCGTTTGACCCCAACACAAGTGTAGATTTAACAAACGACACAATTACCATTGTCGGACATGGGTTAACAACAGGTGATGAACTGACATACCAAATTAACTACTTGGGCAACCCTGGGACTGCAATTGATGGACTAGAAGCCAACCAAAAGTATTATGCAATCGTAGTTGATGACGACACGATTAAATTAGCAACATCAGCAACCGATGCCACCGATGGGATTGCCATTAATTTAGAAACTGGGGCAGCAGGGATTCTACATAGCCTAAGATCATTTGCCACAGTCACAGTTGGTGATGAAGCAATTTTTGGCTTACAAGATGGTGATGATTACTATGTTGTCGTTATCGATGAAAATACTATCCAACTAACAGAATCGGAAATAGAGGCATTTCTAGCTCAACCGATTGATATTGATGCGAGTGTAGCGACGGGTACAGGACACAAGTTACTGCGTCCCGAAGAAAATACAGGGATTGGAGTTAATGCCAACTTAACAGCTCAAAATATAGCTAATTCAAAAGGGGTAGCTGGTTCCTACCCCAAGCTGAGGGATTTTGTAGGAACTCCTCTGGCCTTTGCTGGTGTAATACCTCAGCTCCTCAAACCGGGAACAAGTAAGGAAATACTCAGAGGTGATACAGGAAGTCCCTTTGGACAGATGACTGGTCAAAATCAGTTTGCCGCAGCAGTAGGCTTCAGTTTCAACCTATTTGAACATGATGTAATTGCTAGGGTGGGTGCTGATGGAGTGCTGAAGTCTGGTACTGATGTCAATATCAATGCCTCAACAACACAGAGAATCCAAACACTTGTAGATACGGAAACAGGTAAGAGTGAAACCCCAGGTTTAGGAGGACAAACAGGACAAGGTGTAGCGATCGCGGCTTCTACGGTGATTGGATTATACAACAATAGAGTAGAAGCGATCGTGGACAATAGGTTAGATGGCAATGGAAATATTATCCAAGCCGCAACCATTGATGCTCGACGCAAAGTTAAGGTAACATCCGAACTAATTTATCCGTTTTTACTGGACTTTGAGCAGGAATTTGATTTTTCACAAGACCCAGGAAATTCTACAGGTAATCTCGCCGTTCTCCTGGGAGCATTTGCCTTAGATGGCAAATTAGGATTAACAAATCGCATCTTTAATACTTTTATCACCAGTAAAAATCGAGGAAAAACAAACGAAGCCAAGGGTAATTTAGCCTTTGCCTTGTCATTTGCGTTCACACAATTTAAAAACGAGTCGCAAGCAATTATTCGCTCTGGCGCTCAAATTAACCAGGATTCTAATTACCAAACTGCTATCCAGTCAGTTGCCGTCAATGCCACAACAGATATCATCACCTTGGATGCAGGTGGGGTGATTCACATCGATTTAGCAGCAGATGTTTTAGCCAGGGCAGTTGTTAAAGGATCATTCGATGAGGCATTTACTTTCTTTGGCAACCGAGCCAAAAATGGTGTCGGTGGGACGGCAATCATCCAAAAGATGGATAACACAACCATCGCCAAAATTGAAACCAAAGCCGCAGTTCATACAAGTTCCCTTGGAGATGGCTTAGAGGTAAAAGCCAAAGAAAACATTATTTCTGTGACACTAGGACAAGCAGGCGGTGATGCTCAATTCGTTGGTTTTACCGGAACTGGTGTAGGGATAATCCAAAATAGTGAAACCATTGCTCAGATAGAAAGTGGTGTCAAGATTACTGGCGGATCATTGTCAGTGATTGCTGAATCGGAAGCTACACGCGTCAATGTTGTAGGTTCGGTGCAATTAACAGAAAGTATAGGTATTGGTGCTAGTTTTGCCTTCAACGATATTACTCGTAAGACCAAAGCCATTATAGGTAAGGAACAAACGGATACAGACACAACACCTGGTGACAAAGGCACATTAATTGACGTTACTGGTAATATTGATGTTAAAGCTACAACCAGTGGAAATATCTGGGCATTTTCTCTGGCGGGAGCGATCGCAGTTAAACTACCCACAGACATAGATAATCCTAATCCCTTTGGTATAGGTGTCTCTGGTAGTAGTTCAGTCAACAATATTCATGAAACCACTCAAGCTTACATTAATGATACTGGTAACATCACAACCAAAACTGGTGATCTCAAATTAGAGAGCGAGAATGATACGCTCTTTGTTGCTGCATCTGGTGGTGCTACCATTTTAGCTGGACAAAACATCTCCGGTGGTCTATTTGGCGCTTTTAGCCTTAACGAAATTGATCACACAACTCAATCTTTTATTACTGGTGCAGTAGTAGAGGCAAAGCAAGTCACAGTTAAGGCCAAAGAAAACAGTATCATTCATGCAGTAGCAGTTGGTTTGAGTGGTGGTTTTGCCAAACAGGTATTACCGGCGGTTCAGGTAAGTATTCCCGGTTCATACTCTAGGAACGTTGTCCGCAATCAAACAGAAGCTTTCTTAAAAAATGCAGCAGTTAGTACAACTGGTAACTTGATTGTTACTGCTGATAATAGTTCTGATACTTATGGGATTGGTGGGGTTGCCGGTTTTGGTACAGCATCAATCAGTGCGACGCTAGGCTTTTCGGCAGCTGAAAATAATATTGACAATAAGATTCATGCCTATATTGACAATTCCACCATCTCTAAATCAGGTGACGTAGAACTAAGTGCAACATCAACGGCTAAAATCCTGGCTGTTACCGTGGGTGGAACAGCAGCCGGAAATCCTGGAAGTATTATTTCCTTTAATTCCATAGCATTGGCTGGTGCAGGTGCTGGTTCTGGTAACACCATCAATAACTCCATTGAAGCAGCAATTAAAAATACTGCCAATATCAGTGGCAATAGTGTCACACTCATTGCTGAAGATAAAACCGAGATCACAGCCGGTGCTGGTACTGCTGCCATTGCACTTGTTTTAGGTTCTATCACAAATAGTGGTATAGTTTCCGTCGGAGCTTCAGCAGCAGTTAATGACATTAGAAATAATGTCAGAGCAGATATTGACAATTCTACTGTCTCAACATCAGGTGATGTAAAACTAAGTGCAACATCAACGGCTAAAATCCTGGCTGTCACAGTGGGTGGAACAGCAGCCGTAAATACTGGCAGTCTTAATTCCGGAGTGTTGGCAGGTGCAGGTGCTGGTTCTAGTAACACCATTAATAATTCCATTGAAGTGGCAATTAAAAATACTGCCAATGTCAATAGCAATGCTGTGACACTCACTGCTGAAGACAAAACCGAGATCACATCAGGTGCAGGTGTTGTTACTTTTGGTTTTTCCTTGGAAACATTAAACAGTGGTATAGTTTCCGTCGGAGCTTCAGCAGCAGTTAATGACATTAGAAATAATGTCAGAGCAGATATTGACAATTCTACTGTCTCAACATCAGATGATGTAAAACTAAGTGCAACATCAACGGCTAAAATCCTGGCTGTCACAGTGGGTGGAACAGCAGCCGTAAATACTGGCAGTCTTAATTCCGGAGTGTTAGCAGGCGCGGGTGCAGGTTCTAGTAACACCATTAATAACACTATTGAAGCGGCAATCAAAAATAGTGCCAATGTCAGTGGTAATGCTGTCACACTCACTGCTGAAGACAAAACCGAGATCACATCAGGTGCTGGTACTGCTGCCATTGCAGTCGTTTTAGGTTCTATAACAAATAGTGGTATAGTTTCTGTCGGAGCTTCAGCAGCAGTTAATGACATTAGAAATAATGTCAGAGCAGATATTAACAATTCTACTGTCTCAACATCAGGTGATGTAAAACTAAGTGCAACATCAACGGCTAAAATCCTGGCTGTCACAGTGGGTGGAACAGCAGCCGTAAATACTGGCAGTCTTAATTCCGGAGTGTTGGCAGGTGCAGGTGCAGGTTCTAGTAACACCATTAATAATTCCATTGAAGTGGCAATTAAAAATACTGCCGATGTCAGTGGTAATGCTGTCACACTCATTGCTGAAGACAAAACCGAGATCACATCAGGTGCTGGTACTGCTGCCATTGCACTTGTTTTAGGTTCTGTAGGTTTAGGAAATAGTGGTGTAGTTTCCGTCGGAGCTTCAGCAACAGTTAATGACATTAGAAATAATGTCAAAGCAGATATTGACAATTCTACTGTCTCAACATCAGGTGATGTAAAACTAAGTGCAACATCAACGGCTAAAATTCTGGCTGTCACAGTGGGTGGAACAGCAGCCGTAAATACTGGCAGTCTTAATTTCGGAGTGTTGGGAGGTGCAGGTGCAGGTTCTAGTAACACCATTAATAATTCCATTGAAGCGGCAATTAAAAATACTGCCGATGTCAGTGGCAATGCTGTGACACTTACGGCTGAAGACAAAACCGAGATCACATCAGGTGCTGGTACTGCTGCCATTGCACTTGTTTTAGGTTCTTTAGGTTTCGGAAATAGTGGTGTAGTTTCCGTCGGAGCTTCCGCAGCAGTTAATGACATTAGAAATAATGTCAGAGCAGATATTGACAATTCTACTGTCTCAACATCAGATGATGTAAAACTAAGTGCAACATCAACGGCTAAAATCCTGGCTGTCACAGTGGGTGGAACAGCAGCCGTAAATACTGGCAGTCTTAATTCCGGAGTGTTGGCAGGTGCAGGTGCAGGTTCTAGTAACACCATTAATAACTCCATTGAAGCGGCAATTAAAAATACTGCAAATGTCAATGGCAATGCTGTCACACTCATTGCTGAAGACAAAACCGAGATCACATCAGGTGCTGGTACTGCTGCCATTGCAGTCGTTTTAGGTTCTTTAGGAAATAGTGGTGTAGTTTCCGTCGGAGCTTCCGCAGCAGTTAATGACATTAGAAATAATGTCAGAGCAGATATTGACAATTCTACTGTCTCAACATCAGGTGATGTAAAACTAGGTGCAACATCAACGGCTAAAATCTTGGCTGTCACAGTGGGTGGAACAGCAGGCGTAAATACTGGCGTTATTAATTCCGGAGTGTTGGCAGGTGCAGGTGCAGGTTCTGGTAACACCATTAATAACTCCGTTGAAGCGGCAATTAAAAATACTGCCAATGTCAATGGCAATACTGTCACACTCATTGCTGAAGACAAAACTGAGATCACAGCCGGTGCTGGTACTGCTGCCATTGCAGTCGTTTTAGGTTCTTTAGGAAATAGTGGTGTAGTTTCCGTCGGAGCTTCAGCAGCAGTTAATGACATTAGAAATAATGTCAGAGCAGATATTGACAATTCTACTGTCTCAACATCAGGTGATGTAAAACTAGGTGCAACATCAACGGCTAAAATCTTGGCTGTCACAGTCAGTGGAACAGCAGCCGTAAATACTGGCAGTATTACTCCCTTTAATTCCATAGCATTGGCTGGTGCGAGTGCTGGTTCTGGTAACACCACCAATAACTTCATTGAAGCAGCAATTAAAAATAGTGCCAATGTCAGTGGTAATGCTGTCACACTCATTGCTGAAGATAAAACCGAGATCACATCAGGTGCTGGTACTGCTGCCATTGCACTTGTTTTAGGTTCTGTAGGAAATAGTGGTATAGTTTCCGTCGGAGCTTCAGCAGCAGTTAATGACATTAGCAATGATGTCAGCACATATATTGACAACTCCACCGTCTCAACATCAGATGATGTAAACCTAAGTGCAACATCAACGGCTAAAATCCTAGCTGTCACAGTGGGTGGAACAGCAGCCGTAAATGCTGGCAGTCTTAATTCCGGAGTGTTGGCTGGTGCAGGTGCAGGTTCTAGTAACACCATTAATAACACTATTGAAGCAGCAATTAAAAATAGTGCCAATGTCAGTGGTAATGCTGTCACACTCGTTGCTGAAGATAAAACCGAGATCACAGCCGGTGCTGGTAGTCTTGCCATAGCAGCTATCTTCGGAACTTTTAACAGTGGAGCAGCATCCGTTGGAATTTCAATTGTGGACAACGACATCAGCAATGCAGTTAAAGCCTACATTGATAATTCCACCGTTTCAACCACTAGCAATATTGATTTGACAGCAAATTCTACTGCAACTATTGATGCTTATGCTGCGGCTGGTGCTATAGCTATTACACAAAGTGTAGCAAGCAGTGGAAGTGCAGCCGGAACTGGTACAACGTCTACTAACACTATTGGCAACACTATTGAGGCATTCATTAGCAATAACAGTATAGTAACAACCACCAGTGGGGGAGATATAAATCTGACAGCAGCAGATCATGCCGAAATCGCTGCTAATACAGTAGGTGGGAGTCTGTCGATTTCCGTAGGCGGGGCTTTTGCCGGAGCTATTGCAATTGGTGTAGCACTAGCTCAAAATACTACAAGTAATACAGTCCGAACCTATATTGATTCCTCAGACGTAACTGCTAATGGAAGTATTAACTTAACTGCTTCATCTACCGCCAAAATTGATGCTCTCACCGTAGCAGCTTCCGTGTCGGCTGGAATTTCACAAAGTGGGTTCAGCTTTAGTGGTGCAGGTGCAGATGCTAAAAATACAACAAACAACACGATTAGGGCTGTGATCAGTAATGGTAGTACAGTTACAGCCACGAACTCTGTCACACTAGAGGCAAAAGACGATATAGACATTAAGGCAGATGTAGGTTCCGGTGGGCTAGCAGGTGCAGTGATTGGGGCTTCCATCGGCGTTTCATTGGCGAACAATTCTATCAACAACAATGTTCAAGCATACGTTGATAATGCGACCGTCACCTCTGAGAACAAAAATATTGAGATAGATGCTTCATCAACATCGAAAATTGATGCTTTGACAGTGGCAACTTCAGTAGCAGTTGCTATTGGTGGTGCAGGGGCTGGTGCTGTGTCAGATATAGAACTGAATACAGTGGTGAAAGCCTATGTTACTAATGATGCCGAATTGAATGCAAATAAAGATGTTAAAGTTTCTGCTATCAACAACATCGTCAAGAACAAAGCAGAAACCATCGGTGTTGGTGCTGGGCTTACGTTCGCTGCTGTTGGAGTCAGTAAAGCTAAATCTGATGTTGGTGGTGAAGTAGAGGCTTATATTAATAATGCTTCAGTAACAGCCACAACAGGTGACTTGAATGTTCATGCTAAGTTCATCACAGAGTCGGGCGTTGTTGCCAAGTCAACAGCAGCCGCAGGTGGAATCGGCTTAGTTTTCGTTACAGATACTGAAGCCAAAGTCACGATTAATCCCACAATTAAAGCTTATGTGGGAAATAATGCAGAGATATTATCTGGTAATAATATTACGATCGCCTCAGAGTCTCAAATAGATACTGATGTCAGTGTAACTGGTGTTACGGCTAGTGTTGGTATTGTATCTGTAGGAACAACCAAAGCTGATGCTGTAATTACCCCAGTTGTCGAAACATCTATTAGACGAGGAAGTAATGTCAAAGCAGATGGTGGTATTACACTGCAATCAAAACATAACTTTGGGATGACACAACCACTCTCTAGTATGGGTGCATCTGCTAAGGCCACAGCACCCATAACATTTGGTGTAGGAGGTGCAGGAACGGGAGCAGATGCAAAAGCTACATCGAATGCAGATGTTGATACCTATGTTGAAGATAGTGTAACGCTGAATGCTGGTGCGGCGATCGCCATTTCTTCCCTGTCCCACAACAACGCCAAAGCTGATGCCAATGGACTGACAATTGGTTTACTTGCAGGCGTAGGAACAAGTGTTGCCGAGGCGACAGCTAGCGGGCAGACAGCCACCAGTATGAACGGTTCAATCACGGGGGCAAGCAATCTTGATATCTTTACAGATGCCAGGAATATTGCCGATGCTGATGCTAGTGCTTCCGGTGGTGGACTTATTTTTGCCAGTGATGGTGAAAAAGGCACTGAAGTCAACGCTACAATTGATGCTGATACCTCTACATCAGTGGGAGACAACGCCAAAATCACAGGCATAACTGGCGATATCACTATCCAATCCCTATCTACAACCGATGTGAATGCGAAGGGATCTGGAAGCTCAGGTGGTGTCATTAGAGTCGGTGGTATTGAGACACAAGCAAATCTGATTAACCGCAATCATGCCTCTATTGGAGAAGATGTTGAAATTACTGCTGGTAATAACTTTCAACTGTTGTCCAAATCTAGCAACAATGCTGAGACACAATCCATTGCTGGCAGTGGCGGAGTAGTAGATATATCTAGGGCTGTAACAACTGTCTCCACCGATGACCAAACTACAACTAAGGTAGGCGATGACAGTAAGATAACTGCTGTAAATTCCCTCCAGGTAGAGTCCCAGAGGAATACTACAGCGAATTCTAAGTCCGAAGCAGATACTAAGGGACTAGGAACCAACGCCAGAACCAGGACATCAATGACTCTTGACGGCTTAACTAAAACAACTGTGGACGGTGCTACCCTCTCAGCAAATCAGGTAAAAATACTAGCCCGTGTCACAAATATTGAAGCTGATGCGGTTTCCACATCCAAAGCCAGGGCTTTAGGGGCTGAAATAGCTTCTGATGCTACCCTAACTACAACTTCCACAGCCCAAGTCGATATCGCCGCCCAAGCCAAGATTAAAGGCACAAACCAAGTCAAAATTAGTGCTAGACACGATGAACTCAAGACCAATTCTAAAACCAGTGCGACAACGGAAGGTTTAGGCGCAGACACCAATTCCACCGCAACTACTACCCAAACCACAACCACAAACGTGAATACTGGTACTGGCTCGGAAATCGCTACCAGAAGTTTGTTAGTAGAAGCCAACACCCCATTGACAATCAGCTTTGCTGCAACCCCAGAGCAGAACGGCGCTGTCATCGAAACAGGGGAAGCTACAGGAAACCGCACCTTATCCCTCAACCGAGCAATTGACTTTAACTCCAAGATAGTCATGTTGGGTGCGCCTAGCCCTACCCTAGAGATTGATGCTAACGGTAATGTAGTGCGGCAAGTCAACGTCAACGTCCAGCAAACACCTACCGAGATTGTTGTTGATGATATTACCAACACCAATACTCTAGCGGGAACTATCATCTTCTCGATGCAGGAATCGGTCTATGACACCACGACTACACCAGTAACGATCACAGACGTAGCCGTGATTAGAGGCAACGCCACAGTGGAGTTTATCACTGGATTCGAGCGTGTAGACATCATCAACCGTTCCACCAAGCATCTGAAAATCAATGATATTGATGTCCTCAACACATCAGGGCAGTTAAACAGCAATATTACCGTCAACGTCAGGAATAAAACTGGCTTTAACTACACCACCACAACCAACCCTGGCAATACAGCCATTAGCATCACCAACACCAGCAACGCAGATATCCGCCTCAATGGATTTATTGACAACCCCTTCGGCAGCACACAAATCCTCAACAACGGCGGTAATATCATCACCTCCGACCCCACAGCCAAAATAGAAACAACCGCTTTAACTTTGCAGACTGACAACGGCAGCATCGGTACAGCTAGTAACCGTATCCAAACTCAGTCTAGTGCATTGAGTGCGATCGCCCGCAACAACATCTTCATCAACGAATTTGCCGACGACTTAACCATCACACAAGTCACCGCCAGCAATGGTAACGTAGACCTGCAAGCCCAAGGCTCAATCTTAGATGGTAACGATACAGCCACCGCAGACATCACCGCCCAACAAATCAAACTCAATGCCCTCAACGGTAGTATTGGTAGTCATGCCAATATCTTAGAAGTGAATGCGACTGCCACCACTGCTGGACTCACAGCTTTGGCACAGCAAAACATCGTGATCAGTGACATTGACGGTGGCTTAAGTATTAATGATGTCACCTCCATTGCAGGCAACGTCCATCTGACACTACCAGACCTAGCCAGTCAAGGACAAGATTTAGTCTTGGGTAACGGTAGTAAGATTTTGGCAAATCAGGGAACAGTCAACCTGCTAGTAGGTGACAACATAGCATTAGCCGCCGGTAGTACAGTCACAGCCGGGTCAACAGTCACTATTACTGGTGATTGGACTAACGCCGATCTAGAGGGTACAATCATCGAATTAGCTGGAGAAATCAAAGCTAGTTCTGTACTAATTACAGGGGAAGTAGACGGTGATGTGATTACCCTCCGCAACGTTAACCCCGGAGTCACCACCACCATTGAAACAGGCGGTGGCGACGACATAATTTACATCGGTAGCCAAGCCACACCACAAGCCAACGCCGATGGCATCCTAGACAATATTCGGGGACAGGTAATTATTAGCGGTGGTACAGGAACTGACCGCATAGAATTAGATGAATCTGCCGACAGCAAAATCAACACAGGCACCATCACCAACAACCGTGTTACAGGTTTCGGTATGAGTCTAGGCATTCAATATGCAGATATTGAAGCTATGCAGATATCCTTGGGTAAAAATGCCAATACAGTCAATATTCAAAGTACCCAAGACAACACGGCAACCTTGGTGAATATAGGCGCAGGTACAAACACTATCAATGTCGGCAATACCAACAACCAAGTTAACGAGATTGATGGACTGCTAGAGATTCGCGGTGGGACTGGTACTGATACCCTCAACATCAACGATACAGGCGACACCACTACCAACGCAGGTATCCTAGACAGCAAACGCATCACAGGTTTGGGCATGGGTGCAACAGACCAAACAGCCAGTAATTTAGAACGAGGTATTGTCTACAGTGGCTTGGAGCGCATACAGATCAATCTAGGCAACGGCAATGATCAATTCACCGTCAATGGCATTGATACTGAGACAACCATCAACACTGGTGCAGGGGATGACAGCATCACGGTAGGAGACGAACTACCACGAATTGCCGCACGGCTACTGGTGCAAGGAGGATTAGGAGTAGATACTCTATTAGTCAACTCCAACATTGCCAGCGATTTAACCCTCAACCGTGGTGTCATCACAGGAGCAGATGTACCCGGACGCATCGAATTTGAGCAAATCACAGCCCTGACTATTACCCAAAGTGATAGTAATGACCAATTCACCCTCCTGGATACCACAACACCAGTTACCTTAAATACAGGTGGAGGCAGTGACCAAATAACAGTCGTCAATACTACTGCGGCGGTAAATCTTAACCTTGGTGATGGCGATGATCAAGTCACAGTCCTCAATGCCAATGCTGTACTGGCAATTAATGGTGAAGATAGCGGTGTTGACAGGCTGATTATAGATCGCTCCAGCCAAACTGCGGCGGCGATTGGCGGACTGCTCAGGGATGATACACAAGCTGACTCAGGTGTCATTGAAAACTTAACAAGCAGTGATATTACCTTTAGTGCCATTGAGCAAGTAGAAATGAAACTCGGCACAGGTAACGATGATCTCACCATTGACACCACCCTAGCCAACACCATAGTTACAGTCACGGGTGGTGATGGTGATGATGCCATTACTGTCCGCAGCATTGGTAGATGGGTGGGACTGCTGCCGATTGATAACTTCTACAACGGTGATGATACCATCACTGTCAGCAGCATTGGTAGGCCGGAAACCAACATCTTCGGTGAACTTGGTGTCGATACAGTCACCGTGATTATCGATGGTGTACCCACAGATAACCAGTTTACGAATCTCAATTTAGATGTTGAGACTCTGGTTGTAGACAATAGCGGTAATAACAGCCAGCCTTTAGACTGGACACTCAAGAATGGGGAAATTCTGGAAGCTCAACTTGCTCCTGGTACATTACCCATTTCTGTGATTAATACTCAGGGTGCGGAACTGACGCGGATTATCGGCGGTACTCAGGCTGATACCTTGAATGTTGTGAGTGAGACGACTAACAATATTGAAGGATTCATTGATGGCGATCGCGTTGAATTGCGCTCCGGTTTGACTGTACTGGAGCCTGTAAGTTTTACCAACAATTTTCAGAATTATGATTCTGTAATCAATTTTGATAATTTGGCTAACTCTGCCACCACCTACCTGCAAGCAGGCTTCCAATTGGCAAGTAGTGGTGCAATTATGCTTGACAATAGTATAAGTCCGGCAGCCAAAGCTGGTTCTAGCAATGATACTTTCACTCTCACCTCAGCTACTGGTGCTGGTTTTGCCATCTATTCTATATCTCTGGCTGCCACAACATCAGAAACCGAATCTATAACTTTCACTGGCACTACCATGAATGGTGGTACAGCCATATTCACTGCCGTGGTAGGTAACACAGGCTTTCAGACTTTTGATGTTCCCACTAGCTTTGGCGTATTGAAGTCTTTATCTTGGCAACCGGGTACAACCTTAGTAGACAATATTGTTGCTATAGAATTGTTCGCAAATACTACCCCGACAACTATCCCCACAGCCATACCCACCTTAAACCTGACTGGTAATATTGTTTTCGATACAAATAACCTTCAGATTCGAGTTAATGGTAGTGTCATCAGCAATAGTTCACTTTCTACATCAGTAATTAATGGCAATATTGCTCAGTTCCGCTTTGCGGGTGACATCAACTTTGGCAATAACAGTAGTGTCACAGGTACGGGTAGCCGTGGACTCTCCTTACTAGCTGGTAATGATGTCAATGTCGGTACTGATGTCACCTTCAACTTCTCCGCCAACGGTAGAACACCAGGCATAGGTGGTGGTGCTGGTGGTGGTGCTGGCAGTGGTGGTGCTGGTAGTAATGGTGGTGCTGGCGGTAATGGTGCCAATGGTGGTACTGGCGGTGCTGGTACTGGTGGTACCGTTACCATCTTTGGATCTTATGGTCGCAATGGCGGTACTGGTGGTGCTGGTAATGCTGGCTCTTCCAGCACCATTGGTGGACGAGGTAATAATGGTGGTAATGGCATGAGTGGTATCAATTCACTTAACAGTGGTGGTGGCGGTGGTGTTGGTGGTAATGGTGGTGTTGGTGGTAATGGTGGTGTTCGTGGTAATGGTGGTGCTGGCGGTGGCGGTGGTAGGCCAGGAGATTGGGCATCTGGTGAAAATGGCAGCAATGGTGGTAATGGTGGGCAAGGAGGCAATGGAAACAATGGTGGTAACGGTAATCCTGGAGGCGATGGCTCACAAGGACAAAATACCGGTAATAGTCTGACCATTTCTGGTGGTGGTGGCGGTGGTGCTGGTGCCGGCGGCGGTGGCGGTGGCGGCGGCGGCGGTGGCGGCGGCGGCGGCGGCGGCGGCGGCGGCGGCGGCGGTGGTACCGGCTCTTATACTGTTTTAGTTTTCCCTGTTCGTGAAGGATCTGGTAGTGGTGGTAATGGTGGACGAGGTGGTAATGGCGGTCAAGGCGGTAAAGGTGCCAATGGTACTCCTGGTGGAAACGGCGGTAGTGGCGGTGGTGCCTTTGAAATTATCGCCCAAGGTCAGGTGAATACATCGTTTTCCACATTCTCTGCCCAAGGTGGCGATGGGCAAAACCCAGGATCTGCTGATACTAGCAGCCGTGCGCCCGGAACTAAAGATGCCAGACTGAATGAGGGACGAACAAATGGTGGTCGTGGTAATGGACTAGCTATTCGGGGTGGCGATGGTGGTAATGGTGGCTTTGGCGGCGCAGGCGGCGCAGGCGGCGCAGGCGGCTTTGGCGGTGCGGGAGGTCGTGGAGCAGGTGGAGCAGGTGGAACAGTCAAACTCTACGGCACAACGGTAACTGCTGGTAGTGCAACAGTCAATACTTCTGGGGGTAGCGGTTCTCAAACCGGAGGCAATGGAAGACTGATTATTGGTAGCAACACCTATGCAGGCACCCTACCAGGGACAAGGACAGGAGCAAATACATCCTTGTTCACTGGACAGCGAGCAGACAATCCCTTCCTATCAAATTCCTTTACCACCAATCAACAAACTACACCATTCATTGCTGGTTTAGCGGGAGGTGCAAACACCTACGGTTTATTAGAAGGAATCGATGGCAGAACCCTAGGGATTGACACCTCAAATAATCCCGATGCCTTAGTAGCAGTATATCGACTAGATGTGGGACCATCAGGCTTCAACCAAGACTATGGCAGCTTTAACATCAACGGTACAAAAACTGCGGATTTCGATATGCTGTTGTTCGTTAACCTCACAGACTCCGTGTTGACGAATCCCACACTCGGTATCCTGCCGACAACCTTGACATCAAGCTTTGCTCAAAGTTTAGTCACAGATGGTTTCCGAAATAATTCTACCTTTGGTGGAACTGATGTAGCACAAGTTTTGACAGCACTGAATCCAGGAGCAGTATGGGCAACACTAATTCCAGGTGATGCAGTGAAAGTCAACGCCACCATTACTGGGCCAATCATATCCATCAACAACACCACCCTAATAGATGGACAAGTAGCCTACATTCGAGCCGCACGTCCAGATTTAAACGTGACACCAAATATCACAGGACTGCAATCAATTGTACTCAGCCCAGACAGCAAACATATCTACGGAGTCAGCCCCACACAAAACGCCTTAGTAGTCGTGAATACAGACGGACTCACCCAGCGTCAATTATTCAAAGACAACTTAGAAGGTGTTGATGGACTAGCTGGGGCAACCGATGTTGTGATGAGCAGCGACGGCAATCATGTCTACGTTGCCAGCCCAGCCGATCAAAGCATCGCCATCTTCCAGCGCAACAGCATTACAGGCAACCTGAATTTCCTCACCACAGTAGGGACATCCACCAGACAAGCAGTATTTGAATCCATAGCACTCAGTCCCAATGGCAACTCCCTGTATGCGGCAGGAAACAATGGCATAGTCAGATACAACCGGAACACAGTTACAGGCGCATTGTCACAGAGTACCCTGGTAGTAAATCCTGATAATATCGGTAACTTTAGCAACATCAAAATTAGCAACGACAATACACTCATATATGCAGTCAGCAGCAGCAGTGACACCCTAGTAGTGTTCAATACCAGCGACTTGAGTGTTATCCAGAAAATCACAGGAGCAGCCAACGGACTAGACGGAGCCAAAGGACTAGCCATCAGCCCAGACAACCGCTACATTTACATTACAGGACAAAACGGCAACAGCCTCTCCGTCTTCCAACGCGACAGCAGCAGCCCCACCCTCACCCATGTGCAAACCCTGCAAAACGGAGTCAACGGCATCCGAGGATTACTCGGAGCCAGCGATGTGACAGTAACACCAGACGGCAAATACATCCTTGTCAGTGGCACAGACAGCAACGCCATAGCCGTTTTCTACCAAAACACCAGCAACAACAAATTACAATTCGTACAACTATTACGCCACAACGTCGGCGGAGTCATCGGATTACAGACACCCACAACCATCGTCACCAGTGGCAGCCAGACATACATCAGCAGCCTAGGCACCACAGGCAACAGAGGAGGACTAGCCATCTTTGATACCAACACCCTCCTCCCCGAACCAGTCACCCTACTCACCACATTCGACAATATCGAAGCCTTAGCAGTCAGCACAGCCAGTGGTGAAGACATCATTACCCTACGCCAAGCTCCCTCCCCAGAAGTAGTCACAACCACCATCAACACTGGAGATGGAGATGATATTGTCACCTTACAGGCTTTAAGTTCTACGACGGTAGTTAACCTAGGTGCAGGCAATGACACAGCTCAACTCCGTGCCAACACTCCTCGTACTAACCTGATTGTCCGGGGTGAGACTGGGGACGATATCATCAACATCGAACGAGTCGGAGAATTTAGCCGGACTGAAGTCTTTGGTGGTGATAACCGTGACACTGTACGCGTCTCTGGAGCCAATCTCCCCACCTCTGCTACTACCATTGCTCACGGAGACAACCCCAATGGCGTACCCCAAAACCAAGGCGACATCCTCATCTTCGATCCCCAAAATCCCAACCCCAATACCCCCAACTACACACCAGCCCCACCCACTCCAGGTGCAGGTAATATCAACGTCACCAATAGGGGTGTACTCCAGTACGATACCTTTGAGGGAAATGTCATTGTTATTGCCGCACCTATCATTAACTTCCTGAATCAGCCTTACCAAATCGCTGAAGGTCAGTCAGTCACTTTGCGGGTCAATGTTACACCCCTAGGATTGGGTAACTCACTGTCCGAGCCAGTCGCTTGGGATATTAATGGGGACGGCAGTTTTGGTGAAGCTGATGGGGCAACTTTGACACTGAGTTGGGCGCAACTGGTAGACCTGGGATTAGGTGACGATGGTACATACCAAATCGGTGTCCGAGCCACTAACAGCGATGGTTTCTCTAGTAATGCCTTTACTACCCTGACAATTATCAACACACCACCAAGCATTCAAGTCAGTGGTGCCAATGAAGTAGCAGTAGGCACACCCTATACAGTTAACTTCTCTGCTACCGACCCTGGTAATGACCGCGTATTTGAATGGCGCATTGATTGGGGCGATGGCACACCTATCGAAATCTTTGGTAGTAACACCATCTCAGCCACCCATATTTATACCAATCCCGGCAAAGCGCAAATTATAGTGGGTGCAGTTGATGAAGATTCCGCACCCAATGCCACCTTTGCCGCGCCGAAGACAGTCAGCGTTATAGTTTCAGCCAATCAAGTTAATGCTGGTGGCCCCTATACCATTGCGGAAGGTGAGGCACTCACACTCAATGCCATAGCCGTCGGCACACCCACAGCCTATAGTTGGGATATTAACGGAGATGGTATTTTCGGGGATGCCACAGATGAAAATCCCACCCTGTCATGGACACAGTTACAACAACTAGCTGCCAATCCCATCCAGAATAACGGTACTTACAATGTCCGTGTGCGAGTCAACTACGGCACCGACCAACAAGCCACATCGAACGCCGTCAATCTCCGGGTGATGAACACAGCCCCCACAGCCAACTTAGTTAATAGTGGTGCAGTCAATGAAGGTAGTACCACCACCGTCTCCTTCATCGACCAATTTGATCCATCCCTCAGTGATACAACGGTTGGTTTCCTCTACAGCTACGACTTTAACAATGATGGTCAGTTTGAGATCATTAACAGTCGTTCTAGTTCTGTGGTCGTTCCTGCCCAATTCCTCAGTGATAGTGGCATTAAGACTATCCGGGGCGTAATTCAGGATCAGGATGGCGATACCACGGAATTGTCCACTGAGGTGACAGTGTTGGAAGTTTCCCCAACATTAATAATCAGTGGTGCAGATAGCGCCGTAGAGGGAGCGCCATACATCCTCAATTTAAGTGCCACTGATCCTGGTAATGACACAGTTAGTCAATGGATTGTAGATTGGAATGATGGCACAGTCGAAACTTTTGCTGGGGCTACCCAATCTCTGACTCACCGATTTACAGACAATGGTACACGGGTGATTTTGGTGACAGCCATTGATGAAGATGGAACTTACACGGCAACCAAGACTGTGACAGTGAGCAATGCCGCACCACAACTGCAAAACTTGTCAGCGACAACCGCCTTAGAAGGTGGTACTAGCCGCTTGACGGGCAGGATTGTTGACCCTGGAATTCAAGATAGTTTCGTTCTGGTGGTGGATTGGGGTGATGGCTCATCAGAGACATTTAATTTGGCTGCTGGTACCAGTGATTTTGATCTGTCCCATCAGTATGGAGATAATCAAGATTACGTCATTACTGCCACAGTGACTGACAAAGATGGTGCTAGTCATACTGCCACGACTATAGCCAAAATCAATAATGCTGCCCCCAGCATTGCTGCTCTGGTATTAGCAAACACAACCATACCAGAAAATGGATTAGTCGTAGTCTCTGGCAGAATCACAGATGCAGGAATTGGAGATACCCATACTGTAGTGATTGATTGGGGTGATGGTTTCACTTCTGCGGCCACAGTTGATACCAACACACGGACATTCACCGCTTCCCGTCGCTACGCAGATGATAACCCCACTGGTACAGCTATCGATGACTACACCATTACTGCTACGGTCACTGACGATGATGGTGACAGTGGCACTGCTAGCACGATTGTGACTGTGACTAATGTTGCTCCAGTGATTACGGCATTCCAACGCACTGAAACAAAACTCAATCGTAGTAACTTGGTGTCTATTACTGGAGAATTCAATGATGTAGGACTACTAGATACCCACGCTGTGACTATCGATTGGGGTAACGGTACTACCTCCAATGCAGTAGTTGATGCGACCACAGGCGCATTCACAGCTACCTATGAATACACGGTCATCAGTGGTGATGGTAGCCGCTCTGCGTTAAATGGTACTAGCGGTAATGACCGGATTTTTGGTGGTGTTGGTGCTAAAACCCTTACTGGTGGTGCGGGTAGTGATGAGTTTATTTATACCGACCTCAGAGAATCGAGTCATCGTATTACTGACTTTGAAGTTGGTAAAGACAAAATCAATCTGAGTCAACTACTTGATAGTTTGGTGATTGGCGGTTATCAGGGTACGGATGCTATTGCTGATGGTTATGTGCGCCTGGTACAAGGCCCCACCGCTAATAGCACCATTATCCAAATTGACCGTGATGGTAGTCAGGGAACAGCTATTTTCCGTTCATTCTTAATGATTAATAATGTGGCTCTGGAGGCTATGAATAATCCCAACAATTTCATCTATAACGATGTGGAGCATTACATTGTTACCGTGACTGTCACTGATGATGATGGTGGTGAAGATACTAACACTACTACTATTAGTAAACGCATCTAAATGTAATTGATTAAGTTTGACTTTCCTAACGGGATTGAAACATTTTTGAGGCAGCAACAAGGCTCAAACCTATATAGGGCAAGGAAATTACACAGAAAACTCAAAAAGGCTTCAATCCCAGACATATCAAGAAACTGAGTAAAAAGATATCAAAGTCCTTCTATGTATACGTTTGATGGTTTTTTCGGGCTACTTTTTGTCTAAGTCCCATTAGAACAAAAGCCAACTACATCGGCTCAGTTGCTAACAAATATCCTGGCAGAGCAGATTGAGGAACTGACAGAGATATTTACGGCACAGCGTCAACTTAAGGAAGGCGATCGCACTGATAAAATAGCCGCAACCTGGGCAACTGTTTTAGCTCGTCGAGAAATGGGAGAATCACTCCAGGCGATCGCTAATGATCTAAATATGCCGCCGTTGACTGTTAAAACCTATCTAAAATTAGCTCGAAAAGCTCTCAAGCAAGACAGTTTTCCAGAAGAAAGATGAGCAGTAGAAAAAGTTGAAGAAGAGAGATATTGATTAAACCTTGGGAAATCAGCATTTTCTTTTGTTTGATAGCAAATATTTCTGTGAATAGCAATTAAACCAACGTTCCCAATAGTCTTGTTTTTTTGTCAATTTCGCTATAACTCGGTTGTAGTGAGCAAACCAACCTTCCCAATAATCGCTAGGTACTTTAACGCAACCATCACAGGTAGGGCAACCAGCTTTACATTGTGGGACGGAGTGGATACTGCCAACGCAGTTTGTACATAATTCGGGGTCAATCCACCGCTTACCGTCTTCACCAACTTTGATTGCATCAGTGGGACATACAGACAGACAAAGCTTGCAGGAAATACATTGGCTGGTAATTGTGTAAGCCATGACTATTCTCCTTGTTGGGGATTGGGGGCTGGGGAGAGGTGACAGGTGGCAGGTGACAGGTGACAGGAAATTATCTGTAACCTGTAACCTGTAACCTATTCCCTATTCCCTATTCCCTTCTTTGACGTATTGTTCGTGAAACTCTAGGGCAACCTTTTCAATCACGTCGTAAGCTTCTACAGTCTGTATGCCAGCTTGGAGCAGTTTTTCTTTGGGGGATTCACCAATTTTGGCAACTAAAACTGCTTTGCAATCTGCGATTGTTTTCACAATATTGTCAAATGTGGCGGCTTCGCCGTATCCACCTTGACAATAATGGTCTACCTTACGGTGACTGATAAACCTAACTTCGCTGCCATCGACTTCGTAAACTTGGAATTCTTTGGCATGACCGAAGTGTTGGTTAACTAATCCGCCGCCTTTGGTGGCGACTGCAACTAAGATTTTAGGGCTGTTGGCAGCTTGCTGCTTGTTAGCTAATACCTTATCTTTGGCTGCTTTTAATTCTTCTCTAAATTTCTCAATACCTGCGTGAACTTCTTGGCGTTGCTCGAAGTCGTATTCGGGTGCCATTTCCAAGAATTTATCTTTGGTAAATTCTTGGCTGCGGTCTTCTCCTAATAAGCCTACAGCATCGGCGCGGCACTGGCGGCAATGGCGCATCATTTTCATGTTGCCAGCACATTGGTCTTGCACTGTCTTAAGTTCTTTCTGTGTGGGGCCGCGCTGACCGGTTAAGCCAAAGTGTGTACCGTGTTCTGGTGCAGAAATTAGGGGCATGATGTTGTGCAAGAATGCACCGTTTTCCCGAATCATCTTGTTGACTTCAACCAGATGTTGGTCGTTAATGCCCGGAATCATCACGGAGTTAACTTTGCACAAAATATCGGCTTCTTTGAGGGCTTGCAAACCTTCTAGTTGCTTCTCTAGGAGAATTTTTGCCCCTTCTACGCCTCTATAACGTCTACGTTTGTAGTGAACCCAAGAATAAATCTGTGCGCCGATTTCTGGGTCGATGGTGTTCAGGGTAATAGTAACGTGATCTATATTTAGTTGTTTAATGCGATCGATATATTCCGGCAGCATTAAACCGTTGGTTGAGAGACACAGCTTAATATCTGGGGCTTTGTCTGCAATCAACTCGAAGGTGCGGAATGTCTTTTCTGGGTTCGCCAGAGGATCGCCAGGGCCAGCAATTCCCAAAACTGTCATTTGGGGAATCTTGCCTGCAATTACTAAAACTTTGTGTGCTGCTTCTTCTGGTGTGAGTAATTCGCTAACTACTCCAGGACGGCTTTCGTTAGCGCAGTCATATTTACGATTGCAGTAGTTGCACTGAATGTTACAGGCGGGGGCAACTGCAACGTGCATCCTGGCGTAATGATGATGAGCTTCTTCGCTGTAGCAGGGATGTTTAGCAATGCGTTCTTTAAGCTTTTCATCGATTTCCACGGTGGCGCTGCTTTTGCTGTTGCATCCGCAACCACCTGATTTTGCTGTGGTAGAAGTCGATTCAGTAACGGAAGAGCCTGTAACTGGTGGTGTCATTGAATTTCGCAAAGGTCGGTGGACTAGCTGCCACTGTGGGAGATGCTGTTGCTACCCTTTTTGCCTGACGAATGGAAGTCGCGGCTGTCACACTGCCCGCAGCAGTTTTAGCTGTAGCGGTAGCTGAGGCACTTGTTGAAGGTGCTTCGCTAAGTAGGGCAGGCGATGAAGTCCTTGAGTTTCGGCTGGTGTGTGTCAACTTTGGGATCTTGGTAGAATTTGTGTGTACAGCCAAGCCAGTGCAGTGGGCGGCTATGCCGATTTAAAGCAACTGGCGCGCGACTTCTATTCACGAAGGCATAGTGCTATCTCATCCCTCCACTCACTTTTCGCTTTTGTTTTATGTAGAAGCGTTAAGTGATTGGCGATATAAGATTTATAGCAGTCGTCTTTGACTGTCGCGATGCGCTACTCTGGAATAGAATTTATTGGATTTATTAGATTTGTACTCAAAATCTAAACCTGAGATTTTGAAGACGTTTAAAGAATTTAAAAAATTTTTTTTAGGTGGGGGTTCTAGTATTTTTCGGTCAGGGTACGAGTATTTATGGAAAGGGGTTCAAGATTTAGTTGTACTCATCTGTAACCCAATCACAGCAATGGATTAAGGGCTGTTTGGGCTGATTTTTGACTATACAGTTCTGTACTCAAACCCTCCTGAAATTCTGCTCAAAGTCTTAATTAGCAAGGAATTTAGGAGGGAAAAACTGGAGTAGATTACGTTGTACTACTCCAGATACGTGCGAAATTCAATTCTGTATCCAACATATCATTTTTTTTTAGGGAAAAATGTAATTTATATTTTTTTAATGATTAATTAAAAATGATGTTCAATAGTGTTTATAAGGCTTATATGGCAGGCGTTACAAGATTTTATAAATAGCAATATTGATGCAGATTATTGTCAATAAATTAAACTTTATTTCCGTTTTTATTCTAGGTTTAAATACTCTGAAAAACTAGAAATTATTTGGTCAAATGCAAGTGAAAGTTAAGCTCCCAGCAGCTTTGAGAGCTTAATCTATTTCATGAGTGCTTAGTGGTGAGTAAAAATTTATAGCATCTAGCCTCTAGTCCCTTTTTCCAGGCAGCTACTTCAGCAATCTTGGAGAATTGCATTTTTATTGCCAATTGCCGACTAGGATAAAGGAAGCCCAGTAATAAGGATGTTTATATCTAGAGTCTTCCCCGGAAAGCAGAGCTAGTTGGGCGCGACGCAGAGCTTCTGCTTTAGTTTGATTTTTGGCTAGGTCTTGGTAAAATTGCACCATTAAATCAGCAGTTGCTTCGTCCTTTAAAACTGAGTCTGGTTGTTTATCCAAGGTGATCTGGATATCCTCTAGGGTATTCCTGGCGCGACGATAAAAACCTAATGTTTGTAGTGCCTGGGCTTGGTTAATCTGACTACCAATTTTCCCAGTTGCATCGCCCATTTTACTATAGGTAGCGATCGCCTCTTCCCTAAGCCATTGCTTGTTGCCTGAGATGCTTGTTGAAAAATCTTGAGAGCCTCAGCGTACCTTTGAGCTTGATAGACTTTTAAACCCTGCTCCAATAATGATGGGGCATCTGTCAATGAACCTGCTACATCTAGCCGTGCATTCGTCCCGAAAATAATTCCATTAGGATTGAGTAAATATAAATTAGCTTGTCCGTCTACGCCCAATGTGCCGAAAATCTTGGAGGGATCGCTACCTGTCACCCTCGTTAAAATATTTTCTATACCTGTGGGATTATTAAAGTAAACTCGCTGTCCATCTCCGATGTTGAATTGTAAGAAGCTTTGAAACAGGTTTATGCCTCTGGTAGCTCCACCTTCTATGAGTAAGGCAGGTAAACCACGGACATTGGCATTTGGTGTGAGTTGGCTATTTTCAGCACCTAATGTACCATCGGGGACAATCTGAGCGATCGCAGCATGAGTATAGGCACTTGTCAAACCACTGCTTGCTAAGACATCTGCCAACTTCCACAAGCTTTGGAACATTTTTACGTATTTTCCCTGGATGATACAGGAATTTTACGTGTATTGCTTTAAAAACACAACTACGTATTTTTTGTGGTAAGAGAATTTGCGTTTAAATACAGGGAGTGCGATCGCTGTTGATACTTTACTCTTGGGAACTACAACAAGACAATAGCGGCTTGTTTGCCACTTCTGCCAACTCTACTGATGTGAGTAAGTCTGCCCAATATTTCTTAATTTCGGGATCATTAGGTCGTTGGCGGCTTAAATCAGCCAAGGTACTCAGAGCATTTTCCCACAATCCAGCTGTTGCATACAGAACCACTTGCTCTAAAGGTTGGGTTGTTTGCTGGATCTGGATAGAGAGGTTTTCGTCTTGCACACGTTCAATTTTACCTTCCAGATATAGGTCTTGATCCCGACTGCGAGGATCACAAATCATGGAAAAAGACCAGGTGTATGTTTTGCCTGTTTTTAATGATGGTTGCTGTGCAGGTATGGTTACACTCACAATACCTGCTTTTGCCAGAGGTTTAAAAGTTTTTCTATACAAGGGTGCAATACTTTCATTATCCCGCAAAACAAATTCCAGTCCTTGTATTTGTTGAGCAGTTTCAGGAATGTAGAAAAAGAATGTGGGATGTTCTGCTGTTGTTAGTTGTGCTTCTTTGCTGGTGGGAATCAGAGGAATAGCAGGCTTGCCATTCAAAAAGCAACGTCCCCTGGATGCAGCTGCTCTTAATCTACCAGGTCTTCCCGGTACAAAACTAATCAAACTTCTGCGTTGCTGAATGTAACTTTTGACATTCCTAATAGCTGTTGTGGCATAACTATCATTGGGACGTAGTTGCAGTGCTTGCTGGAAATGTCCTAATGCTTTGCGATAGTTTCTGCGTCTAGTTTCTGTATAACCAAGTTGCATAGCTTGGTTATAAGCTGAGTTGTTTTGTACTATTTGAGCAACCTGATCTCCTGCCAAAACCTTAGTCTGACTGACAAAATCTAAGGGTAGACATACCAAGCTAGCAAGCAGACAGCCTGTCCAGAATTGAAGTTTCATAGGATACATATTTACTGCTACTAATAGGGTGTTGTGGATAACATAACTATTGCTGCTTATGGCATCTGCACTTTTGTCATTCCCCACACTAAGTATAATACGTATTCCTTTGGCTTTATGTTCCCGGTTTTTTAGTAGCGATCGCTTCTCATTCTCCTAATTACACTAAATTGGCAAATAATTAAGTGTGTATCTAGTTGCAACTGGGAGGCAACAATTATGAAAGCAGTCTTAATGACCGCTCCTGGTAGTCCAGAAGTCTTACAATTACAAGAAATCCCGCAACCCAGCATTTTGGGTAATAGGGAAGTTTTAGTACGATTAGTAGCGGCTGGGGTAAATCCCATAGACACTAAACTACGGCAGCGAGGCACATTCTACCCCGATCAAATGCCTGCAATTTTGGGGTGTGATGGTGCCGGGATTGTGGAAGCTGTAGGTACTGGTGTGCAACTGTTTCGTCCAGGGGATGCGGTATATTTTTGCAATGGTGGCTTAGGCGCAGGTTATGGCAATTATACCGAGTATACTGTGGTAGATGAACGTTTTGCTGCACACAAACCAACTTCCTTAACCTTTGCTGAAGCAGCAGCCGCACCTTTGGTACTGATCACCGCTTGGGAAGCTTTGTATGAACGGGGAAGACTAGAACCTGGGGAGAGAGTTCTAATTCATGGGGGTGCTGGTGGAGTTGGCCATGTGGCGATTCAATTAGCTAAACTCAAAGGCGCAAGTGTCTGTACTACTGTAAGTTCGGAAGAAAAGGCGCGTTTGGTGAAACAACTCGGTGCTGATCATGTAATTTTTTACAAACAAACAGACTTTGCTCAAGCTGTCTTAGACTGGACTAATGGTGAAGGTGTAGATTTAGCTTTTGATACCATTGGTGGTGAAACTTTCCAAAAAACCTTTCCGGCTGTGCGAATTTATGGCGATATTGTAACGATTTTAGAACCTCATGCCAATACTGTGTGGAAAGTGGCTAGAAATCGCAACCTCCGCATTGGTTTAGAGTTAATGTTGACACCAATGTTACTAGGCTTGATAGAGGCGCAACAGCACCATGCAGAAATTTTGGCAGAGTGCGCTGATTGGATTGATCAAGGGAAATTAAATATCTGCATTCATCATCAATTTCCTTTAACAGCAGCAGTTCAAGCTCATCAGTTATTGGAAGCAGGAGCGATCGCAGGTAAAATTGTGTTGTTAATTAGGGATGAATAACATACGGCTGTGCATATTAGCGTAACCTGCTATACATCACATACACTAGACATCTCTAAAAAAGAATGTAGAGACGTTCTATAGAACGTTTCTACAAGGTTTCTGGAAAACGCATATTTAATTTCTGGAGATGTCTTAAGTTTTGTACCTCATGCTTGGGGGTTTTACGCATCACGCCGATAAAAACTCCGTACACATCGAACAGGCTCCTTTTCTATTGCAAGAGTGCCTATTGCCTATTCTTAAATTTCATCCAACATTAAATTTGAGTATTCCAGAAAGCAAATCAAATGACTATTGTCAGTATAATTCTGATGAGTTATAACGGCAGTATTATTTGCGGAAAACATAGGACTTTTAAAAAGTATATAAAAATCTACAATAATTAATCAAATAAAAATAAAAATTGTAAATTACATGAACTAATACTCATTAATCTAAAATAATCTAACAAATACTTAATTAATTTTTATGAAATATCCTGTTAGTGAAATGTTGGCAAATTTTCAGAAAGTATTAAAACAGCCAGTGATTATTTGTAGTGCGATCGCCACAGTTTTAATGCTGGGAATGCAGAAACTGCAAGTATTAGAGACTCTAGAATTAAGGGTCTATGACCAGATGATGCAAATGCGTGCTGATTCTGGCTCAGATCCGCGTCTATTAATTGTGGCTGTCACTGAAGATGATCTAAAAAAATGGAACTGGCCTTTACCTGGGGAAGTTCTCGACCGACTGCTGGGCAAATTAGAAGAATATGAACCCCGTGCCATTGGTTTAGATATTTTTCGTGACTTACCTGTACAACCCGGTCATGAAAAACTATTACAACGTTTACAGCAAAGTGATCTTATCATTCCTATTTGTAAACACGCCGATGCTAAAAATGCTGGTATTGCACCCCCACAAGGAATAGAACCAGAGCGAGTAGGATTTAGCGATATTGTGGAAGATATCGATGGTTCCATCCGGCGTAATCTGATCTCAGTTAGTGTCGATCCATCCGAGCTTTGCCAAAGTCCCTATTCCTTAAGTTGGCAATTAGCCCTCAAATATTTAGAAGTTGGAGGGATTCAGCCGCAATTAACCTCCAACAATGAACTGCAATTGCGTGATGTGGTATTTAAACCTCTGCAAAGTAACTCTGGCGGTTATGAAAATGCAGATACCCAAGGCTACCAAATTCTCCTCAATTACCGTTCTCCCCGTCAGGTCGCCCAGCAAGTGACTGTCACAGACGTACTTTCAGGTCAGGTCAAACCCAATTTAGTCAAAGACCGCATCGTCTTGATTGGTTCTACTGCACCGAGCTTAAAAGATATTTTTAACACCCCATTTACTACTGGTAAAGCTGATGATGCTGGCAGGATGGCAGGTGTAGAAATTCATGGCCAAATTATCAGTCAGATTCTCAATGCAGTTTTGAATAACCAGCGTTTGTTTTGGTTTTTACCTGGGTGGGGTGAAGTCATTTGGATAGGGGGATGGTCTGTAGTTGGGGGATTTTTAGCATGGCGCATTCGACATCCATTAGGCTTAGGACTAGCAGAAGGTGGATCTTTGGCAGTCTTATTTGGGAGTAATTTTGTCATTTTTACCCAAGCTGGATGGTTTCCCGTAGTTTCTCCCGCCCTGGGTTTAGTAGTTGCAGCCGGTAGTGTCCTTGCTTATAGCGCCTATCAGAGTAAGCAAGAGCAAGAAAAAATCTTGCAACGGGTACAAGAGCAAAAAGATTTAATTGCTCAGTTGCAACTCTATGCGTCGTCGCAAGAAACCAGGATGCCAACGCAGGGAATCACCCTCAGTCCTACTATTTACCCTGTAGGACAAGAACTGGCTTTGAATACATTACTGAACAAACGTTACAAAATTAGTGAAAGTTTGGGTGGTGGAGGATTTGGCAATACTTACTTAGCTCAAGATATTCAACGACCGGGAAATCCTGTGTGCGTTGTTAAACAGATGCGTCCCAGCAACCAAGACTCGCAATATCTCAGTGTTCTCAGACGCTTATTTAATAATGAAGCATATATTCTCGAAACCTTGGGAAAACACCCGCAGATACCGCACTTGTTGGCATTTTTTGAAGAAGACCAGCAATTTTATCTAGTGCAGGAATTTATTGCTGGTCATCCCTTGTCTGACGAGTTAACTCCAGGAGTAACTCGCCCACGAGTCGAAGTGATGAATATACTCAAAGAAGTTTTGCAGGTACTGGTTTTTGTTCACAGTTACGGTGTGATTCATCGAGATGTCAAACCTAGTAATTTGATGAGACGAAAAACAGATGGACACATTGTTTTAATTGACTTTGGTGCGGTGAAACAAGTTCAACCCCAACTGCAACCACAGGAGCAAGAAAATCAAACCATCGCTATTGGTACTCCTGGTTATGCACCTGGTGAGCAAATGAGTGGTATGCCAAGACTCAACAGTGATATTTATGCTTTGGGAATAATTGTGATTCAAGCGTTAACTGGGGTCAATCCAAAAGTTTTTCGCAGAGATGTGAATACTGGTGTGGTGATTATTCCCACCCCATCTGAAACTGGTGAACAGATTTGGCAATACTGGTGGCAAATAGCAGATACTACTGAGCCATTGACTAAAGTGGTAGATAAAATGGTGCATCTTGACTTTACACAAAGATATCAGTCAGCTATGGAGGTGCTGAATATTGTGGCAAGTTTGTAGGGGATTGGGGATTGGGGATTGGGAAAGACAAGGAAGAATTTACTTCTCTTACACCCTTACACTAGGCTGTTGACTTTGATGAGATTTACCCATTTTTTATTCACACAGTTTTGGTGTCATCATCGGTGGATTAAATTAAATGAGTAATAAGTAATGGGTATTTACTCATTACTCATTACTCATTACTTTTTATCGAAGAAATGATAAATAGTACCTTCTGGAGCTAGACTCATGGCTGCGTTGTAATCTTCAATGGCTTTTTGCTGATTACCCAGTTCTTGATAGGTTTGACTGCGCCAATAATAAAAGAAGGCATTCTGAGGATTTATGTAAATTGCTTGACTATAATCTTCTAATGCCCCTTGATGATCACCTAGATTTTGTTGGCGAAATTTAGCTCTTGCCGTGTAAATTTCTGCACAGTGGGGATGTAGAGTAATTGCTGTATGAAAATGCGCGATCGCTCCCTCGATATCTCCTTGGGCAAAACAATTATGAGCCTGTTGAATATATCCGTTGATATCTGGTATTTGTACTGATCTGGGGTCTTGATGATCGCTATCCACTGTCTTCGAGCTTCTATCTTGAGAGTTTATTAAGGCTGTTATCTTCTAAGATTAACCGCATTTATTGTAGTCGTCAGTATTTGTTATACAAAATAAATGAATATCCTCAACTTTTCCTAAATTCTTCATAATTTTCCAGAATTAAGTCATTAGTTTTTCTCCTTTACACCCCACACCCCACACCCCACACCCGACACCCCAATCCCCACTCCCAACTTAAGGCTGATAGCGCAACCTAAAATAAAAGCCGTCATCTTGGATATTGTTACCTCTGTCTCTTAAATCGACAAAGGGAATGGCGTAGTCTAAACGCATACTCAGACGCTCAATTCCTAAAGCGTTATCCCATAAAACTCCTAAACCTGCACCGGCGAGAAAGGTTTGCTGAGGTAATTTGTTGGGATTATCAGATTGATTCCAGACGACACCCATATCAAAAAACGGTGCTAGTTGTATGCTTGGTATTCCAGCTTCATCCCTTTGAACGATGATTCTGTCTTCTACTGCTAACCTCACACCATTATCACCAGAGCGGATATTTTGGCGATAACCGCGTATAGACTGTCCACCTCCAATTACGAATTGCTGGGAGGGTAATAAACTGTCTGGTGTGAGTTGCACATCTGCTTGGATGAGTAACAAGTTATCATTGCTTAGTCGTTGCGATCGCTGGATTTGACCTAGCCAACTAAAAAAGCGACTATCAGGTCTGGAGCCTGAGTTAATTGTGGCATCAAATATGCCGATACCAAAGTTAAATTGCGATCGCATAAACCAAGCGCCTTGAAGATCGCGCTGCAAATAGTCTTGACTAAATTTAATTACACTGGTACGACTCACCCCATTGTCATCAGGGCCAATGCCAAAGGGGGTGGGGAGTCGATCAAACAGAAAAGTTTGACCTTCTTGATAAGTAAATCCTAATGATAAGGCAAACTCTTTGTTTGGCGATCGCAATAGGGGCTGACGATAATTAATTTCATACAAATCCTGCTCACCCTGGATATTTAATGCCTTAAATGGTGGCTCAGTGATTTTGCTGCTACTAGGTGCAACTCGGACTTGCACGGTTCCGTTCATCGCATTCACGGGTATCTGATAGCTAAAATCAAAGGACTCAGAACCACCTGTGAAGGTACGGTAATAAGCACCTGTGAGTAAATCCCCAAATCCAGTTAAGTTGCGATAAGCCAGTTCTACCCCGAATCTTTCACCACCAACGCTAGGAGGTGAATAGTTATCAATCAAGACGTTACTGGTAAACGATTGAGCCTCTTGTACTCTGACAATTAGCAAACTTTGTCCTACTTGACCAGTGGGACGGAGGCTAGCTTCCACATTGGTAAATAGGGGATCGAGTCGTAGTAATCTCAGTTGCTCCTCTAGCTTAATGCCATTGAGAGGTACACTAGCACCGAGTTGAATGCGACTGCGAATATAAGCAGGGTTGACGCGTTCTGTGCCTTGAATATCAATGTCTGCCAATCGCCCTTCAATCATCCGCAGTACCAACACACCATCTGTAGCACCAGGTGGTGGACTTACAGGAATAGCTCTGGAATTGAGATAATTCTGATTTAAGTAAAGTTGAGTCACAGCATCAGCTGCTTTTCTCACTTCTTCGGGAGTCAATTCCCGCCCTTCAAAGGGTTTGACTACAGGTGCGAAGTCATTTTGATTAAAGACTGTGCTGTCTATCACCTGAATTTGACGTACAAAAAACTTTTCTGGAAATGCTGGTGTTTCTACTGCTGGTGTTTCCGGTGATTCTGGCTCAGGAGGGGTAGCATCTGGTGCTTGTACTAATGCAGGTGTGGGGTGATAGTTATCACTCTCCAATTTAGGGAGGGAGTTATTAATATCACTTGCTAGACTACGCTGTCCAGTGACCATTAATAGACAAACCGTAGGCAAAATCAATAGCAAATTAGACTGGTAACTATGAAAATTGCCAATCTTTTGCCTGGGGACACAACGGGAAGCAAAATTGGCCAGTCTTTGCTGATTATGGCATTCAGGCGGAGTACCAATCTTTGTTCCTTTGCTCATGTCACCTCTGTGGGATGGATTAATTGCACAAAATGGCTGATGTTGATTTTGGCATATGCGGTTGCTGCCTGCGTATCTAGATAGCATATTTTTAACAATTGCTTTTAAAAAGATTTGTAACTAAAAAAGATCATTAAGTAGTAATTTCTCGTAAAAGTGATGATACCGCATTATATTCTGGTAGTAGCTAAAAACCTGGGAGTAATTCCATGTCACCACTGATCTCCATTGTTATCGTTAATTACAATCGGGAACGTTATATTGGGGAAGCGATCGCCAGCGTCTTACAACAGACCTGGCAAGATTTAGAGTTAGTGGTGTGGGATGATGGCTCTACAGATGGGTCAGTGGCGATCGCTCAAAAGTATGCCCAGCAAGATAGACGCGTGCGGGTAATAGCAGCACCCCATCAAGGAACTGTGAAAGCCCGCCAAGGTGCGATCGCTCAAACTCAAGGAGCTTACCTGGGTTGGGTAGATAGTGACGATATCCTAGCGCCTACCGCTTTGGCTCAAACCGCCGCCGTTCTTCATCGTCACCCAGAAGTTGGATTAGTTTATACCGATTACATAGATATTAATCCTGATGGTCAAGTGCTGGGCTATGGTCATCGTTGTCGGATTCCCTACTCTCCCCAAAGGCTGTTGGTAGATTTTATGACCTTCCAATTCCGCTTATTGCGGCGTTCAGTTTATGAACAGGTGGGGGGTGTGCATATATCCGCTTCTGACTATGCCTATGATTATGATCTGTGTTTGCGACTTTCCGAAGTAACGCAAGTGCGGCGGGTGAAACAGCCGCTTTATCTGTGCCGCATTCACAACCAAAGCATCTCTGCAACTAACAGAACAGAGCAAATTCTTTGGTCACAAAAGGCGATCGCTCAAGCCTTGCAACGGCGGGGACTGGCTCATCAATGTCGCATTGACGTAGAATTACCCGCAGGTCGCTTCATCTTGCGGCGTAAGCCAACCTTGGGAACAACTCTCGCCAATATTAAGGGTGTGTTTGCCCAAACTACAGTCTGTGCAGGTATAGCCGGCTTAGGAATGTTGTCGTTATGGGGAATGAATACGGAGATAGCCCAAGCTCAACAGATTCTTCCCGCCGCCGATGGTACAAATACCATTGTCACACCCAACGGTAACAGAATTGACATTACAGGTGGCACAACTTCCAGCAATGGTCTGAACCTCTTCCATAGCTTTCAACAGTTTGGAGTCAGCCCCGAACAAATAGCCAACTTTCAAGCCAATCCCGCCTTGCAAAATATTCTGGGGCGGGTAACAGGTGGTAATGCTTCGGTTATCAATGGCTTAATCCAGGTGACAGGGGGCAGTGCTAACTTATTCTTGATGAATCCCGCCGGATTTATTTTTGGTGGTAATGCCAGTTTAAATGTCTCAGGTGCGTTTACAGCCACCACTGCCAATGGTATAAAATTTGGCAATGATTGGTTCAATGCTGTCGGTAATAATAACTATGCCAACTTAGTAGGCAACCCCACCGGATTTGCCTTTACCATGAATCAGCCAGGGGCAATCATCAATGCTGGTAACTTGGGAGTAGGTACTGGGCAGAGTTTGAGCTTATTGGGTGGGACAGTAGTTAATACTGGACAACTCTCAGCACCAGCCGGACAGATTGTTGTTACCTCCGTACCTGGGCAGAATTGGGTGCGCCTCAGCCAACCAGGAAATATCTTGAGTTTGGAATTGCCAGCACTAACGCCGGATAGTAGCCAACCCAACAGTTGGACAGTGGCGATCGCATCTTTACCAGAATTGCTCACCGTCGGTAACACTAACACAGGTTTAACTACTAACCCTGATGGTAGCGTGAAACTGACCAACTCCAATGTCACCATCCCCACCACCCCAGGCACAACTATTGTGAGTGGAAATGTCAATGTTTCCGGGGAAACAGGCGGAACAGTTAATGTTTTGGGGACAAAGGTAGGTTTAGTTGACGCTAATATTAACGCCTCCGGTACTAATGGTGGTGGGACTGTGTTAATTGGCGGCGATTACAAAGGCGGCGGTACAGTACCCAACGCAACGCAGACATATATTAATTCCAATACCGTTATTAACGCCGATAGTCTGCAAAATGGCAACGGTGGACGCGTGATTGCTTGGGCGGATGATGCCACACAGTTTTTTGGTAACATTTCAGCCCGTGGTGGCGCAAATAGCGGCGATGGTGGTTTTGTCGAAGTATCCGGTAAGAATTTCTTGACTTTCCAAGGACAGGTAGATGTTTCTGCCCCCAACGGTCAATTTGGTACTTTATTATTAGACCCCAGTAGTTTAACTATCATCGATGCCACATTTGGAGGAACATTCGATGCTACTTTTAGTGGCAGTATTTTAGCTGACACTCCTGATATTGGTGCAAATACTATTTCTTGGGGGGCGCTAGTAAGTCTCGGTAGTGGTGCAAATATTAACTTAGAGGCCACTGGTGATATTACCATCGACAACATCACGGGCGTTGTGTCAGGTGAAAACAATTTAATTACATTAGATTCAAGTAATAGCGGCAGTTTTACCCTAAATTCCACTAATGGTGCAGTTAGATTTGTTGATACCAATGACACCATCGCCACAAATGGGGGAGCAATCAATATTTCTGGGGCTGGTGATATCTTGCTGGGTAATATTATTACTACTGGTGGTGGCTATGCAAGTAATATTACAGTCACCAGTAGTAATGGTAGTATCAATACAGGCAACCTGCAAACCCGACCCAGCGATAGTCCAGCATTCAGTTCTAACGAGTATGGCAATGTGAGTTTATCTGCATTTGGTAACATCTCTACTGGCAATATTATTGCTAGTGGTGATGGCTATTCTCCGGGTAACATTACAGTTAACAGTAGTAATGGTGCCATCAACTTAGGCAACCTTGACACTAGAAGTATTTTTGAAGACGGCACCATAACATTTATTTTTGATGATAGTGGTGATGTTACATTATCTGCAAGTGGCAACATTTCAGTAGGTAATATTATTGCTAGTGGTGATGGCTATTCTCCAGGCAATGTCAGCGTAGACAGTAGTAATGGCAACATTAATATAGGAAATCTGGATACCAGCGTCATCAACCAGTCTGACGCTACAGCTGGAACAGTAACTTTGAGTGCCGCAGGTAATATTTTTACAGGTGATATTAATTCTTATTCAGATGAAGGTTTTGATAGTGGTCAAGGTGGTGCAGTAGAGATCACTACATCAGGAGGTAGCATTACCACAGGTGATATTAATTCTTATGTCTTCAAGAATATTGGTGGTGACTTTACAGGAACAGGTGGTCAAGTTACCCTAACGGCTAGTAATAATATTATTGTTGGTGATATTGATGCTTCCGCAGAAGTTACAGAAATTGATGGGACGGCTGAAGCTATAGGTGGCAATGTTACCCTCCAGACAACTAATACTGCGGGCAGTATCATCCGTTTTAATAGCATTAACACCAGTGCCACAACAGACGAAGACAGCAGTATTCAAGCTGGTAATGTAGAAGTCCTAACCAACGGGTTAGTACAAGGAACAGGTACAGGTAATACCATCAACACGGGTGAATTCTACTTAGTATTTGATGAGATTGAGCAGGTTCCTTTCACTACTCCACTTAGTAGTGGTGGTACAGTCACCATTCAACACGATGGTGGGCCGGGTAATGTGCCATTTACTGTAGGTAATAGTAGTATTAATGGCACAGCAGGAGCAATTTATGCTGGTAGTGCTTCTAACAACCTATCTTCTGGTAGTTTCCCAGTCTTGCCTACTGGTGGAGAAGCCAGTGGTACACCCAGTAATATAACTATTAGGTCTGTTAACACACCGCCTACACTAACCGCAAATTCCCCTATCTCCTTAAATGCTCAACCAGGAGTACCCTTTAACTTTACGTTTACAGGCAGCGTTGGGGATGTCAATATCGATAACACTACTGTTGAGATTGTTTCTATTTTGCCTGGGGGGATATTGAGGCGAGGCAATACAGTATTAGAACCTGGAAACACGATAACTATAGGCGAAACGTTAAATTTTACGCCACCAGAAAATATCACTACTAGCGGGAGCATTCAGGCTTTTACCGTTAGAGCTAGTGATGGGGTTTCTGAGTCAAATGTTATCCCTGTAGCAGCAGGCATAGAAGTCACTCCACCACTAGACAATTGCCAAATTTTGCCGTCGGCTTGTAAACCAATAAATGGTAATGGTAATAAGAAGGATGTAGTTATCAATGGCGGTACATATACACCCTATCCAGAAGACAAATTTACTGATAAGTTTGCTAGCCAATTAGGTATATCTAGACCTAAAGTCAAAACCACAGAAGATGCGATTGATTTGGTTCGCCAGATAGAAAAAGCGACTGGTGTGAAACCTGCCTTAATTTACCTCAGTTTTGTACCTGTGGAAATTGCACCCAACACAGCTACAGGGAACACCAAATCTAATAAAGTTTTGGACACCGTAGGCGAGAGCGATCGCGATCAGTTAGAAATAGTAGTAGTTACCGGTCAAGGTAATCCCATCCGTAAGCGTGTCCCCAGCGCCACTAGAGCTAAAGTTTTGCAAGTAGCGCAAGAATTTCGGGATCAAATCGTCAATCCCCAAAACCGCCGCACCACGGGTTACTTACAGCCATCTCAGCAACTTTATAGTTGGATAATTGCACCAATACAGCAGGAATTACAGGCGGAAGGAATTGATAACTTAGTCTTTTTGCCAGACGTGGGCTTACGTTCCACGCCAATGGCAGCTCTCCATGATGGGAAACAGTTTCTTGTAGAACAATATAGCCTGGGCTTGATGCCTAGTTTGAGCTTAACTAACACCGCTTATACCGACATTAAACAATCCCAAATTTTAGCTTTGGGTATTTCTCAAAGCACTCAGGGACAACAACCATTACCAGCTGTTCCCGTTGAGTTATCAACTTTAGTCTCTAAACTTTGGCCTGGCAAGTTGTTGTTAGATCAGCAAGCGACATTAGAAAATCTGAAAATGATTCGTCGCCAACAACCTTTCGGCATTATTCATCTAGCCACCCATGCCGATTTTATTCCAGGCCCCTTGAGCAATTCCTATATTCAATTATGGGAAGACAAATTACACTTAAACCAACTACGGCAATTAAGATTGAATGAACCCCAAGTTGAGATGATGGTGCTGAGTGCTTGTAGAACCGCTTTAGGTGATGAAGAAGTAGAAATTGGGTTTGCAGGTTTAGCTGTACTAGCAGGTGTGAAAACCTCTATTGCCAGTATGTGGGCAGTTAATGATACTGGTACGGCGGCTTTGATGACGAAATTCTATGAATCTCTCAGAACTGCTCCCATCCGTGCAGAAGCCCTGAGAGACGCTCAAATGGCTATGGTAAAAGGACAGGTTTTCATCAAAGATGGGCGGGTGCAAGGTTTAGAAACAGTTCCCAGTATACCTTTACCTGCTGAGAGTATTCAGGAAACTGATTTAAAACTCACCCATCCTTACTATTGGGCAGCATTCACGATGGTAGGTAATCCTTGGTAGCTCTTAACTTGCGGTTAAAAATTCATGCCTAATTCTTTCCTTCTTTAAGTAATGAGTAATGGGTAATGAGTAATGAGTAATGAGTAATGGGTAATGAGTAATGGGTAATGAGTAATGAGTAATGAGTAATGGGTAATGAGTAATGAGTAATGAGTAATGGGTAATGGGTATTTACTCATTACTCATTTAATTTGGTTCACCGATGATCACATCAAAACTGTATGAATAAAAAATGGGTAAATCTCATCAAAGTCAACAGCCTACACCTACACCCCTAAAATATACTTATTTCAGATATAGCAATAAGTTCAAACCGGGGATAGTGCGGGAAAGTGTCCACAAAACTAGGGTGATGTAGAGTAACCCTAAACTCCACTGATACCAAGCTAGTGTGGAAATGATTCCTGGTAGGTGTTCGTCTCTAAGGCGGATGTCGTTAAATCCTAACCTGACTAGGTTATTGAGGCTAAAGTCATAGTAGTTGAGCCAGTTCCAACGGCGATCGCATAATAGGGGCATATATCTTTCCCGAAATATTTGATTTCTGGGGATGACTGGTAAACGCCCAATGAGTAACCGTAACTGGCGAAAGGTTCCGTCTTCGGTGAAGTAGGAAACATTCATTAAGTCGTGATAACGCCCTTGTTTGTACAGGCGGATTAATAACATTAAGGGTAATGGCATGATAATTGTGACAAGACATCCCAGTGTCAGCCAAGGTTGAGCGGCATTGCGGAAAATGGCTAATAAGCTGAAAAATGTTAAACAGCTAAAACTGATGAGGATAGCAATGGTTTCATAGGATGTGGGAATGATGGGTGTAGGATGCAGACGACGACAGCGATCTACTAACCAAAACAGTAAACCAAAGTAAGCGATCGCTACTCCTCCCACACCGAAAACTAGCCACAAGTTTGTGCCGTAGCCGCTTAACAATAACAATACACTCAATACTAACCAAGTCCAAGCTGTAAGTAACCAGTTACCAACTGTCAAGGGTTCGGCAAAGACTAGGCGATCGCTGAGTTGGTTGTATGTGGCTAAATCGATATCTGCTAATGTTAATAATTCGTTGCTGTTGCGAAATGGTTTTACGGCTCGACGTTGGGCGATCGCTTTTACTTGAATATCAGAAAAACCCAACTTGAGCAAACTTGTAAAAGTCGCACGATTAATATTTATCCCTACTAATTCACGAGTCAATTTATCCAGTCGTAATTGTTGTTTGATATACTCCAATTGATTCGCATCAGCTACTTGTTGCTGTTGCCGGAAGTTCTGCCCCAAATTTCGCAAAACATTTTGATTACCTGCCAATGTGGGGACACTAAATATTTTACCAATCTGTCCTGGATTCCCTAAAATTTTGGCTTGATTTGAATTAAATGTCAATCCAGGAACATTTAAAAATGCTTCTCTAGAAAATAGCACATCACTAAAATCAGCTTGGTTGAGAATGCTAGCACTCCGCATATCTACAGGTTGATTAAATAGCACTTCTCGAAAGATGACAGCTTGTTCAAATGTTGCTTCTTTTAAGAATAGAAATTGATTAAAACTAGCTTTTGCAAACTGTGCTTGATTATTAAATATCACCTCAGAAAAATCTGCATTTCCTTGCCACTGGACACTATTAAATTTGGCTAATTGCTGAAAATGAGCTTGATTAAAGTCGGCATTATTCACAAAAATGCTATCATGAAAATCAGCATTTTCTTGAAATTGTGTTTGTTTAAAATTAGCTTTATTAAAAAAAACGCTACCCGAAAAATTACTTACTTGGCGGAAAATGGTAGATTTAAAACTCACAGGACGACTAAATCTGGCTTCACTCCAGTTATTTGTTTGCAGAAATGTAGCATTTTGAGCATCTACAGTCTGAAGAAAAAATGTATTAGCAAATCGCACTTCACCATTAAAGCGAGTATGTTCTAGTGTCAAAGCACCGCGAAAAACCGTCACTTCACTAGATACTGTTGACTGCGTATTTAAAAGGGAGCGACAATCTTTAGAGTTGAGAAAATTAACCGCTAAAGATTGCAAGCAAACTAAACGTAAGCGTTCTAATTGTTCTTGTTCTGGGGCAGTGAAAATCGGAGCGATCGCTTGAGCATATAAAGGTGTTCTTAACCCTAAATCGCTGCCAATAAAATCTCCTTGAATCAAGGAATAACTCAAGTCTAATCCTAAAGGTTTAGCTCCAGTTTTTTGCAATTCTTTGCGGAGCATTTGATAAAAGGCATCACGAAAACTAGCATTTTCTGGACGCAAATCAATCACCATTTGCCGCAAGTCTACAGTTAAATTCCCCTCACGCAGGGTAGGTGTATGTAGTCGTTCCTGCAACAGTTCTAAGGTTAAGGGTGTGCGTTCTGGTTGTGCAGGTGCCGCCCACGTTGGTAGGGGAAGTAAAAAGATTAACAATGCACACACAGCAATTAGTAACCAAGCTTGTTTGCGCCAGATGCTGAGGTGGGGTTTTATACTACGTCGAAAACAGAATCTATCCAAGTCTACTGTGTATTGTTAATCGGCAGAATAATTTTAACTGCGATCGCTCTCATTGCCACTCAAAACTACTTTTTTACGCTAATATGATAACGATTCTCATTCCAGATTGATATGGTCAGTTCCTTAACCCAGTTCCAGAAAGACTTAAGCCAGCACGATAGTGAACAACTTACACGGATGCGTCACACCTGCGCCCATATCATGGCAATGGCAGTGCAGAAGCTATTTCCAGGGACTAAAGTAGCAACTGGCCCCGTCACAGAAAATGGATTTTACTACGACTTCAATTGTCCAGTTAGCATCACTCCCGATGACTTGGAAAAAATCGAGGTAGAGATGCAGCGAATCATCCAAGCCAATCTCCCTATTATCCGTGAAGAGGTACAAAGGGCAGAAATTCGCGCCGAAATTGTCGAATTAAACGAACCTTACAAATTAGAAATTTTAGAACGCATTCCCCCAGAACAGACAATTACCCGCTACTTTATTGGTAGCCCCGAAATTGGTAAACCAGAAGCTTCTTTATTTATTACAGATGTGCAACCAGCAAGTCACTATTGGTGGGACTTATGTGCAGGGCCGCATATTAACTTTACAGGTGAAATTGAGCCTGACGGTTTTAAATTGTTGAATATTGCCGGTGCTTATTGGTTAGGAGATGAAACTAAACCCCAATTGCAGCGCATTTATGGTACAGTCTGGGAAACTAAAGCAGCACTACAAGCTTACCTCCAACAAAGAGAAGAAGCCTTACGTCGTGATCATAGAAAGCTAGGTCAAGAACTAAACTTATTTAGCATTCAAGAAGAAGCTGGTGGGGGTTTAGTTTTTTGGCATCCCAAAGGCGCGAGTATTCGCTACATCATTGAAGATTATTGGCGACAAGCACATTTAGCATCTGGTTATCAATTACTCTACACACCCCATGTAGCCAACCTCGATTTATGGAAAACATCAGGTCATTTTGATTTTTATCAAGAGAATATGTTTGACTCAATGGAGGTGGAAAATCAGGCTTATCAAATCAAGCCGATGAATTGTCCTTTTCATGTTCTCACATACAAACATCAGCTACATTCCTATCGAGAATTGCCATTAAGATGGGCAGAATTAGGCACAGTTTATCGTTATGAACGTTCTGGTGCGTTACATGGTTTGATGAGGGTGAGAGGATTTACCCAAGATGATGCTCATATCTTCTGTTTACCTCACCAAATTGCTGAGGAAATTTTAGGGGTTTTAAATCTCACAGAGAAAATTTTATCAGACTTTGGTTTTAAAAATTATGAGGTAAATCTTTCCACTCGTCCTGATAAATCAGTAGGCAATGATCAGGTATGGGAATTAGCAACTTCAGCTTTAAAAGAAGCTTTGGATACTAAAGGCTGGAATTATGTTGTTGATGAAGGTGGGGGAGCTTTTTATGGTCCGAAAATTGATATTAAAATTCAAGATGCTATTGGTCGTTTGTGGCAATGTTCCACTATTCAAGTAGACTTTAACTTACCAGAACGCTTTGATATGGAATATATTGCGGCTGATGGTAGTCGTCAACGGCCAATTATGATTCATCGAGCTATTTTTGGTTCTTTGGAACGCTTTTTTGGCATCTTAATTGAAAACTATGCTGGTGATTTCCCCTTGTGGTTAGCACCAGTACAAGTACGCTTATTACCCGTGAGTGATGAGGTAAGAGGATATGCAGAATCTGTTATAACTGATTTACAAAAAGCTGGTTTGAGAGTAGAAATAGACAACAGTGGCGAACGTTTAAGTAAGCAAATTCGCACAGCAGAGTTAGAAAAAATTCCCGTTGTTGCTGTTGTGGGTAAAAAAGAAGTAGAAAATCAAAATTTAAGTGTTAGAACTAGACAAGTTAGAGATTTAGGGGTGATGAGTTTAAGTGAATTGGTACATCGTTTACAAGAAGCTATCATCTCTAAAGATTCGTGAAACAAGATACCCTTTCAAAAGTGGGGAATCGGAAACAACCATTTAATTTAGTAGTTTACAAACATCAAATTGCAATATGAATACTGTCACCGCACCAACTCCAAATTTAATTCCTGATATTCCTAAACGCGGAATGCCTGTTACTATCATCACAGGATTTTTAGGGAGTGGTAAAACTACACTGCTGAATCAAATTCTCAAGAATAAACAAGATTTAAAAGTCGCTGTTCTCGTCAATGAGTTTGGTGATATTAATATTGATAGCCAACTGCTGGTTTCCCTTGACGAAGATATGGTAGAACTCAGTAATGGCTGTATTTGCTGTACTATCAACGATGGTCTAGTTGATGCTGTTTATCGAGTCTTAGAACGAGAAGACCGTATTGATTATATGGTCATTGAAACAACTGGTGTCGCTGATCCATTACCAATTATTCTAACTTTTTTGGGAACAGAACTGAGGGATTTAACTAACCTCGACTCTATTCTGACTGTAGTTGATGCTGAAACCTTTAATCCCGAACATTTTGATAGTGAAGCAGCTTTAAAACAAATTACCTATGGAGATATGATTCTCCTCAATAAAATAGACCTGGTTGCTCCAGAAAAAGTGCAAGCAGTAGAAAGCTACATTCATAATATCAAAAATGGGGCGAGAATTCTTCACACTCAACATGGTGAAGTCCCATTGCCTTTAATCTTAGGTGTGGGTTTAACTCCAATAGATGATTATACTGTTCATGAGGCAGAAGATCATCATCAACATCATCATGATCACGAACATGATCATCAACATCATCATCATGAACACCATCATCACCCACATCACTCCCACCATTTAGAAAATGATGGATTTGTCTCGATTTCGTTTCAATCTGATCAACCATTTGATGTTCATAGATTTGAGAACTTCCTCACCGAAGAAATGCCTCAAGATGTGTTTCGTGCTAAAGGAATTTTGTGGTTTAGTGATAGTGAATTACGCCATATTTTTCAACTAAGTGGCCCTCGTTATAATCTACACGCTGATGAATGGCGTAGTCCACCTAAAAATCAGGTAGTTTTTATCGGGAGAAAATTAGATTCTCAACAAATTTATACACAGCTTAACAAATGTTTGGTATGATTAAGAAGTGTTAAGCAATCAGCCCAGTTAGTTAATCGTGTTTCATGACTTTGAACGATTAACTAGCTCCTAATCTATACCGATTAAACAAAAGAACATGACTTTATCGATTCGTCCCGATACAAATTCTGCTGCTCAGGTGGTATCATCGTTATCTACTCAACAGTCACTAACTGTCACAGAAGCAGAAATGGTGCAGGCTGTAAGAACTTTGTTGATTGGATTAGGAGAAAATCCTGATCGTGAAGGGTTACTAGATACTCCCAAACGAGTTGTGAAAGCGTTACAGTTTCTGACTAAAGGGTATCATGAGTCTTTAGATGAACTGCTGAATGGGGCAGTATTTACAGAAGATGCCAATGAAATGGTATTAATTCGGGACATCGATATTTTCAGTTCCTGTGAGCATCATATTCTACCAATTATTGGTCGCGCTCATGTTGCTTACATTCCCAATGGCAAGGTGATAGGCTTATCAAAAATTGCTCGGATTTGTGAGATGTATGCTAGACGTTTGCAAGTACAAGAACGCCTCACTCTACAAATTGCAGATGCGTTGCAAGGTTTACTCAAACCGCAAGGGGTAGCTGTAGTTATCGAAGCTACTCATATGTGCATGGTGATGCGTGGTGTGCAGAAACCTGGTTCTTGGACTGTTACCAGTGCCATGCGTGGTGTATTTGCAGAAGATGCACGTACTCGCGAGGAATTTATGAATTTGATTCGACACAACGCCAAGTTTCACTAAGTCATCAATGAAAATTTAGCGCGTGCTGTGTAGAGGTAGAAATTTTTCACCTCTACATTTTTCATCTAATTTGATTTCGTTGAGTTTCAGAGGTTAGAGACGATGATTGTAGACACTCAAGTTATACAATGTTTAAAGTTTAATGAGCAAGGTTTAATTCCGGCGATCGCTCAAGACTACCGTGATGGTACAGTATTAATGATGGCTTGGATGAACGCTGAATCAATTCATCAAACGCTATCCACCGGTGAGGCTCATTATTGGAGTCGTTCTCGTTCTGAATTGTGGCATAAAGGTGCAACATCTGGTCATATCCAAAAACTAAAAGAGTTTTTTTATGACTGTGATGGTGATACTATTCTGCTAAAGATTGAGCAGATTGGTGATATTGCTTGTCACACTGGAGCCAGAAGTTGCTTTTTTAATAGTGTGCCAATAAATGATTAATTTGGGCTGTTGAATGCTCAATAAGTATCGGAAATCAAAGCCAACCACTTTTCAAACAGCCTCTGAGACATCTCCAAAAAAGTAGAGTAGAGAGGTTCCATGAAACGTCTCTACAAGGTTTCTGGAAAACGCATATTTAATTTCTAGAGATGTCTCTTGTTAACTTTCATCTTGTACTTGATATTGAAAGTTTGATTCCTCTTGTACTTCGTGATGGTTTTCATATCCATTCTGCTCAGTGGTAGATGTAAGTTCTTCCAAAATTTGAATTGCGCCACTAATTCGCAGTAATGTATCGCGCAGATTTGCTTGTTTCGCCTCTAACTCTGCCATAAATTTTTGTCCTGATGCTAACTCAGCTTTGAGTTCAGTAAGGCGTTTTTCTAATTGTTCTTTCATGATTGAATTAGGTTCCTTTAACTTTGAAATTCATAGAAAGAAATGTCCCATTACCAGAATATTGGGGGGTAGCATCGGGTATGGGACTGGGTGCAGATGGTTGTTGTGCGGGAACAAGCACTGTAAATTTGGCTTGGAATTGCCCTCCTTTGAGCAGTACAGGTTTTCCGCTAGATTTAGTTTTTTGGGCTTTTTGGTTGCCAGCCAAGGATTCAATAAAAAGCATTCCCATACCTGGAATACTGTATTGAGGTGTCATATAGGTGCAGCCAGGGACGATGACTTTTTTCTCATCACCATCGACACAGACAAGTTTGCCATTAATTTTATCTTTGCCTGTGCCGATTAAATCTCCGGGGCGCACGGTGACAATTGCTTGTCCAAAGTTAGGGTTAAACATGGCTTTATCGCCAGTCATGAGAATGAAGTCTGCCATTGTTTATGAGATAGGTTTAATTAAGTATTTCTATCTGCAAGGTGTATTGAATTGATAGAATTATGAATTACTCGGATATTTCTATCAGCATCAACCCATGCTTGCCAATAATGCCCTCTCCAAGATGGATGATCTTGAATTGCCCTCATCATAGTACCTACAGGCTTTCCAGCTAATCTGGTCTGAAAATAAACCTTAATTGGATGATTTGCACTTCCCCAATCACCTCGATTGTTACATTGAATAACATCTAATTTTTCAAATATATAGCCGTTAACATCTAGTTTAGCTGCTGGTTCATTTGTGCCAATTCCCACCCCGCCAGAAGCCATCAAGGCAATATGATCTTGTGGATCATTTGATGTGCCAATTTCTAAAGTCATCTGCTCTCTAAGTGGCACACTACGAGAGTCAGGGTTGCGTGAATAATAGCGTATCCATGCTGCATCACCACTACCGCCACCAGGATCTTTAGGAAACATAATGCCATTATTTTCTGCACTGCCAGCACTGGGTGTAATTGCACTATTTACGGTTAAATTGCCTTTAATATAAGTATTTCCTGTCTGACCTTCAACAGCAAATAAGGCATCCCAATTAGTGGACCACAAACTAAATTGTCTGCTTTGATGGAAGTGAATACCGTATCCTGCTTTTTTAAAATATCCTCTAGCTGCACTGTTTTTAATTAAGCCTTCATCCCAATTTTTACTGATATCGCGGTACCAAGTAACTTTAGGCCATTCATCTTGATCACCATCAGTAAATCCGCCTACTTGAACAGAGCCATTAACTGTTAAACTACCGCTAATAGTTTGAGTACCATCAAAGGTATTAGTACCTCGTGTTGCAACTTCGTTCCAAGTAGGATTTGAAGTTCCATTATCCGCAATCTTTCTAAAGAAAATTCGATCATTACTTTGATAGGAAGCAGCTATTTGGAGTTGATGATTATTATTGGTATTACTATGTCTAGCAGTGATGAGATGTGTCCAACCGTGTGATGTATCCGGGACATCTCCTGGAATGTTTTGACCATTATTTTGATAAAAACCAGACATCAGAGGAATGCTAAAATCCGAGATATTACTTTCATATCCCAACTTAGCGGCACCATTAACAGTTAAATCCCCAGCAATTGTTCCTGAAGTAATTTTATCAGCAGGTAGATTCGGAATCCGATTAACACTGAATGTTCCAGAGATAATCTTATCAGCCGACAAATTAGGTATTCTTCCAGTATCTAATTGTCCTGTTGTGATGTTAATGGCATCGATTTTTCCGGAAATTGTCCCATTTACTGTTAAATTCTCATCAATCTGTAAACTACCTGTCAACACTGCTAAGTTAGGATTGGCACTTCCTGCGGAACGTAAGGTTAAAGCTTTACTATTAGCATTGGGTAAGGACAAACCTGAATATTCTCGCACGCTAGGATCAAGAATAATAGGATTTTGATTGATTGTTAATTTTGCTAGCTTGATGGCGATGATGTTTTCAGGAATTTGAGATGCAAATCCCAAAATGGGCTTTTCACTTAAACGAGTATAGCTATCAGGTATATCTTTTTGCTGTTGATTTTGTGGCTCTTCAGCATATTGGATATAAAGCAAACCTTCATTAATATTATTAAAGTTAGAGAAGGTAATATTTGTTTTTAAAACAATCAAATTGCCATTAAGATCTATTGCCGAGCCTGATTGAATTTGGACTTCTTTTTTACCTTGAACAACTTCAACTTCCAAACCTTCAATAATTCCTGAAATATGTAGACTTTGATGATAATAGCGTTGGCGATCGCTCAAATATTTATGTTGCAGTTCAAAATCATCTTCTAGCAAATATTGCCCTGGGAAATAGTTAGGACGTTCATTAGCAAAGTTAGTGAAATCGGTAGTTTTAGCCATATCTTCTCCTGGTTTTTAGCTATATTGATTGACTGATTGTTCCTAAAATGGTGTTACCAGCAACAATTTTGTCTTCCTCATCTTTACTGCAAATTTGCAATATATCATGGGTGGGAACTGCTTTGAGATTAAAGGTGTTTTCTAGTAATTTATAAGTAGATACAAGCTGATTGATATTTAAATCAACTTGCACGATTACTTTTCCGGAAATGTCTACAGGATTAAGATTTTTAATGCTGACTGCTAACTGGTCTATAGTTTGCATAAATTGTTGATAATAGAGAGTGCGCTTAATTGTAATCTTATTCTGATCAATGGTAGTTTCTGGAGTTAATAAATGATCATCAGAGACTTTATCTTGTAGACGAACTGTAATTTTATTAAGCAAATCAGAATCAATTGAGTTAGGCTGAGTAATTTCTACAATAGCTGCTAGTTCTATTTTTTCAATAAGTGCAATTATCTTAGGTTGTAATTCTTGAATTTTAGGTGCTGCAAATGTTTGAAAAATATAGGGGTTAGTCCATATTGATTTTGTTAGCATCATGCCTGATGGTTCTGGCTGGCTAGCCTGTTGAAATATTGTATTGCCTGCAATAATTTCTCCCCGCTTATTTTTACTACAAATTTTGAGAACTGGAGATAAATTTATAGGCTGCTCTAGTAGTGTATTTGTATGTTTAATATCATTGATGTAAAATTCTAGATTAATTGCTAAATTACCTTGAAAGACTTTATCTGTACAATTTGATAAGGTGGCATAAAACCCTGTTAAGTTCCTTTGGAAATGCTGATAATCTAAATTGTATTTAACTGAAAAAGATTTATTTTTAATACTAATTTCAGGTGAGCCATAGGTAATTAATTTCAAGTTACCTTGCATCTGAATAGCTAACTGTTTAGCTAATTGACTCATGGGTACACTATTGCTGTTATTGGGAGTAATGATTATTTCTATAGCAAATCTTTGATTTTGTGGTGGTGCAAATAATTTGAAAGGATAAGCAACGTGCGATCGCTTGGTAAGCTGCATCGTTGGTACAAGTATCTTTAGGGTGTAAAATGTCTGTGCTGGCTTTTCTTGGTCGATAATTGCTTTGGCAATTTTAGCCTGTCGCCAATACTTATCCGGGTCGCGGTCTGGTAAAGTTAATTGTACTTGAAAATAATGGGGAAAATGCTCAAAGTGGTCGAAGACTTCAACATTTTCACCAAATCCAGAGTTTTGTAAATAAATCTTCAGAATTTCAATTAATCCCTGCTTAGTTCCCCGCAAGCGGTATAGTTTGACAATTTTTTGAATAAATGCTTTTTTAACTTCTACCTGCCAGTCATTGCGTAAACTTAAGGCTACCCAACCTGCTAACCAAGGTAAAAATTCCTTTGGAGTGCGTTGAGGATTGAAATAAAGATGAATATTATCAATAATCTCTTCTAAACCAGGAATATTTTGAATCTCTTCTAAACCAGGAATATTTTGATTATTAGCTGTAATAATTTGCTCTTTGCTAGGACTTTCATCTAGTCCACTGAGAATCTTTTCAAATGCCAGCAAAAACTGCCCAATAAAAATATCTTGTTGGAGAATAGCTGGTAAATATTGATGATAGGTGCTAACTGATTTAGAGTTTTTTGCGTTCATTACCAACTTGTACCAATATTGTAAAGTTACTATTTTTGATATCGATGTTAACTAGCTGATGTTCTGCTAAATAAATTTCAGTTTTAGAGTTTTTATCTTTGTCTTTAATTTGCAAATTTTCAACATAATCTACACCTTCCAAATCATCTAATAATTTATACAATTCTGATAGATACACACTCCGCCCAAAAGGCCATCCTTGTCCCTGCCAATATTGTTGCGATCGCAGGGGTGCAAAAAACATCTCTACTGCTTGTTGTGCCTGTGTTTTAACGTTTTCTGCTTGTGCGCCATCCTGAAGCACTAATTCAGCTTCTATAGTTAGAGATATATATTCAGGTTCAACGATATGCAGGCGAGTAGTTAAAAGTTTGCGATGATCAAGAAACTTAAACAAGGCTGTATATTTATCTTTTACCTGATTGTCTTGGCTATCATTTTCTGGAACAACCACTAAACTAATATGTCCCTTAGCAATCTTGTTATCTTGTAACTCTAAATTTCGTTGTGCCAAACATTTAACACGGGCAATCTTTAAACCATTAGCATCTTGTGATTGATTCCAGTCATCAAGCACCAATTTTTCATAATCTTCTGGTGTAACGGCTCGATAAGTTTGGCGTAATTCTAATAAAGTTTTCTGAATCTCCCATTGCAAAATTTTTTGTCGTTCCTGGGTAGAAACATTAATAGGTAACTGCCATTCATCTCCTTTGAGTAAACTTAAAAAACTCGCGTAATTTTCATCAGGAACTTGATTAACCCGATAAAGAACCATTTCTGATAACCATGCTAATAATTCAATCAGAATAATTCCCGTGTCTGTAGGGTTATGATCTGTCCATTCTGGATATTCCAGAGGAATCTGAGAAATTGCCTCTTCTACTAAGTTGGCATAGGTGCGATCATCTAGGTTGGGTAGGGGTAAAGTCATAATAGGTAGATGCGATGGGGGATGGGGAAGAAGAACTATTGCCTATTGCCTATTGCCTATTGCCTTCACAATGTGATTGCCGGAGTAAATCAAGGAATCGGCTGTGAGTGATGAAGGTAAGTTCACTTCTAAAGAATTAACATGATCTACTCCCGAAATGGATTGAATAATGGCGTAAAAATCAGATTTTTGCGGGTAGCGTCCAAATTGCCACCCCGCCCCTGTTCCTCCGGTTAAGGGATGGAGAAAGGTTTCTAAGGTTTGTTTGACAATGTTGATCACCATGTCTGCGTTTTCGAGGGACACAGGGGTTATGGTTGCAGTCACACTGACTTCTTGCCATCTGGGGGCTGTCACTACTAAATCTACTGTGGCTTCGCAACGGGAACGAATATAGGTTTCGACTTGCTCTAGTAGGGCTAAACTGGGGGTGGGTAGGCGATCGCTACTCTGGGGGAGAATAATCAGTTTAACTTGCCCAGCACGGCGGTTAATTTCCTCCAACATTTCTTGAAAGTTAGCGGCTTCGGTGGTGGAGTTAATACCCTGCAATTTCCCACTCAAAGTATCTGCAAATGTCACATCTGGTTTGGTAGGATCGAGCCAAAGTCTTTCATTGAGTGGACTAAAATTAGCTGTCAGTAAATCTGGTGTGACTACTTTAACTCTAGCCACATCTGTAGAAGCTTCATAAGCTAAATCTGCTATATCCTCAAGAGTAACAGCGCGATCGCGGTGGCGTAGTTGCTTGGGTACGCGTGCTTTGAGGCGTTCTAGAGTCTCTTGTTGCGCTCCTCCGCCTGCTGCTTCTAGGTTAATTACCCGATCAATGTAGGGGATAGTAGTTTTTAATTGGCTAATGGTTTGTGTGGTGACGTTTCCCTGTTTACCTCCTCCAGTACGATAAAAAGATAGCCGAATATTATTACGCCCCCTGGGAGGAATCATCCCGGCTTGCCCGTTGCCAAAGCGAATTTCTCCGGTTTGTCGATCTAAAATATAATGGCGATCGCTGGCACTAGAACCGTAAAAATCTGCTACTTCCTGCCAGAGTATCCAAACTTCTTCAATTTCTCCCACATTATCTGCAATTACTTTGATCCGATTCGATTCTATGCCAGAGGGAATTTGTCCTTCTTGAACTTCTAACTGCTCTCCCATCAAAATGGGGGTATTATTAGCCACAAAAATCTGATTTGGCTCGTAGTTACTTGAACCTAAAACTTCTTCTTTCAAACTTATTGCCTGTACTGCCCAAGTAGTATTAGTTAACAAGCGACGTAAACGAGGTTTTACTCGGAAGTTACCAGCTACCCAACGCACTCGCAACCAATATAGTTGTTTTCCAAAGGTTTCTGTGGGGCTAAAATCTGCGGGAGCAATAAATTGAATTAAACCTCGTTGGGAAAATGCTTGAGTTTCGTCATTTACCCCTAATGATTGCCAACCTAAAGGACTAGAATATTCCCAAACTAATTGGGGTTGTTGGGGACGAAGAACTGGGGTGTTTTGAGGATAATCTTGTGGCAGAGGTTGATTGATAGTAACTTGTTCGCCGCTAATATCACTAATAGTATAGTTATCGTATTGTTGAGGATTGATAGGGTTTTGAATTTGCAGGCGATCGCCTTTTCGCCAACCAGTGACATCAGCTAGTTGTAGTGTTTTATCTCTTGCTAGTTCTGTAATGACTGTTGCTGTTGTAATATCAGCTGATAATTCATCTGGTGATGGGGCTTCAACCTGGGCATAGAGAGTAACTGTTTTATTATTAAATGATTGATCAAATCCGAGATATAGGCTTGGTTCTTTGTCTATTGTCGGTGTAAATGCTTGAAAAGATTCTCCTGGGTAAGAATAGATAAAATCATTTTCTGCACAATAAATGGCGTTTTCTTCAATAGTAAAATCATAGGTTACTGTTAAAGATTTAATCAGAGGTGGATCGTAAGTTGGCGGAATTGTTTCCGTAATAATTGACTTACGCATAATCCGAGTGCCAATTTCCAACTTGTTATTCAAGATTTTGTTTTTTAGCGTCAGCTTATTGCCATTTTTATCGATAGCATTAATTTGATTTTCTTCTGGAAATCCATCTTTCAAAGGAAGAATCCGAATTTTATCATTCTCTTTAAATAAATCGAGAGTATCAACTTCAATTACGTTATTATCTTTGAGTATTTCTTTTCTTATAATTGCTAAGTCATCATAAACAGGATATGTGCGCTCACTTGCTGCTTTGCCATAATGACCTTGAATTATGCGTGCGCGAATCCAATAGCGAGTTTCGCCATTAACAGTGCTAGGATTAGGAAGATTTTCTCGATTAGGAAATTTTAACTTTGCCTGGATATCTTTTTCTATAAACTGAATTATGGAGGATGTATTTACCCATTTTACTTGATTATTTTTATCTGCTATTTCTCGCCAAATTTGACCATTACCAATTTCCCAAATAATTTTTAAGTCGTTTATATTGTCAAGTTGACGAGCTAAAGAGATATCAATAGTAATAGTTGCATCCGGCTTAATAAAAGCGTCATGTAAAGCAATATAAAATGTATCATTAATTCCTGGCTGTTCACCAAAAGGATAAAAATCTTTGGTGAGGTCTAAAGGAGTAGCATTAAATAAGCAGACTTCAGGAATTAAATTAGATTGCTTAATCTTGATGCTACCTTGAAGATTAGTAATTTGAGGTAAATTTGCAGATAAAGAGGATATATTAGTTAACTTCGCTTGCAACCATTTCGCTGTTTTTCCCTGAAGTTCAAAGAGGGTGGGAATAGGTAAATTAGCAAAAGTAAAAGTAATTGTAGATTGATTATTGTCAAGGCTGATGCTAGGAGTTGCAATAGCTTGCCATTGAGAACCGTCCCAATAAGACCAATTTAAAGGTAGACTTTGAAATTGATTGATACTATTAGTAGTAATAGTTAGCTTTAATTCTTTTAACTCTGGTAAATCAAAAATTTCGGGACAAGTTATATAAAGAGAATGGGGAATGGGGCGATCGCCTACGAAAGCCCAGAAGGCTGCATCGTTTTGTCCTGTGGCTTCTAGGGTACAATCTCTATACTTATCCTCATCTGGTTCGCGCAGAAATACAGCTTGTAATTGCGTCGTTGTGACAACCAATTCCCGATCTGTCTCAAATACGATTTCTGCCTCTGAACCTTCGGCTGGTGGTGCAGAAACTTGAGTATGAGCAGGAACTAAGCCATCTGTGGTACTTCCCTGTGCTAAGTAAAAGGTTAAGGGAACTGTTGCCGGTTGGGGTGGTTTGAGTTCTCCACCAATTAAATTAAGGAAGGCTAAAAAGTTTTTTTCAGGGACTTGGTTGAGGCGATCGCTTACCACCTTCACCATCCGTCCAAATATGCGAATTAATGCCCTTCCTGCATCTGTTTTACCTTCAGGTGCAGGCTTCCAGTCGGTAAATTGCTCTACTAAACTTTCAGTTTGGTGAACAATTTCTTCATAGGTACGCTGGTCGATTTTGGGAGGTAAGGAAGCCATAAACAATCACTGTATATAAAAAGGATAAACCAAATTAAAAATATTATTTGTTGTGCGAATTTGATAATTTATTTGAATTAAAATCACATTTGGTTGACTTGGATCAGGAATTGCATCCACATCTAAAACATCAATGCGAGGTTCCCATTCAATTAAGGCATCTTTAACATCACTGACAATTTGTCCAATTGTTCCTAAACTATTAGGAGCAAACACCTTTTCGTGAATATCACAGCCAAAATCAGGACGCATAATCCGTTCTCCTTTAGCTGTACTGAGAATCATCCAAATTGAGTTACTCACAGCATTTTCATATCGTGCCATCTCAATTTGACCCTGTGCATTACGTTCGACAGGTAGCGTCCATCCCACACCTAAAAAATCAACTTCCATTACATCACCTCCAACGCACCATCATTAACTTTTACGCCGGCTGAACATTTAATTCCTAAACCAGAGCTTGCTTCTAATTCATATTTTGATTTAGCTTTAATAGTACAATTAGCACCTGCTTCTAATTGATAATTTTGTTGAGTTTTTATTTGCAAATTTTTACATTCAATCGAAATATCATCATCACTACTGTTTAAAATAATTTTTCCTTTAGCAGCAATGGTTAAATCTTTGTCAACTTGAAGATTCATAGTATTTTCTTTAGAATTAATTACGATTTTGTTTTTACCAGTCTTATCTTGAATAATAATTTGTTCTTCCCCGTCAGTATCATCTAAAATAATCTGATGACCGCTTCGAGATTTAATCATGCGTTGATTATTTTTGCCATCATCATTTTTCCCTGGTGGTTTATCTTTCCCATTCCACAAAGCACCAAGAACGTAAGGATAATTTATATCACCTTGTTCAAAAGCAACTAAAACCTCATCATCAATTTCTGGCAGAAAATAAATACCACGGTCATTTCCTGCCATTGGAGTCAAAACCCTTGCCCAGTAACTTTCTTCTGCGTCAGATAACCAAGGAAATTTTACTTTGACTCGTCCTAATTTGTCTGGATCTTGATTATTAGTTACTATACCAACTGTTACCCCATAAAAACGCTGATTTTCGTGATTTTGATTACCTATTAACAAATCTAGTCCATTCATGTGGCATTTCTCCTGACAGTAAATGAAGTTCTATAACCCTGATCCCATATATAAGAATGTTCCACACTATTGAGATAATAAAGTCCGCCAAATCTTTTACCAACACCAGAAATTTCAATTACTTTCCCGGCGCGTAATTTGGGATTACCTTGACAAGCTCCTTCCCCAGTAATATAGGCGATCGCCATATCCTGAAACTGCCCCAACGCCATGTTATCGGCTTCTTCTTTACTTGATACAGGTTGACTGACTATCGTCTGGCTAGATTCTCCAAAAGCTTTTTTAACTGCTTTAGCTCCAGAGGTTGAACCTCCCATTGTGTCACCTTCTTGTCCTACCCCCGCCTTACCTATTACCTCTTTCTTGTCTTTAGAAATCCAACCTCTGACTTCTACTTTTTGTACCTGATTCATAGTGCTTAGTCGGGGTATGAATTCCTGTAATTTTTCTGGATACGTGAGAGTCAAAAGTTTATCTTGTGTATTTTGATGGGGACGAAAATAAAGAATGTTTTCATCGATTGCTACTTCATAACCAATGCGTTTAGCTCTTTCATTTAAAAACTCCCAATCTGTCTGATTGTGCTGCAAGATATACTCTAACTTAACCTTACTATCGGTAACTTTTGCTGTAAGTCCGTTAGTTCTAGCAATTTGATTAACAACCTCACTATCTTTAATTTTTAGGAATGATTTTGTGTGTCTTCCTCGTAACAGCCGATGGCGCAAATCATGACCACGCACTACTAATATTGGTAAATCATCTAGGGTATATTCTGGTTCTAATCCTGTAATTTCCCCCACAATCACAGTTTGAATATCATCTTCATAACCCATCTTAATTTCTACTTCATTACCCACATCAAATACTGTGTCATCAACCCATGTCATTTGTTGTTTTATGATGTCCCAAGTCACTAATCGTAGCTCGAACATACTAGGAGCTTCCAAATCCTCAGACACTAATGCGGAGATCAAATCCAATTCTATGTCTGTCTTTAAGGGTTTGCCTTGAACAAAAATTTGGAGACGAGGATTTAATAAGGAAGCATCAATTGGCATGATTTACTCCTTCTGACTCAAGTTAGTAATTCGCAAAGGAGGAATCGTCAACACAGTACCAGGATTTAATATACGAGGATTATTTAACTTGTTTTCTACCGCAATTACACGCCATAGAGAAGGATCACCATATTCTTCAGTGGCAATACTACTCAAAGTTTCTCCCCGTTTCACAATTCTGACAGGATCATCAATGGGATTCAGAATTTTTGCCTTTTTTTTCGGTTCTTTCCACTCTTTAAATGTACAGCTTAAGGTGGCTCTGACAGGTGTCCCATCCTCCAGAAAGTGAGTCAGTTTTTTAGTGACACTTTCTAAAAAACCGTCAGGTAATAACACGCTATCTTTACCAGAGATAGTTCCCCAAATTAGTTGACAACGAGGGGGACGTTTGGGATTTGTGCCAATGCGCGGTTGAGTTAAACTAAAAATTTTGCGGGTATAGTTTTGGACATTTTCTGGGGGGAATCCCATCAATGTGGTGTCAAAGAATAAATCCAGACTGAGTTGAGTTAATTCTTTTGATGCAACTGGGCCATACTGTTGCATTGTCCAGCCTGTTTTCACGATTTCTACTTGATTAGGATTAAACAGGACTTTGAATTTATCATTAAACTTGTCTTTTTCCGATTCTATTTTGATAGTTAATTTTTCTAGTGTCATCGATTTTTCCCTCTACGTTCACTTTCAATGACTAACCGACGCATCAGTTTGCGTTCAACTTGGCTAGCTATAGCGTTAACGTTAATATCAACATTTCTGGTTGCTATAGGAGAAACTACGGTTTCTGTTGGTGAGACAGCAGGAGCGAAGTTTTTCCTAGGAGATGAATAATCTTGATGAGATGTTGAATTGCGGTTTGATGTTTGGTTATTACTCCTTGATGATGGGGTTGTTTTAGCTAATGGTAAAGGTAAAGATTGAGGTTTTAAGGGTGGGTTAATTGGTGATATAACGGGAACTAGGGGAAGGAAAGAAATGTTTTGATTATTGTTAGTTTTATTAGTTTTTGTAGGGGGGAGATTAATATGATTTGGTTCACGCAGTGGTGCGGAGGTGCGGAGAGTAAGAGTTTGATTTTCTGTTTGTTGGTTGTCAATAGGAACAGATGATTGTGATGTAGAAGGATTTTGTATCTTTGCTGGAATAATCGGTATTGATGGTTCGGAAGTCTGAGTTATGGGTTGGGGTGTGACTACTGGATTCTCTGATGCAGCGATCGCACTTTGAGCTAAGATATTTAATTCGGTGTTTTGGATAGGTTGATTTGGTTCACGCAGTGGTGTGGAGGCGCGGAGAGTTGGCGGTGTTTGATTTTCTGTTTGCTGGTTGTTAATAGGAACAGATGACTGTGATGTAGAAGGATTTTGTATCTTTGCTGGAAGAATCGGTATTGATGGATCAGAAGTCTGAGTTATGGGTTGGGGTGTGACTACTGGATTCTCTGATGCAGCGATCGCACTTTGAGCTAAGATATTTAATTCGGTGTTTTGGATAGGTTGATTTGGTTCGCGCAGTGGCGCGGAGGCGCGGAGAGTCGCAGGTGTTTGATTTTCTGTTTGCTGGTTGTTAACTTCTGGGAGTGTTGGTAATGGCAATTTTTCAGTTGTTGGTTGTGGTGAAACTACTGGAATTTCTGGGGAATTAATTTCAGATTGATTAATTTGGGTTTCTAAATTTAGAAATTGGGTAGTTTTATCTGTAAAAGTAGAGTTTGATAAGTCTGTTGGAATTGGTAAAGATTGAGAATTATCTAATTTTCGTTGAATGATAGTATTAGAGATGTTAGCAGTGGAGAATATTGATTGAGAATTACTTAATCTATTTTCTATTGGCTGTACTTTTGCTAATGTTATGGGCTGTGCATATACAATAGGCATCGACTCTGATGATAGAGTATTGGTATTACCCCAACGTTGCATTTGTTGATTGAGCAGGGGTAAGCGATTTAAAAAGCGATCGCAACGATTAATAATACGCTGACCCATCGCCATATTCATCATTCCTGGTTGACGTAACGGACGCGTCAGGCGATTTACTAACCGATGATCCAGGACATCTTGCCAATTTGATAAAGAATTTGTCATAATTCTATAACTTAGAAATTCCTTGATGCACCAGTTCAATTTTTTCTACAGCAATTTCATCGTTACTAGCGTTAAATTGGGGTCCTTCCCACTTGACGGGATATGCTTTTTTAAACGTCCACCACATTACCGGAATTTGCTGATTATCAAGTACGAGAATTGTCCCATTTAATTGCTGAATCCACCCTTGGCTAGTGGCTTTATACCAAATATAAAATAAATCAATATTTACTAATCCTCGACTTAAAACTAAATTGGGATAGGTGGTATGTTTGGGAAATTTATGAATATAATCATTTAATCCTCCCTCCTCATAAGATTCCAGTTCAATTTCACTACTTAAACCACTAACTTCGCTAAAACCACCAACAACAACTCCACCAATTTCTACAGCGAAGTTATAAGCCATATAGGGGTCGTGTCCTAGTAAACTGGCTGTTGAACCTGCGGCTAAAGCAGCATTGAGGGCGATAAGTCTGGGATTCATTTTTTCTATTTACTCGCTAAGTCGCTGATTAATTTGTGCTACCTGCATCACCCACTGCTGACGTTCTCGGTGTTCCATCCCCATAATCTGTTCATAAGACCAGTGAAAATGATAAGCAAGGTAGGCTACCTCCTCCAGCAGTCTTTCTGTGGGGTAGCAAACTACTCCCCCACCGGCACAGTTTCCACTTCAAACTCTCCCTCACAATGGGGACAAGCTACCCTTAAACGACTATGACCATTTTGGTTAATTCTTTGATAAAAATCCTGTAAATAGACTAAATCTCCTGAAAATAAACCCTCGATTACTTTGGTATTAATTTGGTCTAAAGTTCCTAGTTTGACTATTGTTCTAGCTAAGAGAATAATCACCAAATAACCAGGATTTTTCTGTACCCTGGGATCTCGCATTGGGGCAATTTCATCATAGGCAGTTGCTAGGCGCATCATGCCTTCATTATGAGTATTACCTTCTGAGTCGAGATATCCTTGAGGTAAGATAAAAGGAAATTCAGTTTGCTGCATGATTTTGTTGTTAGGCAATAATTAAAGGCAATAGGGAATAGGCAATAGGCAATAGTTAAGAGGCAATAGGGAATAGGCAATTAGTTTTTCTCTCCTATACCCCTACTCCCTAGTTTCTAACCAACAGTTATGCCTTCATGCACTAACTCTAATGTTTCTATCGCCACTTCATCAGAGGTAGCATTGAAATCAGGTGCATTCCAAGTTGTCGGCCAACAGTTTTCTAAGTTCCAACGAATTTTTTCTTCTCCTTTGTCATCGGCTAAAATAATCGAAAGGTTACGCCGATCTGCCTCACCATTTTGTAATTTTTTGTGCCATTCCCACAGTTCTTGATTGTCAGTAATTCCCCGTTTGAGGGTAATATTGCCATAACTATTCAGACCGGGAATTTGACGTTGGCTTAATGCTTTATCTGTTCCTTCTCTGTAAGTTCCGGCGTTACGAGTTGCTGTTAAACCACTACATTCACGAAACCCTGCATGAACAATACCATCCCATTCCACCCAGAAGTTATAACCACTGTAGGGATCGTGGGGATTAGAAATTGTCGGCATAAAATAATCTCCTGCAACAAATTTAAATTGAATTAAGTAAGTGAAATACCGCTACTACTTTGCACCAGTAATAGTTGGATAAATTCTCCGGGGATGGTGGGGGCTAAACCAATTTCTGCTACTACCTTTCCCGTGTCTCGATTTTCTCTTGGGTTAGTTTCGGCATCACATTTGACATAAAATGCCTCTTGGGGGGAAGCACCTTGTAGCGCACCTTGTCGCCACAGGGATTCACAATAAACTCCTAATTCCCTTTGCAGTCGCACCCATAAAGGGAAAGTATTAGGTTCAAACACTGTATCGGCTAAGTTAAGATTCACCCAGCGTCCGAAGGTGAGAAATATACGACGCACGTTGACATATTGCCATTCCGTGATGGGGCTGAGGGTACGCACTCCCCAGACTCGCATTCCTCGCCCTGGAAAGCTACGGATATAATTGACTCTCTTGCCAGTTGTGAGATGCAACTGTTCTTGTTCAGTAGAAGTGAAGGAAAAACTCAGATCCAATACGCCTTCTAGGGGTATATTTGCAGGTGCGCCATGTACTCCGACTGTGCGATCGCAAGTTGCATATATCCCGGCAATATGACCACAGGGGGGAATAGGATCAGGACTAGATTCTACTTTTAGCCAAGGTGCATATAATGCAGCGTTGTGGCTCATGAGTTTTGTCTGTTGCTCGTTCAGTTTTTGTACATCATTGAAAGCATCAAGAATTGCAAAGCGATCGCCCATGCGTTCACAATGTTCTAAAACTGCTTGCTGCATTGCCACGACTTCCGCATCCGCCAGCCGCATGATGTCCGGTACACAAACCAAATCGACATTTTCTAAGACTTCGCTAGCCTCTAAACCTTCTTTGAGAGCTTTCAGGGTATTGTCAGATAAGGCGATCACATAACAAAGACGACCTCCGTTTTCAAAAAAACCTGCGATCGCATCTGCTAAATAACCCTCAGCTTTCTCAAAATACTGCTGAAAATGCTTTGCTAAGGTCAGCCTTTTAACTTCGTTCACTCCAGGCGATGCCAAACCAAAGAATACCGGCACCCCTGTCAGTAACTCAGGTTCTGGTGTAGGAACAACATTATTAAGAGAGATACCCGGTATTTTTGATTCTCTAGTTTGCATCAGATTCACACACAGTCAATTACCTATTGCCTATTGCCTATTCCCTATTACCCATTCCTATTTCCCCGCACCAGCCCATTGACTGAGACGGAAAATTACGAATTCTGCGGGTTTAACTACTGCTAGGCCAATCTCTGTGACAACTTGACCCAAATCCCGCACTTCTGGGGGGTTGTTTTCAGCATCGCATTTTACATAAAAAGCTTCTTCGGGTGTTGTGCCGAACAACGCACCTCTGCGCCACTCCATGACTAAAAAAGCACTGATATTGCGGCGGATTTTTGCCCAGAGTTCGGGAGTATTGGGTTCAAATACAGTCCATTGCGTCCCTTTATCAATGGAATCTCTCAAATAACTGAAGTGGCGGCGAATATTGACGTATTTGAATTCTGTATTAGCATCTCCGCCCAAAGTACGCGCACCCCAAACGCGGATATTCCCGTTTAACTTGCGAATCACGTTAATACCATCGGGATTGAGACCATCTTGTTTAGCTTTGCTGAGATTGTATCTTAAATCTAAGGCTCCCAAAATAGTTTCATTGGCTGGGGCTTTGTATACTCCCCTTTGTCCATCTACCCGTGCATAAACTCCGGCAATATGACCGCTTGGGGGAATATAAATATTGCTATTGCTGGCTGGATCAAACACTTGAATCCACGGGAAGTATAAAGCTGCATAGGTAGAATTGAAGGGTTTGAGCTTTTGTACCTCTTTAGGATCACTGAGGGTGATGTCTTTCTCACTATCAAGAACTGCAATGCGATCGCCCATTTTTTCACAATGGTCTTTAATATCATCTCGCAAAGCTAGATTTCCTGGTGCAACAATGATGCTAATCTCATCAATTGCTTCCAACTCCTCTAAAACACTACGGATTTTGTTTTCTCCAGTTATCCAGGTGACATAACAACGCGTTCCACCATTTCTAAAAAAGCCATAAACCGCATGAGCTAGGGTGTTTTGCCCTTCGGTATCGCCAGTAGGGGGTAAAAAATCACCAAAGAATTTTTTAAATTCACTAAAGTTTGTACAGAGTTTAATTTCCCCTTCTTGAGCAATGTTAGGGTCTATAGGAGTCACTGTTGCAGGTACTTCAACTTGATAATATCCGGTAATTTTTGCCCCTGAAGTCACCGCATCTTTAAACTTTATAGTTGCAGATTTATCTGCATCATTATTAGTAATAGGGTTTGTGTCATCTAAAACTACAGGATTTCCATCCACGAAAAACCCATACGTCCCCAAGGTAGTAACTACAGGGTAATCTCCTGTTTTTAATGAATAATTTTTTTTGGTTCCACCTTGCCCTGTACCAATTTCATCTGGATTTGTCGAGCTACCCACAGACCTAACTGATGGGCTGCTAGTCTTATTTGATGACCAAGCATTAGCTTTTATTGTACCAATAAAAGCCGCAATACTGGTTCCAACTCCCACAATTGGCGCAGAACCGGAAGCTATTTCTTCGACGTAAACACCTGGGGAGAGATAGGTTGGCATTTGATGAACTCCTGGCTGTGATAAATCAGAAAATAGTGAGTATTTATTTAGCTATCAGCGCAAAATTTTGCTCAGAAATTACTTCTCCACGCTGAATTTTTAGGGTTTGGGAAACTTGTTGATAACCTGTAGCTGAGGCAATCAAGGTAATATTCCGTTGACCTGATGGGGGTGATTTTAAGTCAATTAATAGATAATTCCCTTTTTGGTCACTAATGGTGCTATCTCCGCTATCTTGGATTTGAATTTTGGCATTGGCAATCAACTTTTTGGGGTCATTGACATCAGTAATTGTGCCTTTAATGCCAGTAGGTGAAAGCACAATCTCCGTCATTGTTGTAGGTATTTTGCCATTGACAGGTGCAGATACTTTTGCTGTGGTTCTGACTTTTTTGTATCGATTTAGGCTAGTAGGTAAAGATGCCTCTAGAAGATAGTCTCCAGGGGGTAAATTAGTAAAGTAAAAATAACCATCAATACTGGTCATTTTGCGGTCAAGTCGCGCGCTCATTTTTTCCCATTGCGAACCATATTGCAGTGCTTTTAGGGATAAAATAGCTCGAAATTTTTCTGGCATGGCGATAATTTCAACTATTGCCCCAGAAATAGTTTTTTCAGTTTCTCCTTGCAAAACTTTACCCGCGATCGCTATTTGTTGGTTAACTATAGATAGCTCAAGCATCGCTACTCCTAATACCATTGACTCATAGCTGTAACCTGTAACCTGTAACCTGTCACCTGTCACCTGTCTTAGGTTGATAAACTCCCACCAGTCGCACCTCTTCCCCAGTTTCATCTACAGGAACAGAGATAGTCACAGTACAATGCAAAACAACCTTGGGTCTAGTTCCTTCTTTACCTCCCATTGCTTGCCAAAATTCCCCAAAACTTTGTAAGTTACTCGGACGTAAACTAATCAGTCTCAAGGGAAGTTCTTGTCCTTCTAAGTTATCTGCAACAAAATTTTCGGGAAGTTTGCGATATCGCAGTAACACCTTCATCACTTCTCCTAAAAGTTGGTGTTCTGTCTGCACATCCTCGTCATTTTGTGGCCAAGCAGTAATTAGATAGGAACAATCCACCCTAGCTGGGGGACGTTTTCTCTTGGCTCGGCCACTACTTTGGCGTTCCACTGACCATGCACTGTTGCGTAACTCTAGATTCTCCTGTACATCATAAAGAAATAAGTTAATCGCTGGCTTTTGTTTAATTGCTCCTTGATAGGGAGTCACAAAACTGATAAAAACTTCCGTGTCTCCAGAAGGAATATCAGGTGGAAGCTCTCGCTTTAGGAGTAATTCTAAAGTGCTGTCTAGACCATCTAACATAATCTAAACAATGTGTATTTGATAACGCAGTAGCATTTGCAAACTAATACAATGAAATTACTGCTAGTCCCAAATAATACAACCAGTTAGTAGCAAATTGTACAAAATATACATTAAATATTATTTATAAATATTGCAACTATTGCTAATAAGTATAAAAACCGTAATTTTTTGAAAAAGTTGGAAATTGAATGAATTGGCTTGGAAGATATGAATTTGTGATTTCGGAATTTTGCGACTGTGCTACAAATCAGTCTCCAACTTTTCTCAGTGATTTCGCAAACATACGTAACAATTAAACCTAAAAATTACGTTATATAATAAACACGCAAAATTTTTAGCTAACGTAAATAATTAAGTAATAATTAAGTATAGTTCAGCACTATTCTTTTATCGCAATCCTTCATTTGATAGAGGAGATCATCCATGTACCACCAGCAAACATCTCAAAAAGCTTCTGCCTCTATTAGAACAACACCAAAAAATCAAGACATTGCTCCCAGTCAAAGTTATGGGTCATTATCCTCAGTGGTACAGAGAGTGCAACAAGACCCAAATAGCGTCAGTGAAGATGAGAGACAGCAGTTAGAGAGTGCGATCGGTACAAGGTCAACAAAAGAGATGATTGCCGGGAAGCAAACGCCGTGGGTTCCTGAATTTCAAGGGATTTCCGCGCAGCTTTGGGGAAATTCTGGACAAGCACCAATACAAGCCAAAAGAATGGATGATGTTGGTATATGTGAAGCGCAGCCAGAAAACAAAACTGGATTACCAGATCACCTCAAGGCTGGGATAGAAAATCTCTCTGGGATGGCGATCGATGATGTGAGTGTTCACTACAATTCTTCCCAGCCATCACAGTTACAAGCGTTAGCCTACACACAGGGAAGTGATATTCATCTTGCACCAGGACAAGAGCAGCATTTACCCCATGAGGCTTGGCACGTTGTACAGCAAAAACAGGGAAGGGTAAAACCGACGATACAGGCGCAGGGCGTAGGGATTAATGATGATCAGGGTTTGGAGAAAGAAGCCGATGTAATGGGTACGAAAGCATTGCAGATGAGACATTCTCAGCAAGTTGCTCAATCGATGACAAGGAAGATACAGCAGGAAAAGGCGGGTGGAGGTAGCGATCGCGTAATCCAACGGGTGGGGGGTGTGAAAATTGGTTTCGACTATAATATCTCCGATGATGAAAAAGTGAAAGAGGGTCAAAAACTCTTAAAAACTACATGGGAAAATGCTAGAAAGGCTCGACACGACGCAAAAATAGGAACTGAGAAGACCGATATTGAGAACGCCGCCCAAGAGATCATTAATGTTCGTAAAAGAGCGAAAGAACGCGAAGAATATAAAGCTAACCAACTAAAGGAACCGAGCAACTATCCCGCATCTGTCGATGACGTACTTCCGGAAATTAAAGCAGACAAGACTAAACGTGGCTTCAGTCAGTATTACGCGGAAAAGCTGACATCTGATAATAAAAATAAGCAGGAAAAGCTATTAAAAGCAACTGAACCTTTTAAAGACGGTAAGCTCCGAATTGCCCATGATCAAGTAACAATCGAGTACAACCCTAACGAGAAACCTTACCAGAAAAAAGATTATCTCAAAATTGCTACGCTGAAGAAAGGCACTGACGCTTTCACCATCAAGTTCCCGGCGGAAACGTCTGGTTCTGCCCGTGATATCTACTTGAAGTATGGAGTTGAAAACAGCTTTACTACCGATGACCCCAAGGAATATGTGAAGGATAGCCGTGGGGTGATGACCCGCCGCTACGCCTATGTCGAGAAGAACTACTATCAAATGATGGAGTTTTTCATGACTCATCACATGGAGGGTCGGTTTCAGTCCTATATGCGTGCGGCTGGGGAGACTAAGCCGAATATCTATGAACACCGGGATGAGGGCGTGGATCTGGTTCGAGGAAGCAGCAAGACGAAGGATGAGACAGTTCCCCTGACAATTGAACAGCTCGCCGTTGCTCACCAGAAGCTTGGTAGCGGACCTCAGCAGCGCGGTGTGAGCCTGACTGCAACGCCTAAAGTGAACGCCACTTATGTGAACACAGGTGAGAACTTCCGTACAAATCGCGGCTTCCGCCTGAAGGTGGATCTCTCCAAAGTCCCACAGGGAGTAACAAACGCGCCTCTACTGATCAACCATTACTCTCAGGGCGGCGTGATCGATGCTGAAAAGACAGGCGAAGGCTATGATACCTCGCGTGTGCGCGGGGAAAAAAGCAAGTACCCATATAAAGAAAGCTCTATCCATGCACGAGAGCTGTTATTAGAGCATCTCAAGCCTGAATGGATCGTCGCCATAGAATATCACGATCAAGATAACAAGACCGGGACGGGAACGGGCAGTACAATCATTGACACCAAAACAGACCTGAAAGGTAAGAAGTCAATACTCGAACTGGCGAAAGAACAGTTTGGTGGAAATAAATATCAGGAAGGTTTCAATTTTGGACTCCGCCGGGACAAAAATACCAAGGTAACCAATCCGTATTTTGATGGTGACAAGAATTTTCAGGAGGGTTTTGAAGGTGGCCGACTCTTTGTCACTGGATGGACAGAAGGACAGGGAGAATATAATCGAAGTGGCAGGATGACAGATGAGACAGAACGATTAAGAACAGGCCTCACAATGCCTCAGCATATCTATGATCAGACTATGAAAAAGAAAGAGCATGAGGACAAGTTTGATTTCTACCGCATGGGCTACCTTTGGGGGCGCTCAGGGAAGGCACTGATTACGTCATATGAGGATCTGCCGACACCGAAGTAATCAGCTTTTGAAGGGTACTGTTGAGTTAAACAGAGAGATCGCCACATACGGTCAATGATTTTAAGTGCGATCGCCTGATCTTGTCGGGTAAAAACTAAAAGCGCGATCGCCCAAATACTCTGCTCCATATTCATATATTACCAAAGGAATATCCAGTGGATTCGACAACAGCAGGAACCCATGTTTCCAGAAATAGAAATTAGTCCCGATTTAAATGGCTTGCAACCTCTCCTACAAAGATTAGATTGGCTAATCCAACAAGCTATGTCTGCTCTCCAATCTCAGCAAAGATCAGAGGGAGAAATGGGCGTTTCATGGTTACAAAAAACTCAAATATCAGCACCAAAAATTACAATTCGTGCAGATTCGCTCTTAGCATGGTTGCAAAGAACTTCTAACTTATCCGATTTTGACTTGGATATATTAGCGATTTCCCTAGCACCAGAATTAGATTGTCACTATGAACGGATCTATACTTATCTTCAAGATGATCTGAGTAACAAAAGACCTACTGTAGATATGGTCTTAAACTTGCTCTGTTCTACTATTCCCGAAAAGCTATCACGCCGTCAACATTTTACAACCAATGCACCCCTAATTTACCACCGTCTACTCCATCTCTCCCCAGAACCTCATCAGCAATCTACACTTCTGGCGCATCGTCTGATACTCGACTCTCAAGTGGTGAGATTGCTATTGCAGCAACCGGGGTTAGATTCGCGCCTGGGTGATTGTTGTCAATTAATAGCACCCAGCATATATTCTGTTAGTTTATCTCTCAAACCAGATGTGCAAACAGCACTAAAAGCTTTAGTAAGAGAAGACTGGCAAAAACAACAACCTCTACTACTCTATTTTCAAGGAACTGATAGCACTGGTAAACGTCGCAACGCCGAAATTCTCGCTCATACTCTGGAAGTTCCGTTGTTAATCGCTGACTTGGTACGGATGGTAGAGGATAAAGCCAGTTTTGCGGAAAAACTACAAATACTGTGGCGGGAAGCTTGGTTTTTTAACTATTTGCTGTATCTGGATAACTTCGATGTTCTCTACCTTCCAGAACATCAAGTTCTCCATCACTCCTTTTGCAGAGAATTAGAAAAAAATCGAGGTATTACTATCATCTCCGGGGTGCAGAATTGGATACCCACAGGCACAACCGCAACCGGGTTAATTACAGTCAACTTTACCATTCCTGAGTCCAACCAACGTAGAGAATGCTGGCAAACTCAACTACAAGCAGCCCAGATAACTATTACAGAGCAAGAGTTAGATGTTTTGAGCGATCGCTTCCTATTGACTCCAGACCAAATTGCTGATGCTGTCGCTACTGCCTATAATACCGCCCGTTGGCAACAAATTAACTCAATCGGCAGCACAGAAAAACCACTACCATCATTTTTGAATTTATGTAACGCAGCTCGCGCTCAATCCGGGCATGATTTAGGGAACCTCGCCCAAAAAATTACACCCAAATATACTTGGGATGATATTGTATTGCATTCTAATCAAATAACACAATTAAAAGATATTTGCAAAGAAGCAGAATATCGAGATTTAGTACATCAAAAATGGGGGTTTGCAGCTAAATTATCTTATGGCAAAGGTCTAAATGTGCTATTTTCTGGTGCTTCCGGTACAGGTAAAACTATGGCAGCCGAGGTAATTGCTCATCAACTGCAACTAGACCTTTATAAAATTGATTTATCACAAATAGTTAGTAAATATATCGGTGAGACAGAAAAGAACCTCAATCGGATTTTTACTGCTGCCAGTAATTCTAATGCTATCCTGTTTTTTGATGAAGCCGATGCCTTATTTGGCAAACGTTCGGAAGTGCAAGATGCTCGCGATCGCTACGCCAATATCGAAGTAGGTTATCTATTACAAAAAATGGAAGAATATGACGGTATAACAATTTTAACTACCAATCTCCGTAGCAATATAGATGCAGCTTTTGAGCGCCGACTCCGATTTATTATTGAGTTTCCTTTACCAGATATCAGCAATCGTCGCCTGATTTGGCAGAAAATTTTCCCCAAAAATGCCCCCTGTAGTCCTAATCTGGATTTAGACTTCTTTGCAGATAATTTTGAAATTACAGGGGCTATTATTCGCAATATCGCATTAACGGCAGCTTTTTTAGCAGCCGATGATGGCGGAGTAATTGAGATGGTACATTTAATTCGCGCAATACGTCGAGAGTTTCAGAAAATAGGACAAATTCTCAGGGATAAAGATTTAGGTCAATATGTAGATTTACGTTGATTACACTAGACATCTCCAGAAATTAAATATGCGTTTTCCAGAAATCTTGTAGAGACGTTCCCTGGAACATCTCTACTATAGCAGTCGCCATATAAATTAGGACATCCAAAAATCCTAAAACCATTACAACCCACATTCCGCACCCATAAGTATCACAGAGTGAAATAACGGAGAAGAAACATCGAAGTGAGAATAAAAACAGACATACTGAGTGTCAAAAGACATTTGAGTAACAATAAACCAGCAAAAATGGCATCAAAACCTATTCTCAATAAGTACCAATAAGAACTAAGGGAATAGGAAGGAGTGAGAGATAAATAAAAGAAGACGTTGAAGAGGAAAATGATAAATTAGACTCATAAAGCCTGCGAAAAACCTAAATTATTGGCAAAAAGAAAAAGAGCTATGAATCAAAGAGATTAGCTCATGATATTGGAGAAATAAAATTAATAGAGAGAAGAGTTAGCTGGCTAATTGATAATAAATTAAACAATCATCAGGTAAAAGATTTAAGATAAAGTCTCTTTCGGGATTCCAATTAGAGATGTGTTTTTCATTCTTAAATTTAACTAAATGAATAGACTGAAAGCATTGAAAAATCCAGCGTAAAGTGGGGCGGTCAGTCGATTTACCTAACTGATTCTTAATTGTTGATTGAGATTTTCTGAGTGCAGTCCTGATTTGACGTTGAGCCAAGGTATAAACTAGCAGACATAAACCCATAATCATTGCCAATGACTCTATTCTCTCTGGACTTTTGAGGAAAATACTGTCGGCAAAAAATAATGGGTCTTTCAGGAAAGCAAATCCTCTTTCACAAGACTGCTGGGCTTTATATTCATTCAACATCGAGTCATTGCTAAGTTCATTTAAATCTAAAACATTAGTGGCAATAATGAAACGTCCTGCACCCAGAACTTCTGTGTTAATTTTACTTTCGTCCTGGGAAACTGTCGCTGATATTTGGTATGCTGTTTCTACTTGATTATCTTGATTTTTGAACTTGATTTCAGTAACTTGGCTCGACTGAATTTGATGGTATTTAAATTGTTTTGATAGTTTGGTTAATGCCTTGACAGCATCAACCTCACAAGCAAATTTATCTTTTGATAATTCTTTTAACTCAAGAACAGCTTTCGATTCAGCTTTCGTAATTTTTTGTGAAAGTTTACGCAGGTCTGATGCTTTTCGCTCTTGACTTTGCACTACCAACCATCTTTGCTCTATTCCTGCATAACTTACAATTTTTGCAGCAAATTTATATCCTGGTAAGTTACTATCAATAAATTCTGATGCTGCTAATGTTGATATTAATGATTGTGCTGCTTTAATGGTTAATGGCACTCGACATAACCAACGTAAATCCGACATTAATTTCAGATTTGATTCTGTGTATAAAGCCGAGTCTGCAACTATGAGACTATCAACTTCTAATTGTTTTTGATACTCTACTGCTATTTGACCAAAGCAGGATGAGTCAGCTTGATTTCCAGATGCTAATTTTAAAAATATTGGTATATCTCCATCTCCCGAACATATTAGTTCTATGATAAATTGTTTTAAGTCTGGTCTATGGTCACGGGAATAGCCATAGGTGATGGTAATCTCTTTTGGTGATTTTACTACTAATTCTTCTGATTCTTGGGTATTTCCTATTTGTTGATTCTCAAATATTACTTCTGGTAATCTGGTGTTGTACTGCCCATGTACGTGCATTGATGACGAATCTAAATGTGATGATGACAGAGATACACCAAATTTTTGGGCAGCTTTTAAGGCAATGATAGAAAATATTGTATCCAGTCCTTTGATAAATAGTTTATCCATGACTCTTCCCAGCTTATCGTCGTTGAGATATTCTGGTTTTACTCCTACTCCCATTAAATGCTCACAGGCTATTGTTTCAAAATATTTGGGAAACATATATAAAGGTTTGGATACAAATCCTAACCCATTCAATATCATGGCTTTGACAACATGACCTGAACTGATTTTTTCTCCTTTTTCAACTCCTATTAATTCATTGATTATTTCTACTAATCCTATCCTATCTATTATTCCTGCTACTATCCCTAGATGGTCTATGTTCTGAATTTCCATTTCTTGGGGTGGCAATTGCACAACAGATTTCTCCACAGCTTCTGTTGTGATTTTCTCATTTATCTTTTTATGAGCAATTAATTTTTTTCTCTGAACTTTTCTTTTCCTTTCTTTTATCTCTGCGGCAAAACTTCACTTTCTCACTCCCCCTGTCGATTTTAATGCAACTTATTCTCATTACCTCTCTTAGCAATTGAATTGACTTTAGTTCTTGTGTACTACTTTGCTGGCTTTGCTTGATGTGTGACAGTTAGGGTGCGGAAGGTGGGTTACAATGAAAGGCTTCCAATTCTGTCACCTGTCACCTATCACCTGTCACCTGTCACCCGTCACCTATCACCTATCACCTGTCACATAATTCTATCCAGTTTTCGACTGAATCAAACTAGCGATCGCTTCCATCAATTCATCTGGATCGATGGGTTTGGGTATGTGCATTTGAAACCCGGCGGCGATCGCTTGCTGTTGGTTGACTTCTCCGGCGTAAGCTGTCAGTGCGATCGCTGGGATATTTCCTCCCTGTTGTGCTGGTTGCTGTCTCACCTGACGTATCAGCATATAACCATCTATCTCTGGCATAGCAATATCACTAATCAACACATCTGGTAGTGATTCAGACATTGCTTCTAAAGCTTCTGATGCTGAGGTGACAGCCGTTACTTCCGCACCATATTCTTCTAATATAAAAGTCACCAAGTCTCGGATATCCGGTTCATCATCTACTACCAACACTCGTGAACCTGTCAGCATAGGGAATTGAGAATGAGAAGTTGTTAATTATTTTTCCACACTGATTAATTTATCACACCTAAATAACATGGGAAGATGGTAGCCCTGTTCGCGCTAGCGTCGCGAAGGGAAGTGTTGAGCAGGGTGGGAAGTGTTGAGTAAAAATTACTAGACTCTAGCCCCTTTTCAACCCCGATAACTTTCGCATATAAGCTGCACCAATAATCATACCTATAATCTGCATCCAGTAAGCTAGGCTAGCCTGATTTACACCTACAGGCGGAATGTTTAAACTGCCGATGCCGTAGAATAACTGTTGAATAAACCACCAAAATAAGTAGAAATAAGCTGGTAGCTGAATTGGGATATATATCAAAATTAAGGGCAAAATTGTATCTATTTTGGCTTGGGGATATTTCATCACGTAAGCCCCTAAAACAGCTGCGATCGCTCCATTTGCCCCAATCAATGGTACCGTTAAACTCGGTTCAATGAGGATTTGTCCTATTCCTGTTAAAACACCAGCAATAAGATAAAATCCCAAATACCGTCTATGTCCTAGAATATTCTCTACAGTCTTGCCAAACACCCACAAAAATAGCAAATTACCTAAAATCTGACTAAAACTGCCGTGAAGAAAGATTCCCAATAATAGAGAAAATAAACGTCCTACAACCACTATCCAAGCGGCAGGATTAATGAACAGTGCATGATGAATAGCTGTACTCATCTGGGCTGGAATCACACCCCAAGCATTGACAAAAGCACCTAACTCGCCGCTAACTTCTAATTTGAGTTCCCATAAAAATATCAAGATATTAATACCAATCAACCAATAGTTAACCATTGGTTGCTTATAAGAACGTAAATTATCACTAATAGGAATCATAAGGGTTAGTCAATAGGTAATAGGCAATAGGCAATAGGCAATAGGCAATAGGCAATAGGCAATAGGTAATAGGCAATAGGTAATAGGTAATAGGCAATAGGCAATAGGCAATAGTCATTAGTTATTAGTTTTTCTCCTCTGCTCCCCTACTTCTTCCCAACGGTATCCGATGCAGGGATACATACCAAGCAGAGTAACTCTTTAAATTTACAAAGGTTAAGTTACATAATTTGTACCTCAATCGAATTCGTCGTCAAATTTCCAGCTATATCAGTAGCATGAAGGGTCAATATACGGACACCTGTTTGCACACCGGATAAATTCAATTCCTGGTCGAATTCCCCATTATCATCTACACTCACAGTTATTTCATTTCCCTGATCAAACTGATAAGTTAAATTAGCAAGACCAGAGCCATTTTCTTGGACTGTGCCTTGCAATCTAGAGCCTAGTTGCAATTGTGCATTTGCAATTGGACTTGTGACATTAAGTAAGGGAGCCTTAGTATCAACTCGCCATTCAAATGTGGAGGGGAGACTAACGTTACCAGCAGCGTCTATGGCTTTGACACTAATTTGTTGAACTCCATCAGCCAAAGCAGTAGCTTCAATTTGCCAGGTTCCGTTACTGGGGGTTTTACCTAAAATCTCAACCTGATTAAATAGCTCAACCCAGGTGTTAACTTCTGCTTCTCCCGTCAGTAGTGGGCTATTAGTATTTACCTGATCTACAGTGATGTCTGTGGGTGCAAGAGGATCTGTGGTGTCTAAGATAAAGTCAAGAGCAAAAGTTTTTTCTTCTTTCCAGGCATTCATAGCTTTAAGTGATAAGGTGTAGCTACCATCCTGCAAGTTTTGACCATTTATTTGGGCTAACAGTTGTCGGCTTAAGACAAAACTACCATCTGGTTTTAGCTGAGACAAGATATCGACAAAACCATCAGTTCCTAACAGACTGGCTTGTAGTTGGGTAATTGGCGTTAGAGATAACAGATTACCCTCCACTGCAAAATCTGAAGTGATACCATCCAATTGGCTTATACCTGTATCATTAACCAAAGCAGCCAGTAATTGGGGAGATGTGTTGTTAAATGTGCCGTTATCTAGGGCATACTTCAACAATCGCTGACCTAAATTTGTTTGTGACCAAACCTTGCCTTTAGCGATTAATTCAGATAATGTCAATCCTTTACCAACAGCACCTTTGAGTTGGAAAATAATGTCATTAAAATCCTTGTCAGATTTGCCATCTAAACGCAAATCTTCAAAACCGAAGACACCACCATTCAAATCGCCAGGGTCTAGCCGTCCCATTTGAGTTAGTCCTCTAGGATTAGCCGCAGATATGGAGAATAAAGGACGTTTAGCACCATTAATGGCTGCATTATTGAAAACTTCCTGTACAGTGCCATTGGGAACAAGGACAAAGGCAAATCTGGTGTTGGCGTTGAGTTGAACAGTGATCGGTGCTGAATAAATACCATCATTTTTGTCTACTTCTCCTAATTCACCTTGGAAGCGCGCTCCTTGGATAGAATCGGAGATGAGGATGTAGCCTAAATTTGAGTTACTGAGGGCGCGACGGGCTGCTTCTCTGACAAATTCCGTAGAACCAGGAGCTAATGTGTCCATGCCTTCTAAGCTGAAAAGAGCCAGTTCTCCATTATAGGTACCTGCATCGGCTAAAAAGTCAACAGTGATTTGCCCAGTGAGATTGACTAGGAAGATACCAACTGGTAAGGATTCAACAGTCAATGGTGGTTGTACAGGAGGGGGTGAGACAATTGTAGCTTGATTGAATGGTTTGACCGTGACGGTTAGGCGATCGCTAGTTACAGCACCATCATCATCAGTAACTGTCAGGGTAACAGTAAAAGAGCCACTTTCTGTGTAGGTGTAGATGGGTTTGAGAGTTCCTGTAGCTGTAACGCCATTGCCAAAGTCCCAATTAATGGTATGGGTGTCCAAAGTACCAACATCGCTGAAACTGCCACTCAAGTTAATCAAGCCACCTTTGTTAATAGTTTGAGCCTTACCAGCTTTGACTACTGGAGCAACATTGTTCACTGTGACATTAAATTGTTGAGAAGTTACTCCACCATCATCATCTGTTACGGTAAGAGTACCGATATAAATGCCATTATCACCATAGATATGTTTTACTGCTGAACCAGTAACTTTAGTGCTACCATCACCAAAATCCCAAATATAGGTAAGGTTGTCATTTTTAACATCAGTTGCTAATGCACTGAAACTACCTTCTTGTCCTTCATTTAAGGATGTGGGAACTTCAATGCTGGTAATACTGGGTATAACATTATTAACTATCAAGTTAAAGCTGATTTGTGTTCTAGCACCCTCGCTATCTTCTGCAGTGATGATGACTGTTTGAGTTTCATTTGGTCCATCAGTGCTGTTAAATTCCCAACTCCAAGTACCATCTTGTTTTTGGGTTACTGTTCCTCTTGATGCTGTGAGGGTGACAATATCATTACCAATGTCACTGAATGTACCACTGTTAATAGCAGTCTGTCCTTCTTGAATATTGACTTCACTCTCAACAACAGTCAATTGAGGTGCAACATTATTAACCGTGACATTCAAACTCTGACTCGTCTCACCGCCATCTCCGTCGGAGACAATGACAGTAATAGTATAGATTCCGTTGTCACGATAGCTATGATTAACTTCTGCTCCGGTGACTTCTGGGCTACCATCGCCAAAGTTCCAAGTATAAGTTAGGGTATCATTTCCTGGGTCAGACGCGATCGCTCTCCAAGTTCCTGGCGTTCCTTCGTTGAGGTTAGTATCACCCGTTAGGCTGCTAATCACAGGAGCAATATTGTTAACCGTGACATTCAAACTCCTACTTGTCTCACCACCATCATCATCGGTAACGGTGAGGGTAACAGTATAGATTCCGTTGTCACGATAGCTATGATTAACTTCTGCTCCGGTGACTTCTGGGCTACCATCGCCAAAGTTCCAAGTATAAGTTAGGGTATCATCTCCTGAGTCAGACGCGATCGCTCTCCAAGTTCCTGGCGTTCCTTCGTTGAGGTTAGTATCACCCGTTAGGCTGCTAATCACAGGAGTAATATTGTAAACCTCGATGGTTTCGTCATATCGTGCTGTACCTTGGTTGACGGTGAAGATTTCGTTAACAGCAGCAGACTGAGGCGTATGCAGAGTATCTACATCATTAGAAGAACCACTATCGCTGAAGCTAACAAAAGTGCCACCAGTTAGGCTATTTCTCAGGTTAAAGGTATCTGATCCTTCACCTCCATCAACATATACTCTTTGAGCATCAGCATCATTGATGTTAAATTTGTCTGCCCCTGCTTGACCAGATATCCGTAAGACTTCAATACCACTGTAATTAACTACATTATCTGTTCCCAAAGTAACAGCGTTGGTGTGCAGAACTAAATAGTCATCTCCAACGCTACCCAGGAGCGTGAGTTGATCTGCATTGTTTCCACCTGAGTCGCTGACTGTTGCATCCACAACTTGATCCAGGTAGATTTTGATTTGGTCAGAACCACCCGCACCATCAACGTGAACTTCACCACTCCATTGCTCAACCGTGATGACATCACCAGCAGCACCACCCGTTAGAGTTGCAATTGCTACGTTTTTAAGTTCTAACTCATCAAAGTTATTAACCGTGAGCAGATTATCAACCAAGCGTAAATCAGCATCAACATTGACATTAAGGTGGTTGTCATCAGCACCACCATCGAAGCTAAACTTGCCGTTAACTGGAACGTATTCAGCCCCTTCCGGTAGTTCGTCACCCGATTGAGCATCGCCAAAGTCACCAGATAGAGTATAGCCTTCTGCTCTGGGTGGGGTAAGATTTTCTGAGAGAACTGTTAAGGTGTCATCCCCTACGCCTGTTTCCAGACTAAAGTTCTGTAGCCCTAAAGCGGTTAGACCAGCTTCTTCTATCGTGATTTGGTCGTTGGCGTTACCTGTTCGGACTCCCACATCTGCCACATCAAAGAAGTTGAAGTCAGATATAGTCATTCCTCCCACCGTACCTTTCAACACATTTGCCTGACCACCTGTAAGGAGAATTTCATTATTGATAATGTCTGTGACGCGGGTGGGGGGAGATACTTCCCGCAGATAGACATAACCCGCTCCAGACGTATCAATTGGAAGACCAGGACGGCCATTAAGTTGCGGCGCTCCGAGCATGACTGTGTTACCACTGATAGCTACGGCATAACCTAGTTGATCCCCAGCCCCAGTATCTTCATTATCCAAGGGATCAACGACAGTTTCGAGTCGCCAGTTGCCATTCTTATAGCCATAAGCGAAAGCTTCTCCGGTATCCTCTAGAACGGTATTTGAGTTAATTATCCGATCACGCCCATACGCACCTACTACAATGCGTTCGCCATCAATCGTAACCGCGTGACCAAAGTAATCGTTGGTTTGACCAATGCCTAGTTCGAGTTTATTCGTTTCTACCCAATTGTTACCATTCCAGTTAAAGGTGTAGGCTGCACCTTTATTATTATCTCCGGGAGCGCCGACTACGAGCCATTCATCGCTAATGTCTACCGATTGACCAAAGTCGTCGTCAATGATTGCATCTGAATATTTCAAGCCAGCCTGGAGTGTCCAATTAGAACCATTATCGGTATAAACATAAACGCCACTATCTACGAAAATAGGACCTAAACCACCTAAAGTCCCTCTACCTCCTGGTGAGCCGATAGCAATAGTATCACCATCTACTGCGACGGCTGTGCCGAATTCACTCAAGTAGCCAAAGAAACCAGGATATGATAGTCTATTACTCAGTTCCCAAGTGTTGATGTTGAGTTCATAAACGAAAGCACTGGCAGATTCTGCTGCTCCCACTACCAGAGTATCTACATCAATATCTACGGCTGAACCGAAGCCACTGGCACTATTGCTCAGGTTAGTTTGCTGCGTCCAATTGTCCCCAATGCGATTGAAGACATAGACACTGTTTGCACCCGTCGCTCCGATTGCCACTGTGTCGCCGCTAATTGCCACACTCGCACCAAATTTGTCATCAAGTTCAATGCCTTCAGCTTGTAGGGTTGCTTCTAAATTCCAAACTCCCGCCTCATTTTGGGTGTAAATAAACGCAGCCCCGCGTCCGTCATAATCCTGCGCCCCTACTACGGCGGTGTTGCCGTCTATTGCCATGCTGACACCGAGTTTGGCAGTTTTTAGTTTGTCTGGCGTGACGACTGTATCAATAGCAGTCCAAGCTGGTCCGCGTTGACGGAAGTTGTAGAGGGTTTGGGGAATGCTAGAAACAGTGGGATCTGAGCCAATGATATAGTGACCTTCACTGATAATCGAAGAACCCACCCCAAAGCGACGATTCTTAGTAAGGTCATTTTGCATTTCGTTGGTGGAGCTATTCAGTTGATAGGGATAAAGGGTAAGGTTTAAGAAACTGCCAGAGGAGGCATCAAAGAGATAAGTTAAGCCTGTGTTGTTGCTATCGATCGGATTACCAATCAGCATCCGATTTCCTTGAATACTAATTTCACTTCCAAAACTAGTGGAGCTACCTTTTGTCCAATTACTGCCACTGCGAGTATAGGTAGTCACATTATACCAGTTATTGAAGTCTGGCAAAGGTTCGGAAACATAAAATCGGGAAGAGTTGTAAGCTGCGATCGCTCTTCCGAGTCCAGTTCCTTGTTCATCATCGAGATAAGTTGGTCGAGTTGGGGTGTCAAAAACATCAGTGCTGCTACCATCCATGACTCGCACCCGCCAAGGAGAATATTCACTTAGACCCAGGTCATAAACCGCCACAGCATCTTGACCTGGTGCGCCGACAAAGACCTGATTGCCGACAATATCTAGCTCTGCACCCCACTTGGAGTTTCTTAGAGCAGAATAAGATTCTCGGAAAATGTCTCTATTAGGAATTGTACTCAGTAAAGTAAACCAAGTATCATTATCGCTGCTGCCAAAATCTTCAAAGTCAAATGTACCACTACCTTCAAGTGTTTTATAGTAACCAACACCAGCTACCGAGGACACCACGCCAATTGCGTTGCCAGAAACACTCATTTGCTGGTATGTACCATTCGGAGGAGTGTGGTTTCCAAGACCATAGTTATACGTGTTGTTTGAAATTGTTACAGACCCTGTAGCAGATCCGTTCAGAGTACCAACTAACAACAGGTCGATATCATAATTGTCATCGATACTATGGTTAACAGTCGTGAAACTATCAAAACTGTTATTGACTCGGTAACTCATATCATTATCGCCATAAATAGAGACCATGAGGGCATAGGTTCTTGGAGCAAGTGTAATTCGACCGTTGCTCAATCCATAACCTCTATCACTTGGTTGTGTATGCAAACCTAAACCAAAATAACCCGATCCTTCAATCCAAACTTGATTCCAACCACTAGGTTCGTAGTAATAGGAAGTGGTTTCTGGCAAATCATTGCGATAAGGCATCAAAACGCGGTCTCGCGTCCAAGAGCTACCATTTAACTTAAAGGTATGGATAACGCCAGTTGCGCCTAAATCAATCTCATGACCTGTATCAGCACGGTTAGTAGAGTAATAACGAAGATTCGCATCTTCTGCTCCAACTACTAAATTCGAGCCATCAATTGCCACCGAAGAACCAAAGCGACCATTTCCGTATAGAGAACCGTTAAGAATCGAGGAAGGACTATTTGACCATTCCTCTCCAGTCCAGGTATAAACATAAACTTGGTTACTACCTGGCGCACCAATTACTAGACGATTGCCATCGGAGTCAATATCCGCCCCAAAACCACTTGCCCCAGTAAAGGTAGTAGAAGGTCGCCAATAGAGTCCTTCGTTAACATAACTGAGTACCGTATTGCTATCATCGGCAGCCACAAATAAGGTGCGAGTGCTTGGATCATAGTGAGTAAACTCCCCGAATCCTGCCAGATTATTAACCAAGGTTTCTGCTCTGAGATTCGGGTTGGTGACTGCCGGAAGAACATTATTAGTAGTAAAGGTGCGGAATGCTCCCACATCTCCTCGGACAATCTGATTACTATTATTGACATCATTAAAACCTGGCATTCCCACAATCACTTTCGTTCCAGCAACAGCAATCCCAGCACCAAAATGATCCGCTAAGGGAGCATCAGGGTCAGACCCAGCCGGAGAATTTGCCATCAAGCGTCCAGAGCTACTTGCCCCACTAGAGCGTACCCAAGTCTTGCCATTGCCTGAACCCAGATCAGGGAGTTCATAGAAAACGTAGGCTGCCCCCACATCAATGTCATTAGCATCATCGTAGCCAGGCGCACCCACTGCCACATAATCACCATCAAGTGCAACACTCAGACCGAAGCGATCGCCTGCTCGTCCCTCACTAGAAGCGTCTGCTGAGGGCAGACCTCCATCCGCAGTCAAACGCGCCACTCGTTCCCAATTATTACCAGAGCGGTCAAACACAAAGGCACGACCTTGGTCTGTTGCACTATTCCCGATACCATCCCACAATGGCGCACCTACGACAATCCGGTTTCCATCCATTGCCAAAGCATGACCGAACGCTTCCCCTCGATTAGCTTCTGAAGGAGTCAGAGTATCAGTATAAGACCAAGAGCCATTGTTATTTCGATAAACCTTAACAATTCCTGCCCCATTCGCATCGCTAGAGTTAGGCAAGCCAACCGCAGCGTAATTTCCATCAACAGTCACGGCTTGCCCTAAGTCTCCACTTTCATTCCACCTTTGCGTCTGACTCCAATTACTTCCACTGCCTTCAAAGATATAGGCACTATCATTAGTATTATTTCCAAACCCAGGCGCACCCACAATCACTACACTTTGAGAAATATCTACCGCTCTCCCAAAGGCATCACCTGCTTCAGCATCTAGCGGAGTTAATTTCGCAACTTGTTGCCATCTCCCGTTACTACGTTCAAAGATATAAACTGCACCTGCATCAGTACCATTGCCATCATCCTTTGGCGCACCCACCACAATTTGATTATTTTCAATTGCCACCGCATAACCAAAACCTTGTCCTGCCTCTGCCTTATCTTCAGGATAGAGTTTCGCGGTTTCTTTCCAAGCACTGCCATTCCACTCATAGACATAAACTACACCGTAGTCTGCACCATCTAGTTGCGCTCCCACAACCATCGTGTTGCCATCCACTGCCATTGCATTAGCTTCTGGCATGAAGGAGAGAGGATTGTTTTGGCTATCATACAGTCGCCCGTTGTTCTCTGTGAGAACATTTCCTCTGCTATCAACCCACTTTCCATCGTCCTTTCGGCGTTGGATTTCTCTTCCATAGCTGTCTATAAGATTTCCGACTGCACTGCCTAGATAGAGTGGCTCTAAAGCATCATCAATGGTGAGCTTTTGCTCTTGCGTCCAAGTAATTACCCCATCAACAGTTACTACCTGCAAACTGATTGAAGTCAGTTGTAAATCCTCTATCGCCACTGAACCTAAGCTGAGATTAGCTTGCTCATCAGGCGTAACCACTTGGAAATCTGGGAAGCCGTGAACCACTAACGGTTCTATATTCGTCAGGTTAAATTGATTACCATTGAGGCGAATTTCGCCGGAACGGTTGTCTGTACTGCTAGGAATGTATTCTCCTCCAGTTGTCGTACCATCACCAGCCAAGCGGAACTTATCACCAATGATGTCGTTAGTGCCACCATTAAAGGTAACGTTGAGATTGGTAGCAGAAACTCCTGTTTTAAAATCAGCAAAGAAAATATCATCCCCTGCTTGTCCATTGAAGACTACGCTGTTACCTTGTAAGTCTACTGCGTTTTCGAGGTTAAACGTATCTTTTCCTGCACCACCGTCAACAGTAATATTGTGGTCATACTGATTATTAGTCAACTGCACCACATCGTCACCGCTACCTAAAGTAACTCGTATAGTTTCGGTAGTCAGAGAATTGATATTTAATGAACTGTTTTTTCCTGCATTAGAAAGAACAATACCCGCATAGTTGTGAGTGGTCGGGTCTTCGCCCAATACTGTGGTGTAAAAGTCCAAGAAGGTATCAGAAATACCATCTGCGTCATCGCTATCATCGGTGGGGAAAAGTTGAGCAAAACTATTTTGGTTAAAGGCTAGATTCGCATTGGCTTCATTGGCATTATCGAGGAAGTGTAAGACATCATTACCTCCTTGCCCGTTAATAATCAGTGGGATACCTTTAACGCTATCGGCAGTGGGATTTTCAAGATCAATGGCAAAATTATCTAAGCTGTATGTGCCGGTATTGCCAAGTAGTTCACCAACATAGATTTGATCTGCTCCTAATCCCGCATTAATCGTAAAGCTGGCGGCTTTTCCGCCTAGAACATCTTGCTCTCGGTGCGTACCTTCGACATTAATGGTGTCGTTTTCTTGACCGGCATTCAAGACTAGATTTTCAATAGTGCGATATTGCACATTTGCTATACCACTCCGGTTAAAGGTGGTGGTATCTATAGGCCAATTTGTACCATCTTGAAGTTGGCGAGTTCCAGTAATTGCATTACTAAAGGTGTAAGTTTGAGAAATGTTACTATCTTGATCATTAAGATAGAGAGTATCGTTGGCTTCGGGACCTTCCCCTTCAATTATGAGTTGCCCTACGATTTCATCAAGGCTACCCTTGGTTTCCTGACCCGATACAGTTCCTATATAGACCGTATCAACGCCTCCACCCGTTTTCAGAGTCGTGGTCAAATCTGCATCAGTTTTTGATACATAGAAAGTGTCATCTTGTTCACCCAAGCGAATCTCAATGACGTTGACGTTGGCAAAGGTGACAGCACCTGTCATGTCTAACCCAGTAACAGTATCTCCTCGATACGTTCCAATATTGGCGTTGTCATCACCTGAATCATCCAGAATTAGGGTTTCGCCATCTAACTGCACTATTCCGCGCAGGAAATCTACTCGCTTAGTAAAGTTAGGTTCAAGTCCGGTAGCTGTAGAACTAACGGTGAGGGTATCATTGCCACCATTACCAAAGATATTAGTTTCCCCTTTATAGGTGCTATCAATGACAAAGCTATCATCTCCTGTACCCAGTTGCACATTAACGGTTTCGACATCACTGCTGATGGTATCAAGTCCGTTGGTAGTGGTGCGAGTGGCGTAGTAAATTGCCCCTGGATAGTTACCACCCAAGTCATCGTCATATCCTGCACCAAAGCGAGTATGGGTGCTGAGGAGTCCATTATTCCCCATTTCTAGCCCAGTGATACTAATGGCACTGAGTTGGTCGGGGTCAATTCCAGTCTGTGAATCAAGGGGTGCGGTGGCGTTACCGAAAACATTAAGGGTATCTTCCCCGATTCCACCCTTGAAGGTGACAATACCACTAATATCAGCTAAGGAATTATTGTCATTTCCCACATTGAGGATATCATTTCCGCTTTGGCTATAGACTTCAGCAATAGTCTGGGCAGACAAGCCTTTGACCCGGAAGGTATCATTCCCACTGCCCAAACCAACCATCAAGAAGGCACTTTGGAAGCCGTTTTCTTGACTATCGGCGGGAATATCGAGATCAATCTGTCCACTCATGCCGAGTCCAGTCAGGGTATCCACGCCATTAGCATTGGTGATTTCTCCGGTAACAGGGTTGGTGCTACCGATGGTGCTGGCATAGACTACATCCCGTGTTCCGCCATTACCACCCAATCCAGTTTCAATGGTAACAGTCGCCTGAATTGTATCGAGAGTACCATTGAGAACCGTCAAGGGGTCAACGGCATGATCATCAAAGAAGCCCTGGGTCATGAACAGGTCTTTGGCTGCATTGCTACTGAGGTAGTAGCGGTCTGCACCCTCTTGTCCTTGGAGGGTCAGGGGAATTGCCGTTCCCTGGACAAAAAAGCGGTCTGCGCCCGCATTCCCTTGCAAACGAGTAATAATTCCGTTGGCGTTAATTCCTGCCGTTCCTAATAGTTGGATATAATCAACCTCATTTCCCCCAGTAATTTCTACTGTAGGTGCTTGAACATCTCCCTCAATAGTGATGGTAGTCCCGATATTTTCATCTCGTTCTTCTCCGTCAACCCCGCCATAGTCGCCTCGCAGAGTGGCAGTTGTGGCTGCTTGGATAAGGGTAGATAAGGGAATATTAATGTCGTCGCCAGCATCTATAAGGATTGAGCCATTTGGTGCAGTGACAATCCCACCGGTTACAGCAGTTCCTATGATAGTTGTGCCATTCCCAGCCAGGAGGTTGAAGTTTTCGGGTAAGGGGTCACTACTGCCAGCAATGGTATCCTGAGTATCTAGGACGCTGAGGCGAATATCTCCAGTGGTGGCTTCTACCCGCATCACATTTAGAGAGCCGTTAATCTGTTTGAGGTAGATGTCTTGGGTTGCAGTGCTGTAGAGTCGTCCTTGTTCTGGTATTCCTGTTGTGATTTGGAGAGAATTATTTTGTTGATAACTGCCAGCACCGTATATTTCTAAATCATTGTCCACTGCACCGATGCTTCCACCATTGACGATTAAATCGAGGTTCGTCCCTTGGATATCTGCTAAGTCTTCGGTTTCAACAATACCATCAAGAATTGAACCTGATAGGGTGAGGAGGGAGACATCTGCGTTGTTAGAAACTACTCCATCTAGACTGAGATTGCCTGCGGTTTCGGTGAGGAAGATACTGTTATTGGCTTCGGCGTAAACATGACCAAGAGAATTAAAGGAGGAGTCAATTTCAAAGAAGTCAGTAGCTGTCCCAATTCCGGCGGTGGCATTGAGGGTGATATTGTTACCGATGACCAAGGCAGTTGCACCGTTATCTCCTGGCGTACTTTCAAGGATTCCGCCATCAGAGACAGTTAGGACGACATCACCAGCATTTGCCTGGATACGGTTAACTCGGAGATTTCCTTCAGTTTCAACAAAAGTGAGATTACCGTGGAATAAGGCACTGATATCGCCACTATCACCATGATTGGTGTTGGCAATCAAATCAATTTGCGGATCATTAGTTTCGCTGTTAGCAGCTTCTAGGTTTATATTCACCCCGTTAATTTGATCAAAGGTGAATCCGCTATCTATATTTACAGCTTGGCTAGTATCGGCAAAGAGGCGGAAGTCTAGGTCTGAAGGTGCTGTTGAGGTGTCAGGGCGGAAGAATTCTTGGTAAGTAGTGGAAGTTCCGCCATTGACAGAAACTTTTACACCTGCTGCTGTTCCTGTGGCTTCAGTTTCTTGCACAGAACTTTGGAACTGAAGATCGACATTGCCGAGGGTGGTGAGAGTTCCGCCCTTAAACTGGGCATTGTTAGCATCGGTATCTCGTAAGCGTCCGGTAATATCTAGCCAAAGGTCATTAGTGGCTGTGACATTGAGATCAGTCGGTCGGTTGGCACTGCGAACTAAATCAATGGTGGTACGGTTAGTGCTTGTTCCCACTCCCTTAGCCGTGATGAGTTGGATTTGATTACCTCGGAGAATACCGCCATTGTTGAGTAAGTTTCCGCCTTGATTTTCTACCTGAATCAAGCCGATGGGATTATCGATCCAGCCTTGGAACTCAATATCACCACTGCCTTCGTTGAGAATGTCAATTTCTATATCTCCGGCAGGGGCAAGATTACCAACGTTAAAGGTGAGGTTAACTTCTTGAGCATTGAGATCAACATTGGGCTGGAGGTTGGAGTTAGCGAGGCTAATGTCTCCAATCAATAGCTTTTTATCGGATTTGTTGACTATTTCAACCCCGGTAAAAATTGAGCCACTACTGAATGTGCCACCGCTTCCTGTTAGGATTCCATTACCTGCGCTCTGATTATCGCGATCACCAACATTATTGATGTTAAAGTTAGCTGAACCGACATTGTTGTTCGCGATCGCGTCAATAGTAATCGTTTCCCCTGTGACTGTTACGCCCTCCCCTTGACCACCATTAACAGTGATATTTTCTGCGGTAACAATAGTGCCATTGCTGTCAATCAGTAGATTTGGAGCAGGTGCAGCGATAAAGGTAACATTACCATTCCAATTAATAGTACGACGGGCATTAAATTCTCCTGATTCATTTTCATCGGCACTACCAAAGACATCAACATCAGCATTAGTGCGACGGTCATAGTTAATAATGTTTTGGTTGGAGGTGACATTGAGTATTCCCGCAGCAACGGTTGCACCACTAGCAACGGTTACTGTATTTTGACTATTATAATCGGTGCGTGAGTTGGAGTCAGCATCCCCATAGAGGGCATCAGTATCCGCATCGGAGCGAGAGCGAATATTTACACCACTGTGATTGGCGTTGATATTAACCGTTGAACCTGTAATACCAGCGTTAGCGTCAAGGGTAACGTTGACATCATCAAAGATATCTAAATTAGCAGTGGCATCGGCATCTGCTCCTGCTCCTGCTGCTTCAGACTTCGCTTCTACATAGGCATCTAGTTTCGTGGTGCGTGCTTGTATGGTAATTTGATCAGCTTGTAAACGAGCATCCATGCCAATTCTGGTTTCAGTTGTCGCTTTATTTTCACTACTACCAATGGTTACTTCGGAAGTGGTGTCAGCAGAAGATCCCAATCCAGCACTATCAGAGTCAGCTTTTGCATCTATATCTAAACGACTCTCGGCATCAATCACCAGGGAATTCTTAGCTTTGAGGTCAGCCCCCGCCCCAACGGTAATTACTGAGCTATAGTCCAGATTAGCGGTAATATCAGCATCAGCAAAATCTACCAATCCGCCACCATCACTGATCGCTAAAACATTGGCATTTTGATCCGTTTGCGTGTTGAGGGTAATTGAATCTTCAGCTAGAAGAGTAACATTGTTACCAAGGGTGAGAGTGCTAGTGGTGTTAACAGTAATGGTACTTTCAGCGTCACCCACAGACACTAAGCCACCACCACTGTTGGCAGAAGAGGCAGAAACATTACCCTTTGTGGTGGCATCAACATCAATGAAATTGGCGACTACGGTAGCCCCTTCCATAATATGGACGGCAACGGTGGGTGTGGATGTGGCGGTGGTATTTGCTCCCGCAACACGGACAACACCACCACTACTACCACTAGCTGAAGCGGTGACTACCCCATCCCCAGAAGGTGCGGAGGCAAAGGCTCTTGCGCCACCAACTCCTTCAAAGCGTTGGCTACCAGTCCCGACACTGGTGATATCTAGAACTAGCTTATGGCTACCACTACCCGCATTTGTGAGGTCAATGCCTTCAGTACCTAAAGTATGGTTTCCGCTTAAGGTGATACTACTATCTTCTGAATCTGTGCCGTTGAGCGCGATCGCATTTCCGTTACTATCGAGAAGTCGGAATTTATCGTTATCAATGTGATCAACGTAGTAGGTGATACCGTCACTGAGTCCACCGATGGGTTGATCCGTTACTTTCAGGAGGCTATGAATTACCTTGCTGGCTTCTGAGCCTTTGTTGGGATTCAAGACTAGAGGGGTGATGGGAATGATTGTGTCATCGCTGGTATCGTCAGGAGTACCATTATCGTCAGTTACCCCTACGGCTTTTTCATAAGTGGCTGCCAGTTGAATTTGTTCTGGGGTATTGGGGTCATAAATAACAAAGTACCGTTCGCCATTAACCAGATTCCCGATGGTTTCTCCTTCGCTGGAGTAAATTACTTCATCTCCACTTTGGAAACCGTGACCTGCACCAAGATAGATATTGTTGTTATTGTCTGCATTGGTTAAGAAGTCTTCTCCTGTGCCAGTAACATCAATCGAGGGAGAGCTAAACACTGTGGCTTTCGGAGCGCGATAAGTTATGGCTTGTCCGTCGCTGAAGTTGTGATTATCAAGAGAGATAATAGTAGTATCGCTTCCGACATTAATATTATTGCCAGAGAATTTCTGGGCAGTGGCAGGGGGATTATCAGGGTCAATGAGTTTGATAGTGGTGTCATTAATGTATCTCACCTCATAGGTCTTGCCACTGATTAAGCCACCGACGATGGCTTCATTGGCAGTGTAGATAACGCGATCGCCATCTTGGAGGTTATGCCGTCCTGAAAAGTTAATCGTATCTCTGTCTACATCAATAACAGGATTGTCTTCAAAGTCAAGGGAGTTGAAGATTGTCCCTAGTTGGAAGGCTTGATCACTGGATTTGATAATCCCATACTCACGTCCGTCTGTAAGACCTCCGACTGGTGTGGTTTGACTATTTTGGTTATAAGTAACGGTATCCCCTGTAAGCAAACCATGATTATTAGCAAAGGTAATTGTATTGCTGCTGGAATTAACTCCTGTTGTGGCACTAAAACTACCGTCGGAGAAGGTAGGTGGATCTTGACCATGAACAGCATTCACCACAACCCCTAATCCAGCTTCTAAAATCGCGTTCGAGCCAATATCAGCACGAATGGTGGGGTTACTGGTTGCAGTAGCATTTAACGTAGTAACGTCAACTGCACCACCAGAACTACTCTCAGAATCTGCATCTGCATCAGTTTGAGAGATGGCAGTTATTTGAATATTATTAGCTGATTGGATTGTTCCTCCGGCGAAGGCACTCACAGTAGATGTGATGTTGGCAGCTACATTAGCAACCCCAACAGAAATCAAACCACCGCCCGCAGTTTTTGCCCCAGCAGCAGCTTGATCCACGGCTGTAGCGTTAATGGTGACGTTACCCGCTTTACCATCAGCAGTAATGCCAGTTACGACCCCATCAATGAGGGCTTCTGTAATACTATTAACCGTAGCTGTGGGATTGCTTGTACCCACTTTTAAGAGTAAACCCACACCGAGACTCTCTATTTCCGACTCTGCTTGGTTAGTAGCATTAGCATCAACCTTGACTGCACCTTGTGCCGAGCGTACCGTTGCTCCTGATGCGATCGCAGCGCGAGTGGTGTTGTTCAGTGTGGTATCCACCGTATTAACCGCAATGTCAGCAGCAGAGAAGGTCTTACTAGAAGTGTTTGTGGTTCCGGAAATATCAGCCGTCGCCAACACATTAAGGTCGCCGTTGGTAAGAGTAATATCTGCGCCAGAACTTACTTCAGCTGCGGTTGTACGGGTGATATTAACAGTAGATTTGGTAGTTGAGATCGTAATTGCACCCCCCGCTCCGATTTCTGTGACTGGAGTAGCAGTGACCTGATCTTCGGCAAGGATATCTAGTTTATTAGCATCAACAGTGGAAGTTCCGGTTAAGTAGGCACGAGTTTCACCATCAAGGGTGACTTGGGATTCCATCACCGTAACGCCAATAAGTCCTACAGATAAGCCTTTGATTTCGGGTTTGGCAGTGGTGGTAGAGTCGGCACTAACGATAATCTCGTTGTCTATTGCTGTTAAATTACTGCTATCAACATAAGCTTCAGTGGTGCCATTGATAATTGTTTCAGCACTTCCGCCAGCACCTGACCCACCAAAGCCAAGGGCAACTGCCCCAACTTCACTGAGGGTTTCTATGGTGGGAGTAGAGGTGGCGATTACGGAAATATCGCCCTCTGCCTCTGCGGTAACTGTGGAGTTAGTGATATGTGCAGTGACATTATTACCGATTTCGTTCTGTGCGAGGACAACTCCCGCCGAGAGACTAACGAAACTTCCAGATCCTGCAAAAGCAATGGTTTCTGAGTCTACTGTTGAAGTATCTTGAGCTTGAACTTTCACCTCGCCATTGGCGGTAACGGTGCTGTTTGCAATTGCTGCGGTAACGTGAGTAGTTAGAGTGTTAATAGCTTCGGTAACAGCCAACGCCCCTGCTCCGCCGGAGATAATGGAGATACTGACAGCAACACTTGCTGCTGCGGTTAAGGCGGTAATATTAGCAATTTCGTCGGCGGTAATTGTAATGTTACCGACAGAGGCAGTCAGTTCATCAGCATTCTGGATGTACGCTTCGACTTGGTTATTAATAGTATTAGTGGCAATTGCTGCACCCACTGCAATAGAAGCACCTGCTAAACCAAAGGAAGCAGCTACCGCAGCAGATCCAGTATTAGCCGTAATCGTGGAGGTATCATCAGTGTTAATGGTGACACTATCAACGCTAATTCCTTCAGTCCCATCACCATCAATATAAGCACCAATATTTGCAGCAATTTGGTTACTAGCACTTGCACCAGCCCCTGCTAAACCCACTCCCACCGTACCTCCAGCAATGGCTACAGACCCAGCCAGAACTAGAGCGTCAATCTCTTGATTGGCTACTGCGTCTATGGTTAGCGCATCTGCGTTGGTAATACTGGAATCTTCGATGTATGCCTGTACCTGTCCTGTATTTTCTGTCCCGTCGCCAATTTTGTTAGTTGCTAGAGCAGCACCGATGGAAGCCCCGACTCCTGCGATTCCGCCAACAGCGAGAGAGAAAGCTGCACTGATGATGGTGGCATCAATGGTGGAGGTGCTATTAGCATCTAGGTCAACGTTCCCCGCACTTTCAATTGTGCTGCTATCAATGTATGCGTTGGTATTAGCATGAATAATATTGGTTGCCTCAGCACCTGCACCACTAACCGCAATTCCAGCTAAACCTGCTAAACCAGCCGCTAATGAGGCAGCACTGGAAGTTGCTGCGATAGATCCAGCCTGCACCGCCGCAATGGTGATGTCGCCCCCAGTGGTCTGCACTCCATTATCAGCATTGAGGATTGCGGCTTCTACAGAGCTAGTAATGGTATTTTTGGCAAGGGAAACCCCGACGGACACAGAAACTCCAGCCTTTCCACCGATAGAGGCTGCCAGGGAAACAGCACCGGCGATCGCGTTAATCTCAGAAACGTCCTGAGCGGTGATAGAAATAGCATGAGCGCGAATTCCCTCAGTCACGCCACCGGCTGTGTCAATAGCGCGATCGCCCTCAATGGCAGAGGTGACATCCACATCAATCTCATTCTCAGCGAAAACACCAGAACCGCTTACGGCAACCCCGGCTTTCCCCCCGACTGCTACCCCGGCTGAACCAGCCAGAACGATAGAATTAATCGTTTGTGAACCAATGGCATTGAGGGATAAGTTACCTACGCTGTCAATGCTGGAATTTTTAATTGTCGCTCCTACTTCCGGTAAGATGCGATCGCTTCCACCTGGTGTAATGCCGATGAAGTTTCTGGCAACGGCAACTCCGATGGATACTCCAACACCAGCACTACCACCTCCACCAATGGCGAGAGAAGCAGCAGCAATTGTAGATTGAATAGTTGAGTTACTAGCTGCACTGACTACGACATCCCCGGCACTGATCACATCGCTACTGTCGATAGTGGCATTGGTGGTACTGAGGATCACATTCTCAGCCACTGCTCCAGCACCTGAGACAGCAACCCCGTTACCTCCGCCAATGCCAGCAGCCAGTGATGCTGCTGCGGAAATGGCGTTAATGTTGGTCTGAGTCACCTCTAGAGAATTACCGTTGCGATTGAGAATGTACGTTGTGCCATCAGGATCAACTACCGCCCAGCGTTGATTTTCTTCAAGGATTGTGACTTTGAGTTTGTCGATTAAGACCCAGTTGCTAGTATTGCCGTAGTTCTCATTACTGAGGTTAATGTTATTGCGATCGCTACCGACATAACGGTAAACTCGACCTTTCTGACCAGTCCCAGTGAAATCATCGGTGATTTTAACTGTATCCCCTTGCCGCAGATCTTGACTTTCTGCCTCATTTGTGGTGTATTTGGCTTCTGTGCCGACGGTATCGTTAAAGGAAAGAGTTTTTCCTTGAGAGGTAAAGAGGGAACGAATCTTGGCTAGGATTGCCTGATCAGCTATGAGGTCTATGGTATCTTCCGCGATCGCGTTATCAGGGTTATCTTCATCCGCTTTTGCTACATCATCTAATTGGGCAAAACTCAACCCCGCATTACTCAATTCAGAAGTACTGGCGTTAAATACTGGTCGTCCCTGAGAGGTGGCACTAACGGTAACATCACCGCTTGTAGTCTCGAAACCATTATCAGCATTCTTAATCGAGGCTTCGACATCATTGGCAATCTCATTAAAGGCAAGGGAGAGTCCCACCGAAACCCCTACCCCTGTGTTTCCACCAACGGAGGCGGCTAGGGAAGCAGCCCCGGCAATTGCTTCAATGCTTGAAGCATCCGTAGCCGTGAGGCTGGAACTATCAACTTTGATACCTGTTGCACCGTCACCATTTACCGTTGCTTTTACTACCGACTGAATAACATTCTCGGCGTAAACTCCTGCACCACTCACCGCAACCCCAGTATTTCCACCACCTGAAAGAGCAGCAGAAGCAGCAATCACAATGGCATCAATGGTTTGTTCTGCATCCGCATCCACTGTTAATGCACCAGAGGCATTAATACTGGTGTTGGTAATCGTGGCTTGTACCTGGGCTGCTGAATCACTGAGGTTAATCTGTTCCCAAACGCTAGTATCACCGTAGTTTTGAGTATCGAGATCAATACCTGCGCCATCGCTTAAGTCAGAGCCAAGATAGCGGTAAACGTCACCACTGCGAGGTCCATTAACAATCTTGACTCGCGTTCCTGTGGTGAGAGTAGTGGGATTTTGATCAGAGTTAATATCGGCAGATGTATCGTTATCTAGACCATAACCAATAAAGTTGCGTGCTACCGACACCCCAATGGAAACGGCAACCCCTGTACTTGCACCGATACCCACCGCAGCCGAAGCAGCCCCGACAATGGCTGAAATTTCAGCATCACTGCTGGCATCGAGGTCAACCGCCCCAACCTGGTTAACAGCCGAGCCAAGGACGCTATCTTCTAGATCAGCATTGGTTTTACTCAGGATGACATTCTGAGCAACTGCACCACCTCCAGACACAGCAACACCAGTCCCAGAGAGGGATACCCCTGCTGCTAAAGAAGCAGCAACGGAGACGGCTTCTATGGTGGCGGTGTCGGTGGCACTCACTTTCACATCCCCACCACTGGTTAAGAGAGTACCAACCCCTTTGATATATGCCTTGGTTTCATTATCAATTGTATTAAAGGCTAGGGAAAGACCAATTGCTGCGGAAACGGCACTACTAGAAGCCGATATGGAAGCCCCAATAGAGACGGCTTGAGCATCGGCACTTACTTTTGATTGGTCACTGGCGGTAACGACGACATCTGTGCCTGTGGTGGTGACTGTGGTGGTATCACCCTCAATGAAGGCTTTAACTGCCGTTGCTACATAGTTAAATGTGAGGAGACCCGCAGCAGATACTGAGGTAGCACTACCACCACTCAGGGCTGCGGCAACGGTGGTGGCGTTAATGGTGGCGTTAATATTAGCGGTTGAGGTGGCAGAGACAGTAACGCCATTGGGGGCAGTGACTTGGGAGTTGCGGATATACGCTTGAACGTCTAAGGGTGTGCGGGTAATGATGTCGCTAAAGCCCATGCGGTTTTCGGCATAGGAGACTCCAATACCGACGGCTGTAGCACTATCTGATCCCAGGGTAACGCCTACCGCGATCGCGCCAACTGTAGCGTCAATATCAGCACTATTTGTTGTGGTGACGGTAACTCTACCTGCTTTTACATTGGGACTGTTGGCAATGAAGGCATTTGCTCCGCCTAAGATCACGTTAACTGCCGTTGCACCGCCTCCTGCCACACCAATTGACTTATCGGAGAGACTACCCGATAAGGCTACAGCAACAGCGCGGGAAGTAGCCTGAATGCTGGCTGCTTCATTCGCACTCACGACAATACTGCCGTTATTAGCCTGAACGGAAGTGGCATCAGTAATGAAGGATTGCAGGACATTGCGAATCTCATTCCGGCTAACACTCAAACCCACAGAAACCGAAGTTCCAGACCCAACCCCCGCAGCCACGGCGATGGATGTGGCTTTTACTTCAGAATTAATCTGAGATTCATCACTAGCACCAACAATAATGTCCCCATTCCCTGCAATTAATGACTTTGTACCATTCCCATCAAGGGACGCTGCAACGAAGGTACTGAGTTTATTGAGGGAAACAATCGCTCCCACTGAAATAGCTTTATTGTCGCCAAAGCTGGCTGCAATAGTTGTAGCCGCATTTTCAACGCTGGCATTGATATTGGCATTGAGGGTTGCTGTGGCACTGATGCCCCCCGCAGCGTTAATGCTGGTGTTATCGGTATAAGCCTTAACCGTTGCTGGCTGTTCATTGGCAATATCAGTACCAAAGAGGGTATCAATGCTATTGAAAAGGATATTCTGAGAAGCAATGCCGATGGTGTTGAAGGACAGAACTACCCCAACTGAAGTTCCGTTAGACTTGATGATGCTGTTGACGGTGGCATCAATATCGGAAGTGTTCTCTGCATTGAGGATCACATCGCCATTACTCGTTGTATCGACAGAGCTATTGGTGATGTAGGCATCAGCACCACTTAGAACTAGGTTAGTGACAATCACGCCGTTAATCGCTAGGGAAGTTCCACCACCAAAGGTACTGCCCCCACTAGAGGTAACGGTACTTTCATCCTGGGCGAAAATCGTGGCGGTTTCTAAGGCATCAAGCTGCACGTTACCAGCGACATCAACATCGGAGTTGTCTATATAGCTGTCTACATCACTGCGGACATCATTGCGGACAACCAGACCGCCAAAGGAGGAGGAGTCAGAGTTGGTAAGATTAAAGCTAACCCCTGGAATGGTTTGTCGTAGGTCAACGGTGGATAGTTCGCGCCAGCGTGAGGTATTGCTAAAGTCCTCGCTGCTAAGATCCAGGGTGACGGTATCAATAAGTTTCCAGAGAATATCGTTGGCAAAGTCAATGGTAGAGAGGTCAAGATTTTTTTGGCTGATAGTGCCGAGATATTCATAAACTTCGCCAACTTGAGAATCACCGTTGTTGGCTTTGACTTTGATGCGATCGCCTAACTCGATAGCAGCTACAGTGCCATCGGTACTGAGATAGTCAACCTCATCATCTGCGTAGAGTTCATCCGCAATAAATTGATAGACTCCGCCTGGGGTAAAACTCACTTCTTTCCAGAGGGCGGTATTATTGTAGTTATTTGCACCGAGATTATCTAAGTCTGGGGTAGTCAGGGGTGAAGTGCCGATGTACTCAAAAACTTGCCCTTGAGTTGCCGTACCGTCAGCAAGATTAAAATCAATTTTGATGCGATCGCCTGCAACAACTTCTGCTGGATCACTGGTGGAACTATTGTAATCCACATCATCAATGCGAACCTGATCGCTAAAGCCTACTTCTTGCGTCCCTGAGCGGTCAGTAAATTGGTATTCTCCTGCCAACTTATCAACGAATTGGGTCAGCAAACTCAGCCCACCATCGTTGGTGGTAGAGGAAATAGCAGCTAACTTACTATTGCTGATAATACTCGCATTATCTTCAGCCAGGATGGTGAGATTCCCATTCTTGGCATCAATATCATTTTGAACCCCTGTAGTGTCTGTGGTGTCGATAAAGGCATGAGCCTGACTATTAACCAAATTCTGACTAATGACCACACCAACGGCCAAACTATCTGCGCCATTTCCTACCCCAAAGGAGTAAGCTGCTGTCTCGGTTTCGTTTGTTACTGTTGCATTCACGCTGGCAGTGGAGATGGCTGATAGATGAATTCCACCCGCCGAGTCTATATCCGTATCGCGGATATAAGCTTGAACCAAAGCCGGATTCTGATTGCCAAAGGCATTAGAAATGAGGGGATCACCAAGAATTGTGTCAATGGCATTAAACAGCCAATTTTGAGAGTCCCAACCAATTTGGTTAAATGCTAAGGTCACGCCCACACCCTTCGCTCCTGCATTGGTCGCGCTCAAGGTTTTGGCATCAACTGTTGAGGTATTGTTCGCATCAACGGTAACATCACCTGTCGTAGTGGTAACATCACTGTCTTGAATAAAGGCTTGGGCAGAACTTAATACCCCGTTGGTGGCAATGACTCCATTTACCGCCAGAGAATCACCTTGACCTGTGAAACTGCTACCCCCAGAAGATATTGCTGTACTGTCTGCTGTTGCCTGAATGGTGGCATTTTCAATCGCATCAATATCTATACTGGCAGCCGTCACAGTGATGCGCTCAATGCGAGCTTCCACATTACTCCGCAGGTCGTTGAGGACTACCAGACCCCCGACTGTAGCAGAGTTAGATTCATCAAAATTAATTCCCCCTGGGAACAGTTGGGTTTCTAGGACTTGCTTCCAGAAGCCAGCATCAGTATAGTTTTGGGTACTGAGGTCGAGGTTTTCCCCAGCTTCATTTGTCCCCATGAACTGATACACACTGCCCGGTTTGCCTAAATTACTGTCATAGCTATCAGACAACCGTACCCGCTCACCAAATTTAATATCAACCGTGCCTTCGTCGGTGCTAAAGTCAGCAGGGACAAAATCATTAACAGTTTCACTCGCAACACCAATGCCACCGTCGTTAGTGGTGACGGAGGAAGCAACAATCTTGGTATTGGCGTAAATCCCAGCATTGTCCTCAGCCTTAACGATTACAGTCCCCCCAACAATTACTTCATCAGCATCTGCTCCCAGGACAGGCTGGTCTGCCGTTGTTTCAATGTAGGCTTTCGCGCCACTGTTTACCTTATTCATGGCGATGAGTCCGCCGAAGGCTTTACTGGAGGCATTAAAGAGGGCTGAACCTGCTGATTTAGTGGCGTTACTGGCGGTGGCATTCAGTTGAGCAGAATTGTCAGCCGTGACTGCTAAATCACCAGCAATATCTAGAAAACTGTTTTTGATAAAGGCTTTCGCTTCAGAAGGGTTTTCACCTCCTAACGCACCAGAAATGAACGGATCGCCGAGAAGTGCCTCTACAGTGTTAAACAGAACATTCTGAGATTTCCAACCCAGGGTATTGAAGGCAAGGGTGATTCCAATACCTTTGTCCCCAGAGTCGGTGGTGGAGAGGAGGGTAGCATTAATGGCGGAGGTGTTTTGGGCATCAACCGTTAAGTCGCCAGTTGTTCCGGTATTGGTGGTTGTGATCTCGCTGTCAAGGATGTAGGCATTTGCCTGACTTTGTACAAGATTAGTGACGATATTGCCATTAACGGCAATTACCTTGCCTTCCCCTAATTCTTTAAAGGCACTACCACCAGAAGCGGTGACGTTGCTATCGGCGGAGGCGAGGATGGTAGCATTTTCGATGGCTTGAACTTTTACTTCCCCCGCATTGATAGTTGTTCCTTTGATGTAAGCCTCAACATCAGTGCGTACATCATTAACAACTACCAAAATGCCGTAGGCGCGGGCATCTGAGGCAGTCAGGTTGCCAAAGTTGGGGTAGCTATCATTAATATCGTCAGCCCCTCCGGTGATCTTTTGCCAACGGTTGGTATTGGTGTAGTCCTCTTTCCCTAAGTCAATTGGGGTTGGAGATGATTCCTGACCCACATATTTGTAAACTGCCCCTGGATCACCGTAGTCTTCGCCATTGGGTCCTTGGTAGTTAGCGCCGAGACGAACGCGATCGCCCACGAAAAGGGGTTTGGTTTGTCGTTGCCAGAGGTTGATATCACCGTAGTTTTGCTGAGATAGGTCTACAGGGCTATTGACATCAACACCAATATACTCATAAATCTCACCACTGCTACCGCCATTAATATCTTCTTGCAGTTTGACTCGGAATCCTTGTTTGAGAGCATCAACTAAGGTTTCAGTGTTGGAAATGGTACGATCAAAGCCTGTATTTGTTAAGGCGTTAAATAATGCTGTATCTGAAGAGGAATTGAGTAAATTAATTTCACCAGATGCGGTAGTGTAGGAATATCCATCAGGTAAGAGGTTGCCAAGGAGCGTGACTACATCGCTGAGGGTGTTAGTGGTAATTGCTTGGGTAGCAACTTTAGTATTGGCATCAATCTGAGCTTCATCTCGTGCTGCAATGATGATTGTTCCATCAACTTCAACGATGTCACCACTTTCAGAGTTATCAATGTAGGCTTTCGCCTCACTCTTAACGCGGTTACTCGCTAGAGTCCCACTGGCACTCATGCCGTTTTTACCATGTTTGGCATTAATTAAGAAGCTGTTGGTGGTGTTTGATACCTGCTCATTACCGATTGTGGCATTGAGAATAGCACTAGCATCAGAGGTGACACTAAGATTTCTGGCTGCGTCTACTGCTGAATTGAGGATGAAGGCGCGAGCGCCATCTTGTTTGTCTTCGACTAGTCCTGTGAGTAAGGTATCTCCGAGTAAAGCATCTAGTGCTTGGAAGAGAATGTTGCTGGCATCCCAACCAACGGTATTAATAGCAACAACAACGCCGATAGATTGGCTGGCTTTGGATTGGGTAAGGGATGTGGCATCGAGACTCGCAACGTTTTGGGCATCGACCACTACATCACCTGTGTTGAGGGTGGTGATTTCACTATCTTCAATGTAGGCGATCGCCTGACCCTGAAGTTGGTTGGTGGTAATTAAACCTCCGATTGCTTCATTATTGGCTTGGGTAATACTTTGATCAAAGGCAGTCATGGTGGCAGCTTCAACTGCGCTGACTTCAATGGCGTTGACTTTACGCCAGAGATTGCGATCGCGATAGTCTTCAGTGGTTAAATTAATTGCCTCAAGGCGCTCTTCACCCACATACTCATAAATTTCCCCAGCCTTGGCTGCACCAATATCAGTTGTCAGTTTAACCCTAGTTCCTACCTTTAGCTCATTCGCTGTCTCACTACTGAGCAAGTCAGCCACAATATTACCTGCTGCATCAACATCCGCATTGTCGATGTAACTTACCACCTGCCCCTGGACATCATTACGAATCACAGCCCCGTAGTAGCTCTTACCTGTGCCGATGCTTTTGCCAAAAGCTTTAACTGCTGCTTCAGCGACCTTGGAGGGAATGAGGTTATCGTCGTTAACAACTTTCCACCGCTCGAAGTTACTGAAATCTTCACTCTCTAAATTAACACTACTCTCATCTGCTCCCATAAACGTAAAGAGTTGACCTACGGTTTCTTGGGTTGGGTCAACTGCATTATCAGGTAAGCCATAGTCAGAAGCTACAAATACTTTATCGCCGAAAACCAGATCCTGAGTTCCAGACTTAGTAGTGTATTGGTACTCAGACTTGAGATTATTCACCAAGTCATTGAGTAGGTTAGCCCCTAACTGATTCGTCTTGGTTGCTGTGTTGCCTAAAGAAGTGAAGGCATCCATCCCCGAAGCATCATCTGCCAGAACACTGACACTACCTTCTGCTTGAATTGTGCCTTGCTCGGCGGTAAATTCAATAAAGGACTTGGCGAGTCCACTGACTTTATTGCTGGCCAAAATTCCGCTACCACTCATGCCATTAGCACCATAGAAGGCTGCTGCTTTGGCTGTGGCATCATTACTCACTGTGGCATTGAGTTGTGCGGTGGCATCTGCTGTAACGATAATATCCCCCGCCGAGTCAACATTAGTGTCTCGAATGTAAGCCTGGGCGCGAGCCGGAATCTCGTTACCGAAGGGGGATTTGACTTCAATCCAGTGAGCGCGATCGCTGTAATCTTCGCTATTGAGATTGACGTTGGTGCGATCGCCGATTGCTTGATATACTTCCCCTGTTATTAGCTTCACCCAATCCCCATCATTGAGATTAACGGGTTCAGATATGCCATCATTCAGGTCATAATCAACCAGTAACCCTTCAAGTTCATCAGTTAATTCTGAGAGACCAAGGAGAGAATCAAGGGTATTGAAGAGAAGGTTGCGGGAGTCATAGCCCATGCTGTTGAAAGCCAACAAAACACCCACTGCATCAGCCCCAGATGTCGTGGCAGCCAGGGTTTGGGCATCCATTTGAGAGTTGTTAACAGCATCAATAATGACATTACCCCCATTCTTGGTCGTAACCTCAGCATTATCAATATAGGCATCGGCTTTAGTCAGCAGGACATTGGTGGCGATGATGCCGTTGTAAGCTTGGGACTTTCCTCTCCCAAAGATATCGCCCCCAGAAGATTCCACAGTAGTGTCAGCAATGGTTTCCATGAGGGCATTCTCAGTGGCTGAAACCTTGATATCTCCATCGGCTTCAACCACTGTATTCTTAATGGCTGCTTCTACGGTGCTATCCAGTTCAGTGAAAACTACCACACCCCCGACTGCTTGGGAGTCCGAAGGAGTAAAGTTGTTTCCTTGGGGAATAAGTTGGGTTTCTAAGACTTCTTTCCAGTAGTCAGTATTGCTGAAGTCTTCGGTAGTGAGATTGCGAGTGTCTGCTGGATTTCCACCTTTACCCATATATTCATACACACTGCCAGCATTACCCCCGGCTGTGTGATTATTGGCAAGACGAATGCGATCGCCGTATTCTAGATTCCGTTGCCCTTCGCTGCTTACAAAGTCCACAGTTAGAGCGTCACTAATCTGCTCATCAAGGACACTAGCTCCCCCATCGTTGGTGGTGATTGAGGATGAAACTAATTTGACATTGGAGTAAAGCTCTACGTTATCAACGGCGGAAACGAGGATATTGTCACCTGCATCAACACTAGGAGTATTGGGGTCAAAGGTTAAATCTTCGTTGTTAATGAGGGCAGTGGCTGAACTCTTAACTTTGTTACTGGCTACAATACCGCCAGCAGCTTTACCGCCAGCATCGAAGAGGGCTGAGGCTGCCGAACTAGCAGCATTGCTAACGGTAGCATTCATCTTGGCAGCGTTATCCGCTAAAACATTAACCTCTCCTCCTATATCCAAGGAAACGTTGGTAATTGTTGCGGTTGCATTTGCGCCAGTATCTAAGCCAAAGATATCGGAAACAAGGGGATCGCCAATCGAAGCTTCTACCGTTCCTAGCAGGACTCCACTCGCTTCCCAACCCAGTGTATTTAAGGCGACGACAGCACCAAAGGCGGTGTCTCCTGAGAGGGTAGCAGCATTAATGGTGGCATCCACACCGGAGGTATTCATCGCTGCAACGGTAATATCTCCAGTTGTGGTTACTGACCCTCCAGAGACGGCTGCATCGGCTTGGGCTTGAACAATATTCGTGGCAATTAAACCATTAGCTGCAAAAACCTTACCTTCTCCTAGCTCTTTGAAGGCACTCCCTCCTGATGCTGAGATAGAGCTTTCCATAAATGCTTGGAGTTTGGCATTCTCCACCGCTTTGACGATGACTTCGCTAGCGTTCACCGTTGTATTTCTAATGGTGGCATCCACATCACTACGAACATCGTTGAGTACCACCAAACCGCCGTAAGCGCGAGCATCGGAGGCACTCAAGTTACCAATGTTTAGCCCCAAATCTTCAACGCCAAGATTGACTTTTTCCCAGCGAGAACTGTTGAAGTTTTCCTGACTTAAATCAATTGATTCTCCAGATGTTCCACCCTGGAATTCGTAAACACTGCCCTCTGCGAGACGAACGCGATCGCCTACTAGCAGGTTTTTAGTATTAGGATCAGCATCTTCACCCACAGTGACAGAACCTGATGCTGTGGTGTATTTATAGTCGTTTGCACCCAGAGCAACCGCCACATCAACCAAAGCATTAAGATTATTCGTAGCGATCGCATCTACCGCCAAGCGGCTATCCGCAACAATTCCAGCTTTATCTTGGGCATAGACTTCAACTGTGCCACCAACTGTAACGGTGCGAGAACCAGTGTAATCGTTAGAGTAGTCAATCCAAGCTTGAGCTTCACTACTTACCTTGTTACTGGCGAGCATTCCCCCGGCTGCCATCGCTTTTTTACCATAGGCAGTGTTGATCAAGAAAGAATTGGTAGGGGTAGAGGCTTGTTCATTGCCCGTTGTCGCCTTCATGATCGCACTAGAATCTGCTAGAACGTGCAAGTCGCCGTCAGCAGTAACGGTGGAATCTTGAATGTAAGCATAAGCTCTTGCTGGATCTTCCCCAGTTAGTAGCTCTCTCCCCAGCAAGGAATCTATGGCTTGGAAGAGAACATTGGAAGCTTCCCAACCTAATGTGTTGAAGGAAACGACAACCCCGACTGATTCCTCACCCTTAGATCTGGTTAAAGAAGTTGCTTCTAGGGCAGAAACGTTAGTAGCTTCAACTCGTACTTCCCCGTCACCACCTGCTTGCTGAATACTGCTGTTGGTAATATAGGCATCAGCACTACTGCGAAGCTGATTATTGGTCAGCACTCCCCCTTTACTATTGGAGACGGAGCTTATAACACTGGTATCAATGGCTCTCAGGGAGACTGATTCAAGGGCATTGATGACGACATTTGCCAGTCCACTATTAACATCGTTTGGCGTTGCCAGAACGGCATGATCAAGGTAGGCTACAACATCACTATCAATGTCATTGCGGGCAACTACGCCATAGAAGCTTTTCGCTTTTCCAGGATCGAGCTTGTTATCTTTGAGAATAGCGGTGGAGATTGAGGAGGGGATGACATTGTTCTCGCTCAGTTCTTTCCAAAACTCAAAATTGTTGTAGTCTTCGGTAGCGAGATTGCGATTGTCCTCTGTGCTTCCCCCTGCTCCCATGTATTGATAGACTGTACCTGCCTTACCTGCAATTAAACGCCAGTTCCCATCAGTGAAATCAACATCGGTATTAAAGTCCACTTTACCCAGCAAGCTAGTGCCGTTGATGTCGGTATTTCCCAAGTATTCGTAAATTTGCCCTTCCTTCCCATTCCCCACGTCGGAGGAGAGTTCGATCCAATCCCCTTGGGTAATGACACTGGGGGCGTTCTTAGTGGTAGCGTCAACATCATCAAGGCGAACTTTGTCGCCAAATCTTAAACCTTGTGTGCCTGAGTTGCTGGTGTATTGGTAATCCCCGGTCAAGGTATTGAAGAGATCATTGATGATCCCTAGCCCCAGGTCATTTTTCTTGGAGGCTGCTGCTACCATGTTCGTGGTAGCGTCAATGGCAGCATCATCTACCGCAGAGATGGTGAGATTCCCAGCAACTTTAATGTCAACGGTGTTTGTAGCGTTCTCACCACTGTCGATGAATGCTGTGGCTTCTGAACTAACTTTGTTACTGGCAAGTACACCGCTCATGGTCATGGCATTCGCCCCGAAGAGCGCAGATGCTGCTGCGGTAGCACTATTGCTGGTGCGGGCTTCTATCTGCGCCAGGGAATTGGCGGTAACGGTGAGATTTCCATCGGTGGAAATATCGGAGTTGCGGATATATGCTTCAACTTTTGCTGGTTCTTCGTTGCCAAAGACAGGTAAGACGGGAATCCACAAAAGACTAGTGGCGTAACTTTGGGCGCTGTTAGATAAGTCTGGATTGGCGACATCACCGCCTTCGTAGCGATAGATGATATCACCCACTTTAACGCGATCATTTTCCTGTAAAAGGTCTGGCGTGTCAGTGGTTTCGTAGTCAAATTCATTGGGGGCTAATCCGAACAGAGCATCCAAGGTGTCATAGAGGAGATTCTGGGACTGATAGCCAATGGTATTAAATGCCAGAACTACACCATAGGCATCTGCTCCTGTATTGATTGCACTCTTAGTCTCTGCCCCTAGTTGGGCTGTGTTTTCTGCCTTAACTTCAATATCACCAGTGGTTATCACCTCACTATTTTCAATGTAGGCGATCGCGTCACTGAGAACACTGTTGACGGCAATTGTGCCATTGCCAGCGATAGATTTCCCTGTACCAAAGGCACTACCCCCAGAAGATTGGGCGGTGGCATCTGCTACTGCCTGGATAACTGCCTCTTCCCTGGCGGTAACGTTAACAGTATTAGCTCCAATGTCTGCATTCTTGATATAAGCAGTAGCCCCCCCATCAACTTCATTGCGAACTACCATCCCCCCAATGGCAACAGAGTTAGAATCACTCAGATTCATGCCATCGTTTTGAATCTGCGTAGCCAGAAGTTCTTTCCACAGGTCGAGATTGTTGTAGTTTTCAGTTAGCAGATCAGCCGTGTAACCATTTTCCCCCAGATAGGTGTAAGTACGTCCTGATTCACCGAGAGATTTGTCAAAGTTCATTGACAGCGAAACAGTATCACCAAAGTTTATTATCTTTGTTGAGTTACCTGGTGTTAAAGATGCTGTGGTGTAAGTTGGGTTGCCAAACAGAGGAATCAGGGCAGCAGCACCATCATTAAGAACATCAATGCCTCCAGTATTGGTTGTTACCTGGGAAGTGACAATCTTGCTATTGGAGAAGATACCAGCGCGATCAGTTGCTTTAACCGTTAGAGTTCCTTTTGCTTCCAGTTTCTTGCCGTCTGCATCCAGCGCATCTTCCACAAAAGCGAGGGCGGCACTGGCAACCTGATTACTCGCTACCAGACTGCCTACAGCTGTGCCATTGCTGTTAATTAGCGCTTGACCCGTGGAATCTGAAATGTTGCTAACAGTGGCGTTAATTTGTTGCGCTCCATCTGCTGTGACTGTGACATCGCCACTGTTGATCTTAGTATTTTTAATATAGGCTGTGGTATCAGCACCTATTACCTCGCTATCACTGCCTAACTCAATTCCTGTGAGAGTTTCAAAGGTTTTACCGAGTAAGTTACCAAGACTAAAGGCACTATCTGGGGCAATTGAGAGTAATACAGTAGGGCTAGGCTTGCCAATTGAGTTAAAGGCGAAGGTAAAAGCACCTGTGGTATTAGAACCCCCTTGTGCCTTGGCTGTAGCTTCCGATGTGGCATCAATTGACGAGGTATTACTAGCATTAACCCCAAGATTACCGTTTGCTGCTGTAATGCTACTATCGAGAACGTAGGCAGAAACATCACCGGAAATTTCGTTCAAGGCAAATGTTCCGCCAAGACTGAGGCTGGATAGGTTCGCTAATGTTCCCAACAAACCGAAATCGGTAATTGCCATTGCATTTGCTTCCGCCTTAATGGCTTGACTGTTGGCAGCATTGATGGTGATGTTGCCGTTTGTGGCATTTAGGGAAGAACTGTCGGAAACGTAAGCCTGAGTATTTTTGATGACCTTATTAGTTGCAGAGGCTTTGCCAAACTCTACTCTTGTCAGTGACGAGAGGTCTAGATTTGGCTGCTGTAAATCTCGCGATCGCGCTGTGTAACTTGAGTTATCTGTCGCCAAAACCGTAATCGCTTCGCCATTTGCCCCTGGGTCAGCATTAACGGTACTGCCAATAATGTATGCCTGGGTATCACCAACTACTGCGTTACTAGCAATCTTAGCCTCGGCAGTGTAGCTCGAATTGTTGGTTGCTAATACTTCTAGAGTTTTAGTCTGAAGATTGACATTGGTAACATTAGCAATTACATCATCCTGAGTCACGGAAGTTGAGTGAACACCCAAGAAATCAGAATCAATTGTGCTGGTAATATTCCCTGTTGCGGTTGCTAAAACCTCAACCCCCCCGGTGGCTGAGACACCATCTTTACCAACGACTGTCGTGGCTACTAAGGAGTCACCTATGTAGGCTTTGGTATCACGAGCTAGAGTAATGTCACTCTGGACTGCATCAAATCCAATTACATTACTAATGTTAGTGTCAGTGGTGATTTTGGTTTGAAGGTTTGTGTTGTCTGTGGCAATAACAGAGATGCTATTTGGATCAGAAATTACACCAGCATTGATGGTTGCACCACCGTCAATTCCAGCATAGGTAGTGATTGAGATGGGTTTGATATTTGTGGTGACATCAATACTTCCACTGAGGCTAGTTCCTGCGATATCAGCATAGTCAAGGCTGCCGTCGTCAAAGCTAGAACCGCTCTGCTCAAAAGACTCTCCTGCCAACAACTGCGCTAATAATATCAAACCATAATAATGATTTTCAATAAAGCTAGATGCTTCAGGTTGCAGAATACTATCGGGATTGACATATAAATCTAACTGTCCCAAAGTACCATTGTAACCTAATATATCGCTGGTGTGGATAGCAACCACCCGTGTAGCATCGCTACTATTGAGCCGTTCTGCTTCTCCTCGACCTAATGCGCCCTCAAACTCTGGTCCAGCAGGGTCTAGTCCAATAATTAGATTAAGGGAATTTCCAGTAAGCTCTTGATATTTTGCCCCAGCATTACCACTGACATGAGCGCCTAAACTACTACCAATTAAAGTGATGGTGGTGGGGTTAAGACCTGTTAGATTATTGGCAAGAAAGCTACCCAGGGCATTACCAACTCGCAGGGTATCATCGGCTGCGGTGGGATAGTCAAGATTACCAGCCAGATCACTCCAGTCAACGAAGATAATATTGACATTTCCGCCTTCTTTGTCCTGAATTGACTGGAATAGCTGGTCATAATTAGCACTTGATTTAATATCAGATTGCCAACCGTGAGTGACTACATAGGTCGGATTGGTTGGATTAAATTCGTTGGCATCGTCAGCATCCCAAAGGTAGAACTTAACTGAGGCATCCCCTAAGTTGTCCTCTTGTAGCAGGGCAAAGTTGGCGTTGCTGCGAGTCTGGCTATTACCGCCTAAACTTACCGATTCAACGGTTGCATCCGTAAGCTGCACGTTAAAGTCAGTATTGGTTTCAGCAATGACTTCTAGATTATCGGCTTTAATCGTAGCGGTTGAACCAATAATCGCAGTGGCTTCGGAGGTGGAGTTGACCTGAAAGGATGTATTTGAGGCGTTGAAGGTTAAGTTGTTGTGAATGCGTGCTTCTAGCTTGACTTTTCCAGCTTCGATTGTGCCATCAACGGTTATATTGGCTGTGAGTTCAACTGGTTTGAGATCGCTAGTTTGGTTGATGTTGCTAGTCGCGATCGCGCTTAATGTAACGTCTCCTGTTGTTGCAATTTTAGTAGTAGAAGGAACAATAATTGTTTCCGCGCTTAAAGATAAACTGTCACCATTGAGGTAAAGATTTCTGGCAAAATTAACTGTGTCTGCACCAGCATCTCCATCAATCTCTAAAACCCCATCTCCCACCGTAAAGAGATTATTACTATTGCCAATATTATTAAAGGTAAAAATATCGTTTCCTGTACTACCAATGATTTTCTCAATGCTAGTCGTCTTGATGTTTGCAGAATTGGTACTATCTGTAACTACAATTTCTAGAACTCCAGAACTAAACTCAGAAATACTGAAGCTTAGGGCAGTGGTAAGGTTAGCAAAACTCAGGGTATCAAATCCGCTTGAGCCATTTATTTCTAAAGTAGTTCCCCAGTCACTTTGTTGAAAGGTAAAGGTATCATCATTAGTGCTAGGGGAACCTAATAATAAAATTCCACCATAGTTATCTAAAGCTTGCTTACTCAACACAGAAAGAGATTCAAAATCCGTCCCTACTAAAGTATCTATATCCGTCCCTACTAAAGTATCTATTCTTCCTAATAATGGATCTATACTCCCTACTAACCAATCTCCCCCTACCAACGCATCTATACCTGTAATCTCTGTCAATTGACTCTCAGGTAACGCCACACTCAGGTAATCTACAGGGAAAACTCCCCTGGTGAGACTCAGATCCAACCTATTTGGGTACACAGATACAAACTCATCTAGAACAAGAGTGAATTCTGTGTTTTGCCCTAGTGGAGAATTTGCTGAAGCTAGAGGACTAGTTTCTAAGCCATCTAAAGCTAGAGGACTAGTTTCCAGTCCATCTAAAACGGAAAAATTCTGAGCATTGAGGTTAGAGAAATTTTCCATGACTTCGCAATTAAATATAGATAGAGATAGGGATTGATTGGTTGAGAATTATTCAGAGCTATTCAGCCTCAGAATTTGACACCTTAGTACCTTTCTTGGCAAGTTGAGAGAAAAGGTTTAGAGAATGGAGGTGCAGATAAATTAGTTCTAACCAGCCTGTTTGCATTAAGCCAAATACTTGTTCTTGCGAGAGTTTGTTGAGCTTGTCACGACTAATTCCCCAAAAACCACTCAAAGAAGATTTTTTCCCTTCATTGGTTGTAAACTGAGCCTGCATTGGTTCTAGTAAATCCAGTTCTTTAATCTGTTGGCAAAACGCTTCTGTCACTCGAAACTGTGCTTGATAAATCTGGAGGAAATTAATGACATTATTTAAATATTGAGTTTGATTTCCATCGCTGTCGAACAGTCGTTCCCCTGAGCCTGTTTGATTCCAACCGGAAAATTTTTCATCAATACAGAGCGTAAAGGTTTTACCATCGTCTCCGCTAGAGAACACAAAAGGATAGCGCCGGATAAAGGCAGGAATATAGTCTGCTTGCCACTCTCCTGCTTCATTAATAAATAAGTTTTTTTGCTCTTGAAGTCCTACAATCGCTGCTGGCATTAATGTTTCTTCTGTACCAACAAAAACAATAGGGTAGATTGATGCAGATTGAGCAAATTCAGCACTCAGCAAGGGAAACGAGTTCACCTGTTCTGTAAAGAAATACTTATTGTCCATTTTCAGCGACCAGTCGCGATGCTGCTCTTTGGAAATGGAAACTACGTGCTTGTAAATTAATAGCTGATTAGACAACTGCAATACTCCAAAATATTTTATTTACCGTATTCATATTGTTGTGTACCACAATATGGTATTACAATACACACTCCTTACTCTAAAATCTGTTTTCCCATATTGGGATTATGTTTAATATGATACCATCACATTAACAAAAGAGACTCTCCTAGAGTAGCTATGTAAAATTAATACATAATACCAGCTTGAATTATTTCAAGCGAGGAATGCAAGAAAAAAAAGTGTATTTTTATTGAATTTTCATTTTTATATTGCTAAAATCCTGCTATGTTAATTATTCTAGTCTGTTTTTATTGTTAATTTAACATACCTACTCTGGAAGAGGCACAAAAGATTCTGTCAGAGAGAAGTACGTTTATACTTATTGTAAATTTACTTAAATTGCATTAATAGTCTGTACCTTTTTTAATCTTTACTTTTCAGTATACATAACATATTTTCTGTTAAGGACAAGATAGAACTATATAAAGCTTCAAAAAATGAAGCTTTTGACGACTTATCCCTTACAAAATAAATATCATCTTCTAGTCTTCACAAGATAGTTGATAATTAAACAAAATATCAGTTTGACGCATATCCTCATTTGGTTATTCAATCAAGGGTACAATCTAAAATTGTCAATATTTCGCTTCTGTGAAGTTTACTGAGTCATGCTCAGATTGACTTGACATAGACATTGACAGTAGTACAATCTACAACTAAGCAAAATTCAGGCAATAAAGCAAACCTTGTGGGGAAAGCCCAGAGTTGGAGTAGTTTTCCACAATTTCTATGCGGATAAGCAAAATCCGAGTTAGGATATTTGTTTAGTAATGCCTTGATTCCATATCGAGTTCAATTTTTGAGATTTTATGGACAAAAGTCCACAAGACGGCAGTATTATCCTCCTCTGATCTGGTGAGTTAGTCTCCCAGATCAGGGGAGACTATAGGAGGTAGTATCATGCTCACACAGGATATTCGCAATTCAATCATTGATGTTGCTGATTTAAACCAGCTCAAATCTGATTTAAATCAGCTGCCGCCTGTGGATGTAGGAGAATATATTGCACAATTGCCCGAAAAACAACGAGCGATCGCTTTTCGTTTACTCAACAAAAATCAGGCAATTGATGTATTTGAATATTTACCAACAGAAATTCAGGAAGAACTCATCAATTCTCTACATGACACCCAAGTGGTACAACTGGTAGAAGCGATGAGTCCTGATGAACGGGCAGAATTATTTGATGAACTGCCTGCTGTAGTTATTAAAAAGCTATTACGCCAACTTAGCCCCGAACAACGGCAAGCAACTGCAACTATTCTCGGTTATCCCGAAGGCACAGCCGGGCGGATCATGACTACAGAATATGTACGCTTGCGGGAAGGATTAACTGTAGGAGAAGCTCTGAGCAAAATCCGCCGTCAGGATGAAGATAAAGAAACCATCTACTATGCTTACGTCACAGACGATAACCGCAAGCTGGTAAGGGTGGTATCGCTGCGACAATTGTTGTTTACCTTTCCGGAAGTTTTGATTCGTGATATTGCTAGCGATCGCGTCATTAGGGTAAAAACTGATACACCCCAAGAAGAAGTTGCCCAAATCATGAAACGCTATGACTTAATCGCTATTCCTGTAGTTGACAGGGAAGAGAGATTAGTCGGTATTATCACTATTGATGATGTCGTCGATGTTTTAGAAGCAGAAGCAACAGAAGACTTTCAAAGATTGGCAGGTGGTAGCGGGGATGAATATGCTTTGTCACCACCTCTTGTCACCATCCGCAACCGTTTACCTTGGTTGTTGGGAATTATGGCTTTGTATATTGGTGCAGCCAGTGCGATCGCGCCCTTTCAATCAGTAATTGCTGCTGTGCCAGTGTTAGCAGTAATTATGCCCATATTTTCTAACACAGGTGGCACAGTTGGCATTCAAGCCTTAACAGTCACTATCCGCAGCTTGGGTGTAGGAGAAGTCACACCCAAAGACACAATTAAAATTCTCCGTAAAGAAATTCTCGCAGGTTTAGGGACGGCGGTAGTTTTAGCACTAACCATGTTTGCCTTATCTTTAATTTGGGCTAAACCCCAAGAAAGATGGGTAGCTTTAATTGCCGGAGTAGTCATGGCAACTAATACAATAGTAGCTGTGACTCTTGGTACTTTACTGCCCATGGCCTTAAAACGGCTCAAGTTAGATCCAGCCCTCATGAGTGGCCCCTTAGTCACCACCATGCTAGATACAATTGGGTTTCTCACTTTCCTAAGTATG